>JAGUZN010000334.1 GCA_020060775.1 Armatimonadota bacterium
GAGGCGCCGGGGTCGGGCCGACGTAAAAGATGATCTGATCGGCCAGAGAAACCGGCAGGGGATCGCCATGGTCCAGGGCCTGCGCCATACGGCGGTGAGCCGCATCACGCCCGGTGATAATATCACCGGAGAGCAGCACGGATTGCCCGGCGACCAGTTCGCGGGCAGTGGCCTCAGTCAACGGCGTTTGCATGATGACACGCTCGATGTTCATCGTTCCTTTGTTTTCGATACCCAATAACCGTTTCCCTTTACACCTGAGCATACGTGCCGAGGAAAAGCTGTCAGTGCAGTGACTGCTTTGCAGATAATAGCCCGGCCATGGCGGCTTGTCTATCATGGGCGTCTTTGCATTCCACCAGAAAGATTTACCTTAGAACCTGCGGTATATTCGGTCAACAAGCGGTTGACAAATCGAAGGAGAGCAGTCTATAGTTCCTCCCGGAATATATGCCTGTCCAGGCCGGACTTTGGTCAGCATGCAGCTGAAGCCCGGTCTCCGTGGTCTACCTGCGATCGCCGTGATGCAAGATGCGTCAACGTCAGCACCTCACTGCAGCGCCCCGTCCACGGAATACCTCTGTCGTGCCGTCATGCCGCCTGGTGTGGTTGTATGCGCCGGTCGATATGCGGCACGGGGGAACAAGCTAACTCCGACGATAAGCGTGCTCTTCGTGACAGAAAGGTCGGCGACAATGCATCTCGATCCCGAGACATGGCGTGAGATGCCCTGGATTCCAGCCACCTGGCGCGTGCTGCGTGTGCTGCTGGATGGCCGGACGGTCAGCCAGAGCGACCTGCGACGGCAAACCGGCTTAAGCCATCCCATCATCGTCCAGCAGGTGGCGCGCCTGCGCCGGGCAGGCTTGCTGGTTGAAGATGACCCACAAAGCGGCCAGCCCGGGCGACCCCGCATCCCCATGCGCTTCAACTGGGGGTATCGCCGCGTGCTGGCCGTGGAAGTCCACCCCGACGGCATCACCACCCTGGCCGCCGATCTGGCAGGCGCTGCCCTTGAGGCTCCCCGCTTCTCCACCCTCGACGACTGGCGCGAAGCAACTGTCCAGCAGGCATTGCAGATAGCGGTTCGGAAGGCGCTGGAGACGCCGGGACCGCTCTGGAGCGGCATCGGCATCGTGTTGCCCCTCGCATTGACCCCCTCCGGGTCGGCGCTGGAGCATGATGGCCAACTCACGCCCATTGCCCTGGATGCCGTACAAGCGTGTCTGTCAGCCGCGTGGCATTTGCCGGTGATGATTGGTGATGAAGCGCATGCATTGGCCCGCGGCGTATGTACGCCGAACTCGCCGGCCTATGCCCGCCTGCTGGCAGTGAATCTGCGCCAGACCGGACGGGCGAGATTGAGCCTGTTCATCGACGGACGTCCCGCAGTCGACAGCGCGGTGCCGATCGGCGATGCCACGCATGTCCCGGTGCCGGACAATGCACTGCCCTGTTACTGTGGCCGGCAGGGGTGTCTGGGCACTCTGTTGCGCGCGGGACGGGATGATGCGAGGGCGAGAGGGCAGGCCATTGAGGCACTGGCGCTGTTGCTGGCACAATGTGCAACACTCGTACATCCAACCTTGATCGTGCTGCAGCACGACGACCAATGGACCGATAACGAGACCGCGCGCCTGGAGGAGGTGCTCGGCAGCCGCACTTTACCGGCTATCGGAAAGGTGCTACAGTGTGAGGTGCGCCCCAATCGCCCGCACGAGTGTCTGCTCGGGGCGGCGCGGTCAGTGGCCCAGCACGTCCTCGATCTGCGCACCGGCTTATTGCCCGTGTGGGCGGCATCCGGCGAGGACACCATTCAGCCCCTGGAGGTATGCGAATCATGACGCCATCGCCGCACACGGTACTCGCCCTGTGCGCCCACCCCGACGACGCCGAATTCCGCTGCGGCGGCACTCTGCACCTGCTCGCACAGCGCGGGTGGGCAGTGCATATTGCCACGCTGACGTGCGGTGATTGCGGCAGCGCCGAAGCCACACCGAACGCGATCGCCACCTGTCGCCGGGCGGAAGCCGAAGCCGCCGCGGCCACGCTGGGCGGGCAGCACCACACGCTGGGCGGCCTGGACCTGCAGGTCTTCGATGACAATGGCATGCGCGCCGCCGCCGTCGCCCTGTTGCGGGAAGTGCGCCCCGATCTGGTCATCACCCACTTTCCGGTGGATTATATGCCGGATCACGAGGTGGCCAGCGCGCTGGCACGCATGGCGGTCTTCACCGCACCCATCCCCAACTATGTGGCAGGCCCCTCCGCCTCCCTGCCGCCCACCGCGGGCGTCGTGCCGCTCTACTACTTCGGACCGCTGGGCGGCGTCGACTACTTCGGCAACACGATCACGTCGCACTTCTACGTCGATATCTCCGAGGTGATCGAGCCGAAGGCCGAGACCCTGGGCTGCCACGCCTCCCAGCGCGACTGGCTGCGCCGCCAACACGGCATCGACCAGTATATCGAAGAGATGAAGCAGTGGGATCGCGAGGCAGGGCGTATCGTCGGATTGCCCTATGCGGAAGGATTCTCGATGCATAAAGGCCACAGCTTTCCGCATACGCCCATGTTGGAGGAGGCGCTGGACGGGCTGGTGCGCCATCCGGCTCGCTGATTAGGCAACCAGCGTTGCCATACATGCTGCGAGGCCGCCCGGTCGGGCGGCCTCGCGTACAGGTGGTCGGCGTGTGGTAACTGATCACTCCTGATAGTTAATCTCATACACCATGGCAAATCCGCGCTGGATGGTGCTGGACCCATAGATGTGCAGCACTTCCTGCACGGTCGTCCGGCGCAACGCCTCCTGCAGGATCGGCGTGCTGTTGTAGCTGGCCGGGGGGGCTTCCTCCACCACCGCGCCATGCACATGGATGAGCGCGGCGACCGGCGCACCCTGACTGGGGTCGTAATCGGTGGCCATCTTGGCGATCGTTGCGGCATTGAGCGATGGGCGCGGCAGCGTCGCCGGCACCACCACAGCCACGAAGACCACGCTGGCGTTGCGCAGGCGCAACTGGTCCAGATACTCGCCGGCTTTGCTGCCGGTCAACGACTCATCACCGGAGGGCGCACGCTTCAGGGCATTGCCCTCCAATTCGGGCATGTCGGCCCAGCCCAACACGGCGATAGGCGCACCAGCCTCATTCGCCATCTTCTCCAAATCGGTATGGAGCAGTCGGGGCTCGGTGGCGCTTAAACGCACAACGCGGGGCAGCACTTCCGGCTTCGCGTGAATGCCGACCATAAAAGGTGAGCGAAGCGGCGTGTTGACTTCAAAAACGGTCGGGGCGCCTTTCGGCGTGGTGGCGCGGATGAACGTGCGGCCGAGAAAACTGATCACCTCGCCGGTGTGCTGGTACTTCCCAACCGTACCCACGCCCAGCGCGGCAATCATTTCGTCGGCATTGATCATGCCATAATCCCAGGGACTGACCATGCCGGCATTCACCCGGGAGAGCGAACCAAGGATGCTGACGGGAGCCGGCGTGCGGTCGGCACGTTGCGCAGCCACGGCGAACGTCGCACCAAGCATGACGATGACCCCCACCCCGCATCGCAGGAGGAATGAAGACCAGACACTGCGAGCCATATGTGATGAGCTCCTTTCCCGTTCAAGCTGGTCGGCATGGCCATGAGGGATGCCATGCGGGGACCGTGTTTCAGGCATCATTAGCATAGCGTGTGTTCGCCAGGTTGTCAAAAATGTCTGCGGACAATCGGCCAAAGAAGCAAGCGTAATGTCAGGGCCTGACAGAAGACAAGGCTTTTGGGTACAATGGAGCGAATATGAACGAACAGAGGCATCGGCCAACCTGTCACCTACATGAGCCGGCCCGAGGAGATCGGATATGTCACACGAGGATATTGCCACGCACACTTCACTGCATCACGAAGTCATCATCGCCGGCTTCGGCGGCCAGGGCGTACTCAAAATGGGACAAACCCTGGCCGAGGCGGCCATGATGGAAGGGCGCGATGTGGTGTGGACGCCGGCGTACGGGCCGGAAATGCGCGGCGGACCCGCGTTTTGCACGGTCATCATCTCTTCGCGTCCCATCGGCTCCCCGGTCGTCGCACAGGCGGACAGCGCCATCGTGATGGATCGACTGTCGCTGCAGAAGTATCAGGGCAGCGTACGGTCCGGCGGGCGCATTGTGCTGAACAGTTCGCTGGTCGATCCTGAACTGGTGCGCCGGGATATCGCCCGCTGCGCCGTGCGTGCCAACCATCTGGCCGAGGACATCGGCGATGCGCGCATCGCCAACATGGTACTGCTCGGCGCTTTTCTGCGCATGACGGGGCTCGTGCAGCCAGCCACCATCATCCAGGCCCTGCGCCAGGCGCTGCCTGAACGCCGGCAACACCTGATCCCGTTGAATGAACGTGCGCTGGCCTGTGGCGCCGATGCTGCCGAAATGCTGCTCCCCACGGCTGTGTGACAGGCCGCGTTCCCTTGTTGGGATGTACAGCTATTGGTTGTACACCACTCGTGATGGGCAGATTGGGCCCCCGGCCGCCAGGCCTGCTGAACATGACCAGGCGATACCGTGGTCGTACGTTGTGCATTTACTTCATGAGTATGGAATAACACCTTGGGTTCAGCAAGCGATACCCGGCGTTCACACGCGACCGGCTACCGTCCTCAAGTGGTGACGCGGCCATCGCAGGCCAGGACGTCGGGTTCTCCCCTCCTGGGCCCTGACACGCCACGGGAAGATATGTCCGAGGATCGATATATGGTGCAGGTTGGCGAAACGCATGGCGCCATGACGCCGCACGAACTCCAGACCGAAATGCTGGAGTTGCGTCGACGGCTCGCCGAGTTGGAACGCACAAAAGAGCAAATGGAGCGCACGGCCCCGCCCGTCGTCGCCCCCGCCCCCACCCCGGAACCGCCCGGCGGCGATCTCAGCAACACCTTACAGGTGTTCATCAACCGGGTGGGCAAAATTGTCCAGGCGGAAAAATGCATCTTTCTGCTCTATGAGCCAGAGTGGGGCGAACTCGTGGCCCAGCCGCCGGCATTGCGATTCACGGATGAAGAGATCGCCTCGCTGCGCGTTGGCCCCAATGAGGGCATCTCCTGGGAAGTCTTTCGCGAAACCCGGGCGATCATCTGCCTCGATGCCGCCACTGACTCGCGCTGCGCCGCCGATGGGTTTCCGCGTTTCAATGTGCGCGATGCCCTCTCGGTGCCCCTGGTTGTTGAGCGGCGCAATGAGAACCAGCAGGTCATCGACCGCACCACCATCGGTGTTATCCATGTCTTCAACAAACGCTTTGGATTGAAATTTACCGAAGAAGATGTGAGTCTGCTCACCGTGCTCGCGCGCAATGCCGTGGCGGTCATCTCCACCACGCGCACCGTTGCCGGCATGGCCAGCGAAACCAAACAGATTGAGCTGGCACTGCAAAGCATGAACTCCGGCATGCTCATTATTGCGCGCCCCGGGCATATCCGGGTGATGAATGCCGCCGCCGCGCACATCCTCGGCCTCTCCGAGGAGGACATCGGGCGCAGCATAACCGAAGCGATCGCTGATGAGGCCATGCGCGAGTTCCTGCACCAGGCGATGCAGCACGGCGGCGATGTCGCCAAAGAGTTCCTCATCAACGAGCACTTTTATCAGGTGCAAACGGCGATCGTGCGCGATGATCGCACCCATGTCGTTGGTCTGCTGTGCGTCATGAATGATGTGACCGAACTGCGCAGCATCGAACGCATGAAGAGCGACTTCGTCTCCACCGTCTCGCACGAACTGCGCACACCGCTCACCGCCATCAAAGGCTTCATCCGCACGCTCATCGATGATCCCGATGGGGAATACTACGATCAGGAAACCCGCATGGAGTTCTACAACATCATCGATTCCGAGTGCGATCGACTGGTGCGCTTGATCAACGACCTGCTCAACGTGTCGCGCATCGAACGCGGCATGCCGCTGCAGTTGAACTACGATACCGTGCAGTTGGCGCCGCTGCTGGAGAAGTGCCTGAACTTCCAGCGCAGCTATACTGATCGTCACCAGTTCGTGCTCGAGTTGCCGGACACGCCGCTCGCCATTACCGCCGACCGCGATAAGCTCGACCAGATCATCACCAACTTGCTCAGTAACGCCATCAAGTACAGCCCGGAGGGGGGCAAAGTCATTCTGCGCCTGCAGGAAGAAGGGGAGAAGGTGCTCGTTTCCGTGTCGGATGAGGGGATGGGCATCCCGCCGGATCACCTGGATAAAGTGTTCCAGCGGTTCCACCGCGTGCACAGCGGTGACGCGCAGCGGGTCGGCGGCACGGGCATCGGCCTCTTCCTGGTGAAGAGTCTGGTGGAGGCGCACGGTGGGGTGATCTGGGTGGACAGCACCGTCGGCAAAGGCTCCACCTTCTTCTTCACCATCCCGAAAACCGCGCCGGATGAAGGATAGCGCGTGAACCGGCCTTCGTGCACGCCGGTGATCCGTGCTACGGGGCAATCTCCCATGCCGGAAAGCCCACGCCCGGATTCTCCTGCTGCAACTGCCGGTGCAGCGCGCTGAGGAACTCGCGCTGTTGCACGCGCCACCCCTCCGCTGTCATCATGAGCGGCAGCGTGAGATCGTACTTGCGCGTGACCGCCGCATCCACCTCGGCAGAATTTGGCATGCTGGAGGGCGTCCCCAGGTATAACTCGACGGCTACCGTGGCCGCATCACCCTCCTCAGTCACCGCCGGGGCAATCTGCGTCCGCACCACCGTGAACCAGGAAGGCAACAACATCCCGCGGCTATCCGGCGTGGCAAGCTGTTGCTGCGCCGTCACATCGCTGTGCACCAGTGCGGCCAGATAGTCCCGCGCCACATCCAGTGACTCAGTGGCGTGAGGGCGGGGGCGGAACGTGACATACCAGTACACCATGCCCGCAACCAGCAACAGGCTGACGACCGCGGCAACGACGACCAGCCACCGCCCGCCGCCGGTCGCGGCACGCGCCGGGGGCTGAACGACCGGCAATAGTTCCTCTTCGGCAGGGGGCATGTCGGCCGTATTGGCAGCCGGCAACGCGTTGTCTTCGACAATCGCCTCCGGTTGAGGATCCGCCTCCGGGGGCGGGGCCGCGGAAGCAGGCTCGGCAGACGAACCCGGCGGAGGCGTTGGCACGCCGGCGCCCGGCACGGCGGGCGTGCTGCCGGTCGATGAGAGCGGCGTCCAACAATTCCAGCAGGCCGCGCGCGACGCCTGATTAGCCGCACCGCACTGTGGGCACTTGATCATGCACCGAAACTCCTTAAGGATAAACTACCCAAACATCGCGAGAGTGAACACCGGCGCGTCGGCTCAACCCCACACAGCAACATTGACGCCTGGGGAAGGGACCACTATAATCGCTTGCGGCCCTGTCGCGACGCGTTGAGCTCCGCCAGGGCGTACCAATGCGTCGCCATCCGCCTGCTCGCGCACACGTCGCCCTCATCGTAGAGCACATCCGGCGGGGGTGGCGTCACAAATATTGCTGGAGCTGAACCTGATGATCGATCCCTTGTTATATAATCTGCGCCATCTGCGCCAATCGCTGCTGGTGATCGCTATTGAAAAGCAAACTCTACAGCCGAATGCCCCGAAAAAAGTCATGGAACTGGTGCCGCAAATCGCACGCACCGAATTCGATGACCGCCTGATGGCCCTGGTCTGGGGCGAACTACAGCTATTACTAGTCGAGTGCGAGGGCAGCGAAGAACAGATCACCATTTGGGGGCAGATCCGTAATGCCGCTGACGCCGGCCTCGTTGCGCTGCTGAAGCGTCAGGAATGGGGCACGGCGCTGCAGGAAGCCTTCCGCCGCGACATCTTCCCGCGCCTGGCCTCTGCCGTGCTCGCCCCGCGTGCCGCACGCATGCAGGCCTGCATTGATGTCACCACCCGCCTCCGCACGCTGGCCGCCCACCCCGTCGGCCGCGAACACC
>JAGUZN010000127.1 GCA_020060775.1 Armatimonadota bacterium
CTGATGGTGCTGCCTCGGTCGTGGCCTCGGCGGGAGCGGGCGGGGTCGTCGCAGCCTGCTGCCGCAGGAATTCGCGGATTTTGACCGCGGTGTCCTCGTCCAGCATGGTGGACGTACTGCGCACATTGATGCCTTCCGCGGCGAGCTTCTTTTGCAGCTCGACGGGACGCTCGCCCAATTCTTGCGCTAGTTTGAAGAAATGCACTTTTGGCAAAAAGCCAACCTCCTGGTCCCTGGTTTAACAATTTACACGATGACTCACGACTCGGGTGTGTCATCAGGCCCGCGACTATCGCGTTTGATATGCTCGTGTAACGCTTCGAACACCGCCGCCGGGACCGTACAACGCAGCGCAGCATCCAGCGAACGCCGTTTTTGCGCTCGTGCGATGCAGGCGGCTTCCGGACAAAGGTAAGCGCCGCGTCCGGCCGCACGCGTGCGCGCGGTATCAACTGCTACTCGCCCCTCCGGGGTACGCCGCACGCGCACCAGTGTCGACTGCGGGCGTCGCGTGCGACAGGCCACGCAGGAGCGGATGGGCTCTCGGATATTCACAGCTACGTAGTCTACCACGAAAGGTGCTGTGATTCAATGCCGCACGTGCGTATAACGCCATGAACAACGGTTCGGCCCGGACTGCCGGGCCGAGTGTGCAGAAAAAACGCCGTGTCCTACTCTTCCTGCGCGGGCTCCTCGCCTTCGAACTCCGGCTGTTCCACTGCATCGATCTCCCGCATTTGCGATTCGCTGCGGATATCGATGCGCCACCCCGTCAGTCGAGCGGCAAGACGAACATTCTGCCCTTCCTTCCCGATCGCCAGCGACTGCTGGTTGTCGGGGACAATAATGGTCGCGCTATGTGCGTCTTCATCGAGGCGCACCTCGCTGATCCGCGCGGGGGAAAGCGCACTGGCCAGGTAATGGCTCGGGTCGTCGCTCCAGCGCACGATATCGATCTTTTCGCCGCGCAACTCATCGACCACCGCCTGTACGCGGCTGCCGCGATGCCCGACGCACGCGCCCACCGGGTCGACGTTGTCCTGCTTGCTGGCCACGGCCACCTTCGAGCGGTGACCCGCCTCGCGTGCCACCGACTTGATCTCCACCACGCCTTCGGCGATCTCCGGCACTTCCAACTCGAAGAGTTTGCGCAACAGGCCCGGGTGCGAACGCGACACCAGCACGTGCGGACTCTTCGTGGTCTTCTTCACCTCCACAATGAACAACTTCACCCGTTCATTGATGCGGTACTGATCCGTCGGCATCTGCTCGGCAGCGGGAAGCAACGCTTCGATCTTGCCCAAAGTGATATACACCGTGCGGCCCTCGCGCCGCGCCACCACGCCGGTGATAATCTCGCCCGCGCGGTCATTGTACTCATCGAACAGGATATCCCGCTCGGCTTCGCGAATGCGCTGCACCACCACCTGCTTTGCCGTCTGCGCAGCGATGCGGCCGAAATCTTCCGGGGTCACTTCGATATCCAGGATGTCGTTCACCTGAATCTCGTCATCGAGTTTTCGGGCTTCCTCCAGGCTCATCTGGGTGTGGGGATTATCGATCTCTTCCACCACGGTTTTGCGCGTATACACCGCCGCGCGCGAGTCATCCCAATCGATCTCGACATGGATTTCTCCGCTGGCGCCAAAATGCTTGCGATAGGCCGAAACCAGTGCATCTTCAATGATATGTCCCAAAACTTCAAGCGGAATATCTTTTTCTTTTTCGATCTCCCGCAGGGCTTGCACGAAATCAATATGCATACACCCGCTCCTTTACAACACAACGAGTGGGGAGACCCCACTCGTTGTACGGTGTCACTTCCTGAATGCTGGAGACAGTATATCACACAGGAGGGCAGATGACAAGGAAAGATCGTGCACACGCCGCGGCGCTTGGCCATGGGGTATGATGTTACACGGCAGGCTCGGTTTCCGGTGCGGGCGCCGAAGTCACGATGCCGGGCAGGCGGTAGCGCCCATAGCGCACCACCACTATCGTCAGCAACGCGAACAGCCCGGCCATCAGCAGAAATCCCCAGAAGACCGAATGCCGATTGATGATGACTCCCGAGAGAAACGGGAAAATGAATCCGCCCAACGTGCCGCTCGCCACCATCAGCGCGACGACAGTGCCCGTGTAGCCGGGGTAATGGGTGGTGCTCAGGCTGACGATGAGCGGCCAGGTGCCGCTGAAGGCTGCGCCCGCCAGCGCGGCGCCGAGCCAGAGTCGCCAATCGCCCACCGGCAGCAGCAGCACGGCATACGCCAGCAGACCGCCGGCCATCAGCCAGCGCAACACCGTGTAGCCGGAATAGCGGTGGCAGAGGATGCCGGCGACGAGGCGCGACACCCCCATCGCCAGCCAGAACACGCCCGCGCCGTACATGGCCACCGAAGCCGGATATCCACGCTTCTCCTGCAGAATGGGGCTGATCCAGGATGCCAGACTCATTTCCGATCCGACATACAGGGCAATGGCCAGCATTAGCAGCAGCACCGCGGGATTGCTCACGACGCGCCGGGCGATCTGCAGGTTGATCTTCTCCGCGGGCGGAGCGGGAGGGATGCGCATGAACAGCCCGAGCACCCACACCACGCCGGCGGAGGCGGCGAGGATGAGATAGGCCTGACGCCAGTTGGCGCCGTGTTCCTGAAACCACGCGGTGACGGAGAGGGCGGTGACGGCCCCGATGCAGAACGCCACTTGCAGGAAGTTCTGGTTGCGATCCCCTTTTACGGGATCAACATCGGCGATCACCGCGCTGCACAACCCTTCCAACGTGCCCCCCAGCATGCCCGCCAGCAGGCAGGCTGCTGCCACCCAGACGAATGAGGGAGCGAGGTGGAAGAGCACATACGAACCGGCTAATCCGCCGAGGGCGACGAGCAACAACAGCTTTTTGCCGAAGTGGTCAGCCAGGTAACCGCCGAGGAGAATGGAGGCGATGGAACCGCCGAAGGTTATGGGCAACAACAACCCCGCGCGGTCCAGCGGAATGCCAAACTCTTGCGCCATGGCGGGCAACAGGGGACCGAGGATGCCCCCGGCAGCGCCGAAGACAACGATGGTGCACACTGGGACGATAATGGCCAGCAACAGTGGTATCACAACAGGCGACATTCTACACGGAACAGAACAGCGTGGCAATGCGTACACGCCGATGTCCCCCGCCGGAACGGGGGACATCGCAATACAGAAAAAGCGGCCGGAGATCAGGCCGGTGCATACTTCGCCGCAAAGGGGCGGTGGGAGATCGGCGTCAGCCGGGTGAACGGCGCCTCGGCGATTTCCTCCAGGCTCACCGCGAACTGCGTGGCGAACTGCTGCAGATAGGGCAGCAGCGCCTTCAGTCCGTCGCCGCGCACCTCCTGCATGGCAAGGTACTTCGTTTTCGGCAACTGGTCCGGCGTGGCGCGGATGAAGATCTCGCCGCCGTGGATGCCGCTGGCCAGATAGTCGCCGACGATCGGTTGGCCGGCTTTACAGTCCAACCCCAATGCCACGAGCATGCCGCCCGCCATATACTCACCAAAGAAATCGCCCACGCAGCCGCCGATGATGACTACCGGCACTTGCTGCTTGAACGCTTTCATGTGGATGCCCACGCGGTAGCCGGCGCGACCGCGCACCAGCAGCACACCGCCACGCATGCCGTAGCCCAACGCATCGCCGGCGTGACCGTGAATGACGATGCGACCATCATTCATGGTGTTGCCGACCGCATCCTGGCCGTTGCCGAACACATTCACCGTGGGGCCGTCGAGAAACGCCCCCAGGTCGCCGCCGGGCACGCCATGAATGTCGATGGTCAGATCTTTCCCCTGCAGTCCATCGGCGATGAAGCGCTGGCCGCGCACATGGCGCAGCACCAGGTAAGTATCGCCCGCGGCCACCCGCTCGCGCACCTGGCGGTTCAAGTCGCGGTAGGCGAGCCCGTCGGCGTCAATCACGCTCTGGGAGATGTTCTCCATTGTCACTTGCTCCAGCATTCCGGGTGTGCTCCTCGGTTCGACTTCTCGATGATCGCACGAGGGGTCGGCTGCAGACGCACCGCCTGCCCTGCCGGCTCGCGCATTTTTTATCTTACGGCCTGCTTACCAAATCGGCAATTGCACGCTATAATAAAACAATTTTACCCGTGCGATCGGGCTGCACGGCAGGCGTCTGTCGCAGTACGGTTCACCCGAGGCCCTCTTGGGAGGATGTACCTCCGTCCCAACGCCTGGCATGATCGAACATCATCGATCGCCGTTGACGTGAACCGTGCAGCTCGTGGGCACAACGACCACTTACTCCCTGGGAGGTTAGGTCATGTCGTTCAAGTACGACCCGTCCAAAATCGAATGGCTTGCGGGCAGGATGTATTCCTCCGCCGCATCCACCGAGTTCTTCACGCTGATCATCGGCCTGGCGTTCGTCGCCGGTGGGTACTTCATGCCCTCCAGCATCAGCAAAACACTCGGCCAGGATGTCTCGCTGACCATCCCCGTGATACCCATCGAGGCGCTGCCGATGACTCCCAATGCGGTCACGCTCGGTATCGGCGTCCTGCTTGGCGCGCTCATCATTCTCGGCGGGCACTACGCCGCCCAGACGCAGCGCGCCCAGGCGCAGATCATGCTCTGCCAGGTGCAGATCGAGCGCAACACGGCGTCGTCCGGCGTGAAAGAGCCGGTGGCCTGACGCCGGATCCCGAAACGGGGCAGGGGGCAACCCCTGCCCATCCGGATTTACGCGCCGACGCCGGCAGGCTTCACGCCGAGGATCTCCAGCGTTTCACTGTCCAACCCGAGGCCGCGCAGGCGCTCTCGGCTGCCGCGCAGCGACTCGATGGCATTCACGCCCATCGCCCCCAGCATCTCTTCCAACTCCGCGCTCCACGCGTGCACCAGATTGGCCACCCGCTCCGCACCCCACGCCGGGTCCAGCCGCCGCGTCAATTCGGGGTCCTGCGTGGTCAACCCCCACGAACATCGGCCGGTATAACACTTCTGGCACAGCGTGCAGCCCATGGAGAGCAGGGTGGCGGTGCCAATGGCGCATACATCCGCGCCCAGCGCAATCGCCTTGGCCAGATCCGCGCTCGAGCGGATGCTGCCGGCGGCAATGATGCTCGCCTGGTTGCGAATGCCCTCTTCGCGCAGGCGCTGGTCCACGGCCGC
>JAGUZN010000074.1 GCA_020060775.1 Armatimonadota bacterium
AGAGTTGACCAGCTATAAATGGGTGGCGTACGGCGCGGGGCACCTGCGCCAGTGATCGCCGGATTTATGGCGGAGTGACCGTTATGCAGCTTGCCTACGTGGTCGGATGCTATCCCACGCCCTCGGAGACCTTCATCGCCCGCGAGGTCGAGGGGTTGCGCCATCGATCTCATTCCGTTGACGTGTACAGCTTGTTTGTCCCGAGTCAGCCTGATGATCTGGTGCATTACGGCTGGCGCAGTGCGATCGACCGGCTGCGCCGCCGCCTGAACCCGGAAGGGGCGGTGTGCGCGTTGGGCACGCGCTGGCGCGTCGATATGGTCCGACATCGACCCCATGTGGTGGTCGCACATTTCGGCTCGCTACCCTCCACCGTTGCATTTCAGGCTGCGGGCGAGATCCCCGTCTGCTTGAGTCTGCACGCACGCGATCTGTACGTGGAAGCTGAGCACCTGGAGGAGAAGGTGGCCGCGGCCCATGCGGTGATCACCTGCACCGCGGCCAACCTCCAGTATCTGCAGGAGCGCTTCCCCGCCTACCATAGTCGCCTGCACCTCATTTACCATGGCTTGCCCCGTCCCTGGCTTGCGGCCGAGCCGCCGGTGCGTCGTCGTGAGCCGCACGCCCCGCTGCGCCTGCTGGCGGTGGGACGATTGGTGGAGAAGAAGGGCTTTCACGTATTGCTGGAGGCCTGCGCCCGTTTGCGGCAGCAGGGCACGGCGTTTTCGCTGGGCGTGGTGGGCGATGGCCCGCAACGGTCGGCCTTGCTCCGCCAGGCGCGGGAGCTGGGCATTGCGCATGCCGTCTCCGTAACAGGGTGGCAGACTCAGGAGATGCTGTACGCGGCATATCTGGAGGCCGACGTCTTTTGTTGTCCGTCGATCATGGCACGTGATGGCGACCGTGATGGCTTGCCCAATGTGCTGGTGGAGGCGATGAGCACGGGACTGCCCGCCGTAGGCAGCGCCCTTTCGGGCATTCCGGAAGCAATCATTGATAACGAGACCGGTTTCCTGGTGCCTCCGGGCGATGTCGAGGCGTTGGCGACGGCGATTGACCAGTTGTGCGATCCGGCAGTGCGGCAGCAACTGGGCATCGCGGCGGCGGCTGCCGTGCGCGCGCGTTTTGCTGCTGAGGTCTGGCTGAAACGATTGGAGATACTGCTGCGGCAGTGCGTGTGAAGAGGAGAGCGCAGAAGTATACTCCCTCCTCCGCGTCGTTGCACTGTGGAGGAGGGAGCGTCGATCACCTTACAGGCCGACAGCCTGCCAGAGTCGATTCAGGTCAGTGTGTTCGCGGAAGAGTTGTACAGCGCGCTCCAGCTTGGCTGGCTGGCGCAGGCGCGGGCGGCCGGTGAGCGCTTCAAGCCGCTCAATCGTCGTTAGCGTGTCATCCCAGACGAGCAGGACGGGCGTCTGTCGTTCCATAGCAGCGGAGAGGATGACATTGGCCGGGTAGATGCCGCCGGTGAGGATGAGCACCTTGGTGGAGGTCTCCAGCGCCGCACGTTGCACGTCGCTACGGTCGCCACCGGTGATCACGGCCTTGTTGGTCACCTTGCGGAAATGGCTTAGCGCCGCCTCTTCGTTCATCGCGCCGATGGCAAAACGTTCCACCAGTTCATCCAGGTGTTCTTCACCGACCAGCACGCGGGCGTTGAGCGCGTCGGCGATCTCACTGACGGAGATCGAGTGCAGGATGGGGTCCTCGGGCAGCGAGCCAAAGACCGGCATCCCTTTTCGTTCGAAGAAGGGGACCACATCGGCCATGACGTGTGTGCGTTCGTTCGGGCGCACATCATGCAAGACAATGCCGAGCAGACGATTGCCGAAGAGTTGCTGCGCGGCGAGCACTTCGTCTTCCGTGCGCTCGCGCTCGTAACTGGTGGAAAGCAGCACGTGAGCCTCCAGCTGTTCGGCGAGCGTCGATGCGGTGAGGCCATAGGCCGTACCGGATGAGAAGAGATTGCCCATGCCGCTGATGAGCGTGAACTCGGCATCACGCGCGGCATCGGCAAAGGCCTCCTTCACGTGCGGCAACAGGTCGGGCACGGTACCGGCGAGCACTTGCCGGTGTAATTCTTCAGTGAGCGGCACGGGGCAGAGCACGTCTGGCGGGATTGACAGTCCGAGTGCCTGGGCGACAGTCAGGGCATCCTGATCGGTCACTTTTCCATCAACGCGGACCGGGAACGGTCCCACTGGTTTGAAGTAGGCAAGTCGCTTGCCGCGCTGTTGTGCATCTTTCCCCAGGGTCAGTGCCAGCAAGTTTTTTCCTGATGCTGTGCGCGGTGAGACGAGATAGAGTGCATTTGCCATCTGTTGCTTCTCCTTTCTGCCATGCGACCGAACGAACGGAAGGACTGTATCGTCCAACCTACCATATCAACAATAATTCTCTCCTGGCATACCAATGGCCTGCATTGTTATTTTACACGAATTCCAGCATATGCTCGGCACTCTGGATATCGGTATTTGAAGGAATGTGCACGCCAGAGGGAATTTTTAAGCGCGGATGGATAGTGACTGACTCCAGCAACTCTACCCCTCCCTGCACAATGACCTCATCGCCGATAGCTACGAAGTGCTGCATGGTGATGGGCGCTTCACGCGAGGAGTGCAGCTCGACCATGATGCCGGTCAGGGTGTCCTCGATGTGGCTGTAGGGCCCGATCATGGAGCCGGCGCCGATGGAGGAGCGGATAATGGTGGAATGCCCGAAGATCTCACAATCGTCATCGATATTGCATTCCGAGAGGGTGACGCCCGGATAGATCT
>JAGUZN010000253.1 GCA_020060775.1 Armatimonadota bacterium
CGCCGCGAAAAGATCAAGCGAGACCGGACAGAGAATTTGAAAACAGCTTCTCAGAAGCGTATTTCAGCACCCTGCCCCTTTTCCCCTGCCACTGGAGGAGCACGAAGAGGAGAACGAGCGGTGTGCACGAATAAAGAGGCCATGGACGAGGTGCACGGCAGTATTCTGTTGCCCTGGGGATGGCTGACGGTGACCGTGGGCGCCGCCGGCGTTCGACGCCTGGATGTCGGGCGTGGCACACCCACCCCGCTGCCCGGGATGTGGGCGGAAGCCCTGCAAGCCTACGCGCAGGGCGCCGCACTCGACCCCGCGTTGCCCGTCGACCTCTCCGGCGTGCAGCCATTCACGCAACGCGTATTAACCGCCTGTCGTGCCATACCCTTCGGGCACACGACAACCTACGGCGCGCTGGCCGCACAGTTGGGCATCCCGCACGGCGCGCGTGCCGTGGGCCAGGCGCTGGCCCGCAACCCCGCCCTGCTGTTCATACCCTGCCATCGCGTGTTGGGCTCTGGCGGTCGCCTGACCGGCTTCCGTGGTGGCCTGGCACTCAAACATCAACTCCTTGCACACGAGGGAATCGGGACAGCCTGATGACAACCCTGCAACCGGCATCGTAACCGAATGGGAGGTGAAAAGTGAGACGGCTCTTTTATTATTGGGCGATCTCTGCCATTGCACTGGTGGCCGCCGCCTGGGTCATTCCCGGCGTGGATATCAGCCGTTGGTATCATGCACTGTGGATCGCCCCGCTGCTCGGGCTGGTGAATATGCTCGTGGGGGCGATTGCCGGCATGGTGTCCTTGGTGGCCATGCCCGTGAACCTGCTCACGCTGGGGTGCTTCGGGTTCATCGTTTCCTTCGTGCTGTACATCGCCGCCATCTACTTTCTGGGGAATGAGAACGGCCCATTCTATCCATACCTCAGCGTCGCGTC
Source organism: Armatimonadota bacterium (assembly GCA_020060775.1). GTDB lineage: Bacteria > Armatimonadota > Hebobacteria > CAIYQO01 > CAIYQO01 > JAGUZN01. The sequence continues at coordinate 938 of JAGUZN010000253.1, forward strand.
ATGGGTGGCCGCCGCGCTGCTGGCTGGCGTGATGGCCCTGTTCAGCACGTTGCTGAACATGCTGCTGCCGAGGAAATCGCGCTGACGCGAAGCATGGGATGATACTTGTTCATCGACGCCGCCCAGGTGATCACTGCAGGGAGCACTGTCGAAGAAGCTGTATTCATAGGATCTGTTCGCGGATCGCACCGTAGATGTTCGTGACTGCTGATATTGGGGCTCCGAGGCGCTATCCACAGGACCGATAGGGTGAGGAGACCCCAGACCCAACAGGCGCGAACAGATCACGCGAGACCGGATAGAGAATCTGAAAACAGCTTCGATATGGGTGGAATATTAATGAGAATCCTAATAAAGTATTCGAGTGATTGTCGCCTGTATTATACATAACTTGGTGAATCTTCCTTGCCATCCAGGCGCTTCTTCGGTATCTTCAAGAGGCTTCCGGTTCACAGATGAGTAACCTCAGGCGAGGTGAAGTGCTGAAGCAATCGTCGAAGAAATAGGCCGGACATGCTGCTATTCCTTGCCCTGCTTGCTGCCTTGGTGTGTCAAATCGCGCTGCTTCGCGGTGTGGTGCAGTTACACGACGAGCCCTGCCGCGTGCGGCGGCGTCACGTCTGGTTCATCATCTGGCTGTCCCTCTGGAGTGCCTGCAGCCTCGCGCTCGCATTTACCCTCGATCCGGTCGTGTCCTCATATCTGGAAAGTGCCGCACTCTGCTGCTTTATCCTGGCGGTCTACGGGTGGCTGTGCTGCTGTGGCGTCGTCAGCTCATGTGATCCGCTGAGATTACGGATCACCCGCATCCTCATGATCCTGGGGCTCCCCTGGCCCGTGCTGGTGTGGACGCCCCTGCTGGGTATGCCAATCTCTCTGCAGATCAATAGCACCACCGTACCCCTGGGCAACCTGGGATGGGGCCTGGTCTTCTGGGTGAATGCTGTCCTGCTGGCAAGCGTGGCCATGCTGGCGCACCATGTATTCCATGCGCACGGGAAGGCCTGCAAGCAGGGAAGGTACTGGCTGGCGATCGCCATTCCGTTGGCCGGTGTTGGCGCATACACGCTGGTGGTGCAGTACCAATGCGATCATCTGCCATGGCCGGTGGCTATTGCCCCGCTGACCATTGCGGCACTCGTGGCCTGTATCACATATTCGTCTTCACATGACTGCACAGCGCAGACTCGTGAGCTGATTCGCACGGGACTGACCTACGCCATGATGCTGGCCAGCACGGCTGTACTCGCCGTCCTGGCGCTGCCGCTGCTTGGGGATACCGCCAATAACAGCCATACCCTTGTGGTGATCGCCGCTGTTGTGCTTGTCGTGGTATCACTGTTCTTCTTCCCCGCACGACAAAAAATCCAGCGAACACTCGATCATCTCTGGCATGTTGAATCGCACTACCGCGACACCCTGCGTGAGGCCGGTGGCGCATTTGCCGCCGTACGTGATCGCAAAGTGCTGGAGGCCTTGCTTGCGGACACGATCGCACGAGCGTTTCGCCCGCGCGGCTTGACCGTGTATCTGCAGGACGGACACGGTGTGTTCGTACGGGCTGCTGCCCACACGGCGATGCACACAGCCCCCGAAGTGATCCCCCCTTCCCATCGCTTGTTGCAACAGGCATTGTACGCCGATCAGGGTATGCTCACTGCCGAGTTGCTTCGTCAGCCCGGGCCTGACCAGGCATTGGGATACCAATTGTCGGAGTGGATGGCTGCCCTGGCGTTGCCGATGGTCGCCGGCGACCATCTCTGCGGGCTGGTGCTGCTGATGGAGAAGGAGTCAGGGCACGAGTACACGGCAGATGAATTGGAGCTCTGGCATGTCCTCGGCAAACAGGCGGCACTGGCCGTGGAGAACGTGCGGCACTATGAAGAACTTCGCCGTGTGAACACACACCTGGAACACAGCGTCAGCGAGCGCACGCGCCAACTCGCCCAGGCGAATACGACGCTGGCATCGATTAACACGGCACTGGATGCTGAACGCGCCTATCTCGACACCGCACTGAATATCCTGCCGCTGCCATTGCTCTTCATGTCCCCGCAAGGGGAGATCGTGCGCATGAATGCCGCGTTCCAACAGGCGTGGCCTGAGATGCACGCCGATTTCTGGCAGCAAATTCGCCTGCTGCATCCCGATACCCATACCGATGTCGCACGTGACGAATGGCCTGACCGGCGCGCCTTGCACGGAGAGACCATCGCGTCGGATGAGTTCCTTTTCGCGCTGCCCGATGGACACGAAGTCCCGCTGATCATCCATGCCGCGCCCATCTATATGGGACAGGAAATCGGTGCGGTTGTAATCGCCTTCCAGGATATCGCGCATATCAAAGATGCCGACCGGGCGAAAGACGAGTTCCTCGCCGTGCTGTCACACGAGTTGCTCACCCCGTTGACCAGCATCCTCGGCTGGTCGCAATTCGCCCGCGATGGCGGGGCGCCCGGACTCATGGAACAAGCACTGCAGGTGATCGAACGTAATGCCTACCGTCAGCGCCGCGTCCTCGACGACCTCCTGGATGTCTCACGCATCGTGCATAAGAAACTTACGCTGAACCGGGAGACGATCGACCTGTGGGATGTGGTCGAGCAAAGTGCGGAGAGCCTGCAACAGGGTGCGCGCGAACGGGAGATTGATGTTAGTCTGGTGCCGCCGGTGGACCGGCTCACGGTGCACGTGGACCCCAACCGTCTGGCCCAGGCGATCACCAATTTGTTGGCCAACGCCTTAAAATTTACCGAAGCTGGCGGGCGCGTCACCATCACCTGTGAAGCTAATGGGGAAGAAGCAATCATCTCTTTGCGTGACACCGGCTGCGGATTTCCCGCCGAAATGCTCGATGACCTGTTCAAGCCCTTCCGCCAGATTGAGCGCAACGAAGCGCGCGGCGGGCTGGGGCTCGGGCTGGCGCTCGTGCGCGGCATTGTCGAGTTGCACAGCGGGCACATCCGCGCCCACAGCGCGGGAAAAGGCCAGGGCAGCACCTTCGTTATCACACTGCCGCTCGTGAGCACGGAGGCCCCTGTGAACGCCTCATGACAGCAGGCCTCGTCCTTGCGACGCCGTTTCGCGTGCGGTAAGATGTACCCAACACATCGATCATCCCCACGATCGACGATCTGCCGTGACAAGGAGTTCGCATGAAGGCGCTGGTCTATTCCGCTCCAGGGCAATTCGCCGTGTCCGAAACACCCACGCCGCAGCCGCGCGCCACCGAGGTGCTGATGCGCGTGCACGCGTGCGGCGTGTGCAAAACGGATCTGCATATCCATCAGGGACACTTCTTCTCCGCCTTTCCACTCATCCCGGGGCATGAATTCGCCGGCGAAGTGGCGGCGGTCGGTCCTGAGGTGACACGCGTGCGCCCGGGCGACCGCGTGGTGGCGGACAACGAACGGCAGTGCGGCTACTGCGCATATTGTCGCCGGGGAGAACCGCTCTTCTGTGAGAATCTGTACGCGCAAGGGGTGAATGCGCCGGGAGGATTCGCCGAGTATGTGCTGGTCGACGAACGACAGGTCTATCCGCTCGACGAACAGGTGAGCTACCTGGAGGGCGCCCTCGCCGAGCCGACGGCCTGCGCCGTCCATGGTCTCGATGTCATCCGCCCGCGCGTCGGCGATGAAGTATTGCTCTTTGGCGCCGGACCGACCGGGCTCATCCTCGCGCAACTATTGCGCCGCAGCGGGGTGAGTCGCCTCGTCGTGGTGGACCTGTCGGCGAAAAAACTCGACCTGGCGGCGCGACTGGCCGGCGCAGAAATCGTGCAGCCCGATCCGGTCCACCCCACGGCGCACCTCGACCGGCTGGCCGCCGACATGCCCGCAGGCTTCGATATCGTCATTGATGCTACCGGCGTCAGTAAGGTAGCCGCCGGCTTGCCGCAATTCGCGCGTTACGGGGGGAAGATCGTGTTCTACGGCGTCTGCCCGGAAAACGAGCGCATAGAGATCAGCCCCTACGAAGTCTTTCGGCGCGAGTTGACCATCCTCGGGTCCTTCTCGCAGGCGCTCACTTTTGACCGTGCGACCCGTCTGGTGAACGGCGGGGCCGTGCAGGTGAAAGAGATGGTGACGCACACCTTCCCGCTCGAAGGGTGGGGCGACGCCCTGCGTATGGTCTCTGATGGCCGCGAAAGTGTAAAGATCGTCATCACACCCTGACCATTACGCCGCTTTGCGCTGCAGCAGCGGCTGCAGGTAGGCGATCCCCTGTGCCAGCTCGTGCGCCCGTTCCTCCGGCGAAAGGTGGATGTCGTCAAGGGCCACCACCAGCGGCCCGCTGTAGCCTGCGGCGTCCAGCGCGCGCAGGATCGCCGGGAAATCGAGCGATCCCTGTCCGGGCGGCAAGCTGGGTCGCACGCCGTCGGTGTCATGCAGCGTCACGTGGGCCAGCTGTGCGCCCAACATCGCGATGGCCTCGGCCGGCTCGCAATCCTGCATCACCAGCGCTGCCGTATCGATAGCCACGCCCGCCGTGGGAACATTCAGCAACTGCGTCAGTTCGCGGGCATGCTCCACCGTATCGGCAATCGTGCCCTCGCGCACCGCCAGCGCCGGGCGAATGTGTGCCGCTTTCATGCGCCGCGCATACTCGCTCAG
>JAGUZN010000012.1 GCA_020060775.1 Armatimonadota bacterium
CGCATCGTGCGGTCGCCGGTGTTCATCACCGCCGCCACCTCCTGCCCCGGCGCCAGGTTGTAGCGGGCAATCCAGTCCAGCTCCTCCGGCACCAGCAACTGCGGGAAGTGCATGCGTATCCGCTGCCCATCGCTGAAGAAGTAAAAGCGTCCGCACATACCGCTCTCATTCGCCCGCCCGTCGCCGTTTCCTGCCGTACACAAGAGTTCCAAGTTCCAGGTTCCAAGGAGGAGAGGGGGAGAGGGGGTAGGAATCCCTGCGGGCGCCGCGCGCTTTGGCGTGCGGCGAGCATCGCCGCTGTGTGTTACGAACGTGGGGCTTGCCTGCTCGATCGTCTCTCCTACCCTGCGGTTACCCGTCATCAACTGGTCCCGGAGGGACCGCACGACTTTAGCCCGGCAGGCACTGCCGGGAAAGCGGTTGATTGATCGCCCCGAGTCCCGGCGGGACGACTGATCACTGCCAGATGTACCGCGCGTCATACGCCACATCATAGCGCGTCAGGAAGGCCAGGAACTCCTCTTGGAAGGTGTGCCGGCGATGGTGTTCATCTTGCCGGACGATATACTCCACGGCCGATGGCACGCTGGAGGGACTCAGGCTGAAGGCGCCATAGCCCGCCTGCCAGGCAAAATGCGGCAGGTCGGGAAAGGTGTCATGCACCCACTTCGATGACCCGGCTTTCAGCAGTTGCACCCCTTTGGCGATGGCGAGTGTCGCGGGCAGGCGCACCAGCAGATGCACGTGATCCACGGTGCCACCGATCTGTACCGCGCACATGCGGTGTTCGCGGGCTATACCCCCCATATACGCCCAGAGGCGTTCGCGGTATGCGGGCAGGATGAGCGGTCGTCGCTCCTTGGTGCTGAAGACGTAATGGATGTGGCAACTGGTGTAGGCGTCACCCATGGCCTGGCCTCCTGTCAGCCGTCCCTCCGGGACTGGATGGAACAACACTGGCACCCTTCCCGGCACTGGCGTGCCGGGCTAAAGTCGCGGCATCCCGCCGGGATGCCGTGCGGCAGCTTGCGCTGACCTATCATAGCAGACCGAGGACATATTCTCTACCTGCAAGCATCTCGCCGGTATCGTGTTGTCGGGCATGCAGGGCAGAGCGATACTGCCGGGGCGCAACGGCACTCCGCGTGCGCTGCGTGCCTGACTACGAGCCCTAAGGAGCGCACGGTGTGACAGAGACCGGAGCGATGCGGCGGCCAGGGACGGCCGCCCTCCCGACCGTCTCCTCCACCCCAATTTGCCATCGGCAACCTGCCATCTGTAATTTTGAATCTGGAATCTGCCATCTTCTGCGTGGAGGATTTGGCGGCGGGCGGCGAATACACAGAATGAGGTACGGTCATGCATGATTGTTGTTGCGGGTGCCATGACGCGCCCTTTGTGATTCCGGAGACGCTGGAGGGCTGGCAGGAGCGCCGCGAAGAGCTGCGCGAGCTGTTGTGGGAGCTGTTGCTGGGCAACCAGGTGCCGGAGACGCCGGAGCCGTCGCACGCGATCCTGCTGGAAGGCGAGGCGGTGGCCGCGCGCGTGGCGGAGAACTGGGCGTATTACTACCAATTTCGCCCGGAGGATCGCGAGCGTTTCGAGCATATCACGTATCGCTATGCGGGCGAGGAGACCTGGGACACCTTTCTGGTGAGCTACCCCGGCTGGCCGGGCGAGCCGCCGCAGCAGGGCATTCTGCGCGTGCCGCATGAGCGCCATGCGCCATTGCCGGCGGTCCTCTGCCTGCATGGGCATGCGCCGGGGTGCGCCTTTGGCAAAGAGGAGATGGATTACCTGGCGGTGCCGCTGGCGGCGAAGGGGTTCGTCACGCTGTCGCCGGATACGATCCGCTTCGGCGACCGCCGCGTGAAGTCGTGGGACGAGGCCGACCTGCGCGACCATCAGGGGATGTCCTTCGTCTCCGAGCGCGAGTTGGCGATGGCCTCGCTGCTGAAAGGGCAGACGCTGCAGGGGATGATGGTCTGGGAATTCATGCGCGCGGTGGAGATGCTCGGCAGCCTGCCGTATGTGGATGCGGCGCGCATTGGCAGCGTCGGCATGAGCATGGGGGGCATCAACACCTTCTGGCTGGCGGCGATGGACGAGCGGGTGGCGGCAGCGGCGGAGGTCTGCGGCGTCTCCTCCTATCGCGTGTGGGCGCACGAGCGCACCATCAACGCGCTGTTCTGCTATGTCCCACACATCCTGCGCTTCACCGATGTCGGCGAGATCGGCGGGCTCATCGCCCCGCGGCCGTTCCTGATGGTCGATGCCGCGCAGGACGGCTTCTTCCCCGCCGAGGGGGTGCACGAGAGCCAGCAGGCGATCCGCGCGATCTACGATCTCTACGGCGCCGATACCCTCGAACAGGTGGTGCAGCCCGGCGGCCACGTCTTCACCGAGTCGGAAATCGCGCACACCCTTGACTGGCTGGACGCGCGACTGGGAGGATAATTGCGATGTCAGATGCGATGACCGCGCGCTGGCCGCAGGGGCAGCAGGCGGCGATCACTTTGAGTTATGACGATTGCCTGGCGGTGCACCACCAGGAGACGGCCCCATTGCTGGAGGCGCACGGGCTGCGCGCGACCTTCAACATCGCGCCCAACTGCAACGGCTTTGCCGAGCAGCTTGACGGGTGGCGCCGGGTGGCGGCCGCCGGGCATGAACTGGGCAACCACACCCTCTTTCACCCCTGCCGCTGTGAAGGCGCGCGGGCACGCTGGCTGCCGAGTGATTACGACCTGTGCCGGTATACGCCCGAGCGCTGGCTGCACGAGGTGCAGATGGCCAACCTCATCCTGCACCTCGTGGATGGGAAGACCGCGCGCACCTTTGCCAATACCTGCTGCGACAACGCCATCGGGACCGGCGCGGAGGAAGTGAGCCTGGAAACGTTGATCCCGCAGCTCTTCCCGGC
>JAGUZN010000066.1 GCA_020060775.1 Armatimonadota bacterium
CAAACCCAGGCACTCGCAGTACTACGCGGCCCTGGAAGCCGCCCGCGATGGCCGCGTGCCGCAGCCGCTGGCATAGCTGGTCGCCATCAACTCTGGCAGCGTGTGGCGCCTGCGTGCTCGCAGGCGCCACACGCTCCTCCGTCTCCTCCTCCGCATCGCCTGCCGGAGCGTGTATCTGGCAGGCGATATTATCAGCAGTACCCCATTGCAAACATTTGCTTTCCAGTGTATAATTGCGAACGTAATTTTGCAAAAGAGGTACGATCATGGGACAGACGCGAGTGCATGAAGGGGTGGATGTCTATGCCGTGTTCACGCAGGGCATGGTGGCGCCACGCGCCTTTCGCTGGAGCGGGCGCACCTACACGGTCGATCATGTGCACCAGCGCTGGTCGGGACGTAATGGCGGCGTGCGCCTCTACTATTTCGCCGTCACCGCTGGCGGCAACGCCTACAAGCTGTGCTTCAACGCCCAGGACATGAATTGGATGCTCGAAGAAGTCTACGCGTAGCACACCCCGGGATGGCACGCCGCCCCGGGATGTGCAATCGATAATCCGGTCTTCATCCAGCCATTGCGACTACGGTGCTGCGGCCGCCACCACCGGCGTCACATTGCGGAACGCCACCGCGATCGGCGTGGTGGGCACCAGGGCAATCGCATACGGCGAGGTCGGGGTCTGCTCGACCACCTCGTTCGTCTGCGGGGTGCGCAGGCGATAATTCACCGCCAGTTGATCGCCCACACGCTCCACCGAGGAAATGCGCACGCCATAGCCCGTGGTCGCACGCGTGCCCGCAAACACCGCCACCGCCATATGCTGTGAAAAGTCCACGGTCGGCGGCGCGGCCCCCGCGCCGAAATTCGCCGCCCAGAACTGACTCCAGCTCTCGGTATCTCGGATCACCACCGTGCGCGGCTGGGTGGCCTGGCTCTGTTGCCCCTGGAAGAGATCCTGAATGGCCACCGTGGGCGTGGCATCGCCAACCAGTGCAAACGAGACCGGCTGCGACAGTTTGGGCACCACCACCATGGAGTACGGGTAGGTGAGCACCTGCGCCACCACGTCATCAGGGTCGGGACGCTGCGTCGCCACATAGGCCATGATATTCTGGCCGGTGGCGCGCACGTCCACAATGTCGATCGTATATCCCGCGGTCGGCTGCTGGCCCATCAATGCGACGAGCACCGTCTGGCGCGAGAAGTCAATCTCCGGCGCCGGTTGATCGCCCCACAGCGCATTCCAAGCCTCCGGGCGCTGGATGGCCAGAAATGCACGATCCGGGAAGGGACCCTGCTGCCCCTGGAATTCACGAAAGATGGGGACCTCCTGCCCCACGCGCGCCTGTGCGGGCGTCTCCTCCTGACCGTTGCACCCGGCAACGAGGCACAGCGCCGCCAGCAGGCCGCCAATCAGCCACCGAAAACCGTTCACGCGAGAGCCCTCCTCTTGGAATATACTTCACAGCATAACGAAGACGGCCGGGGAAATGGGATCACTCTCGGGACATGCGGTGCAGGATCGCGACAAGACCGCGCAAGCGCTCGTCTATCATCGGCGGTAACATAAAGGGGAATAAATATAAACAAAAGGACTTGACAAAACAATTTTATTCATGTTACGGTGCAATCGGTTGAATAGCCGTGAACGCCTCACCACCACGGCTTGGCGAACTGATCCCCTTCTTTTCTACCGGATGCAAAACCATGACAGGAGGTGGGTTGCTCGATGGCAATGCAACTGACCCGTGCAGGAGAATATGCGGTAAAGAGTTTGGTGTATCTGGCGGCGCAGTCCACCGACAAGCGTGTGATGGCCAGTGAAGTGGCCGAGGCCGAACGCATCCCCGTCAATTTCGTGCGGAAAATCCTGGAAGCACTGGCGAAAACCGGGTTGGTCAAATCGTTTCGCGGCGCCGGCGGCGGCTTCACCCTGGGGCGCTCCGCTGAACAAATCACCCTCTGCCAGGTGCTGGAAGCCGTTGAGGGACCGCTCGCCTTGAATCAGTGTCTGCAGCCACAACCCTGCGAGGAACAGCCGACCTGTCCCATGAGTCAGATCTGGATTGAGGCGCAACGCGCGGTGGAAGAGGTCCTCGAGCGCTACTCGCTGCATGATATCGTACGCCTCAGAGAAGCACGCCGGCAGGAGAGCATGGCTATCGCGGAATGAAACAATCTCTAACGCTTGGCTGATCCTGTCCCAGCACCCTCATGTCGGATCGGCAGGAGGGGAGCAAGGGTGAAAAGCCCGTGGACGACCTTGTTCAGCCCTTTCCGCGAGTAAAACTCCACAACCTGTTGCCAGGATGAGCGTTTCATCGTACAATACAGCGGATGGTACACCGATGATGACCCACTCATCCTCAGGGCCCAAATTTGCGCGCACTGCCTCGTGGGAAGATCTTTCCCCAGCGTATGAACTCACCGACCATGACGATGCGGTTCGTGACGGCTGCGGCGTCTTTGGCGTCTTTGCACCTGGGCAGGACGTAGCGCGCATGACCTTCTTTGGCCTCTTCGCCCTGCAACATCGTGGGCAGGAGAGCGCTGGCATCGCCGTCACCGATGGAGCGAAACTCGAGGTCTATAAGGACATGGGGCTCGTCTCCCAGGTCTTCACCGAAGAGTCCTTGGGCAACTTGCAGGGCGGCTACGCCGCCATCGGGCACACCCGCTATTCCACCACCGGCTCCAGCCTGCTCTGCAACGCTCAGCCGCTGCAGGTGGAGACGCGCTTTGGCACGCTGGCCATCGCTCATAACGGCAACCTGATCAACACTGCCACGCTGCGAAAAGAACTGGAAGCCTACGGGACTACCTTCGAGAGCACCACGGACAGTGAAGTCATTGCCAAGCTCATCGCCTACGAGGCGGAAAGTGTGCCGACACTCCTGGAGGCCATGGAAGCCGCTATGGCGCGCATGAAGGGCGCCTACTCAGTGGTCATGCTCACGCATGAAGCGGTGTACGGCATGCGCGACCCGTGGGGCATTCGTCCGCTCTGCCTCGGTCGCTTGAACGGCCGCTACCACGTGCTCGCCTCCGAGCCCTGCGCGCTCGACGTGGTGGGCGCGACCTTCCTGCAGGAAGTGGGCGCCGGCGAAGTCATCGTCCTCAACGGCGACGACGTGCAGTTCCACCAGCTTGCCGAAGATGCTAAACCCTCGATGTGCATGTTCGAGTTCATTTACATCGCGCGTCCTGACAGCCATATCTACAATCGATCGCTGCACCTCTCGCGCCGACGCATGGGACAGGAACTCGCGCGCGAGCACCCGGTCGAAGCTGACCTGGTCATCGCGGTGCCCGATACCGGTACGCCTGCCGCCATCGGTTTCGCGGAGGCTTCGCGCATTCCCTTCGGCGAAGGGCTCATCAAAAACCGCTACATTCACCGCACCTTCATTCAACCTGACCAGCGGTTGCGCGAACTCGGCGTCCGCATGAAGCTCAATCCCCTGCGCGAGGCGCTCATGGGCAAGCGCGTCGTAGTCGTCGAAGACTCCATCGTGCGCGGCACCACCACCCGCGGCATCATGAAAATGCTGCGCGAAGCCGGCGCGACCGAAATTCACCTGCGCATCAGTTCGCCCCCCTATAGCTATCCCTGCTTCTATGGCGTCGATACCTTCGAGAAAAAGCAACTGCTCGCCTCGCGCATGTCGAGCGTCGACGAAATCTGTCAGTATATCGGGGCCGACTCCCTCGGCTATCTTTCCATAGAGGGATTGCTGCGCGCCGTCAATATGCCGAAGCACACTTTCTGCCTTGCCTGTCTGAACGGGGAATACCCCATCACCATCCCGCATGACATCAAGGTCAGCAAGTTCTCGCTCGAAGATCTCACCGAAGAAGAACAGTTGGCGCTTTTCGTACCCACGGGAGGCGCCAGCGAAAATTGTTGGTAGCGCGAAGCGGCGGAATACGCTTCATGCTTGACGCTGCCCGCTGTGTTCTGGTATAGTTTTTCCGCTTCGGGGTGTAGCTCAGCTTGGTAGAGTGCACGGTTCGGGTCCGTGAGGCCGGAGGTTCAAATCCTCTCACCCCGACCATCATACAGCGTCCGCAACGATGTTGCGGACGCTGTTGTATTTTCACGATGGTGTGGGGTGCGGTCGCCGGCGTCGGATTGCGCGTATCCCGATCACGATGAGCGCCACCACCAGCACCACCGCCAGCACCGGCGCGAAAATCGCCAGCACCGCCACCACCAGCGCGAAGAACCACTCCAGCGTGGCGAGCAAAATATTCGCGCAGCCCCCGGTGACTGTGGTCGACACAAAGCGCAACGCGGTGGTGCCCCAGTGCAGCAGCGAGGCCGTGCCCCCGCCGATAAAGACCGCGAGGACCCAGGTGAGCATCGGGCTCACCTCGTCGCCAATGGAGGAGGCGGTGAGCAAGGTGCCCGCCAGCAGCGCCAGCGGGTAGCCCAGGTGATCGAGCACATTGTCCACCCACGGCACATAGTAGGCGGCGATCTCTACCGCGGTCGCCACACCGAACACGATCAGCGCGGGCGTGCTCCCGATCCAGGCCATACTGGCCGACGGTGCGTACCATCCGGCCAACGTGGCAATCCCGGCAAGCAGCAGCGGCACAAACACGCGGAAGCCGCTGGCCGCGCTCAACCCGATGCCCAGCAACAGCGCCAGCAGTAACTCCTGGTCCATGATCGCCTCCATCCTCTTCTCAGCATTGTAGCCACGCGGCTGCCGGTTGGCAAGCGATAGGACGGGGCGTTGTTGACGAGGGCAGAGGGGGTGGGTATAGTACACCTATCGGCGAGCGATTCGCCCAGGGAGGTGGCGTTGACGACCCAGCAACTCGAAGCGTCCCGGGAAGCCGCGCAATTCGTCTCGGAATTGACCAAACGACTCGTGCAGAATATCGAAACGGTGATTATCGGCAAAACGCTGGTGATCACCAGCGCGCTGACCGCGCTGCTCAGCGAAGGGCATGTACTGCTGGAAGATGTTCCCGGCGTGGCGAAAACCGTGCTCGCCAAATCGATCGCCCGCACCATCGGCTGTAACTTCCAGCGCGTGCAGTGCACCCCTGACCTCCTGCCCTCAGATATCACCGGCATCTCGATGTTCAATCAAAAACTCGGCGAGTTCGAGTTCCGCCCCGGACCCGCCTTCGCCAACATCATGCTCGCCGATGAATTGAACCGCGCCACCCCGCGCACGCAGTCCGCGCTGCTCGAGTGCATGGCCGAAGGCCAACTCACCATCGACAACACCACACATCGCCTCGCGCGCCCGTTCATGGTCTTTGCCACGCAAAACCCCATCGAATACGAGGGCACCTTCCCCCTCCCCGAGGCGCAACTCGACCGCTTCTGCATGCGCCTCCGCGTGGGCTACCCCGACGAGCGCACCGAATATCTCATGCTCGAGCGCCTGCGTATGGCCCATCCGGTCGATGCCCTGCATGCCGTCGTCAGCGTGGCCGATATAGCGCGCGCGCAGGAAATGGTGAAAACTATTTATGTCCACGAGGAGATCCGCAGTTACATCGTAAGGCTGGTGCGCAGCACGCGCGGCCACCAGGAAATCGCCATCGGCGCCAGTCCGCGCGCCTCGCTGGCCCTCTTCCGCGCTGCTCAGGTCTCCGCCGCCATGCGCGGGTGGGATTACGTGCTGCCCGACTTTATCAAAATTCTCGCCCCCGCCATTCTCGAGCATCGCATTGTGCTCAAACCCGAAGCTCGCTTGCAGCAGCGCACCGCCGCCGACATCATCTGGGAAATCGTGGAAAAGACGCCGGCGCCCTCATTGAGGGGAGAAAAGGCATGCGCTACCTGATCTTCGCACTGCTGCTGGGGATCGCCCTCGTGCTGGTCGACGGCATCAATTCCTGGGCATTCGGCTGGCTCTTTTACCTGATGGCGGTGCACATCCTGCTCGCCCTGCGCGTCACCGATAAACGTGTGAAGCTCGTTGAATCGCGTCGGCGGCTGTCGCAACAGGCGGCGAGCATTGGCGAACCGGTCATCGTGCAGGTCACCGCGCAGTGGCAGGGCGCGCGCGGGCCGGGGTGGGTGCTGGTGCAGGATATCCTGCCGCCCTCCATGCAGCGTCACCTCCCCAGCGGGCGCCTCACCCTCATAGGGCTGGAGCAGACTACCGCCTTCACCTACCGCATCAGCGGCGAGCAGCGCGGCTACTTCCCCATCGGCCCGCTGCAGTTGACCGTCGGCGACCTCTTTGGCCTCATGCAGACTACCCTGCGCGCCCAGGAGTACGTCTACCTCACCGTCTACCCGCGCATCGTGCCTATCCCGCGATTGCTCATCCCCTCCAATCGCCCTATTGGCGATGCGCGCTCGTCCAAACGCATCTACGAAGACAGCACGCGCACCGTCGGCGTGCGCGATTACCAGCCGGGCGATCCCCAATCGCGCATCCACTGGAAAACTACCGCACGCCTGGGCACATTGGCGACAAAACTCTGTGAGCCCTCCACCTCCATTGAAGTGAATATCGTGCTTAACCTCGCTGCCGGAGATCACGCTGCCCAGGGTGAAACGCTCGAATTGGCCTGCACCACCGCCGCCTCCGTCGCCCACCGCCTCCTCACCGACAAGCATCACGTGGGGCTGCAGAGCAATGGCTACGACGCCGCCTGGCAGCATGACCCGAAAAAACCGCACGAACCCCTGCGCATTCCGCCCGAGAAAGGCCAGGTGCAGACCACCGCCATCCTCAGCGCTCTGGGGCGGCTGCAACTATCCGGCAGTCCATCGCTCGGAGAATACCTGGTCAGGATGCACTCACATCTGCCCTGGACAGCCTCTACCCTCATCATCACCCCGTGCCTGTCGGATGCCGCGGTGACAGGCATCGAAGGACTGTTGCGCACCGGATTCGAGCTGGCGGTGATTGTCGTCGGAACCGGGGCGGTCGCCGATGACGCGCGCAGGCGCGCGGCCGCCCTTGGCCTGCTGGTCGCGATAGTCCGCACGGAGAGAGACCTTGGACAACTGGAATTCTGGCACCCGGGACGAGACTGATCTGACGCTGGCGCGCATCGCCGCCCTGCTGTCAGTCATAATAGTGGGCCTGCCGGCATGGTATCTGCTGCTGCGGGCCGACAACCTCCGGATATACCTGCCGGAGATGCTCGTCTACGTCGGGTTGAGCCTGCTCTTCCTCTGGTGCAGCATGATCGGGGCGACACGTCTCCTCGGCTGGCTCTCGCTCCTCGGCAATATCCTCGTTCCCATCGGCATCGTGCTGCTGGGCATCTGGAAAGGCCCAGCTCTTGCCGCACACGGCCTGGTGCTCCTCGTCTTCTGCCTGCTCGCCTGGCTGCCCGTGGGCATCCTGCAGGAAAGCCTCGGGTTCATCTTTCGCCGCGCCGAGAGCATACTCGACAGCCGCAAAGCCCCGCCTGGACCGCCACCGGCCTCCAACGCCAGCCTCATCATCGCCATGATCATCGGCGGGCTGATCTTCATCGGCGGCGGCGCGTCCCAACCGCACCGGCTGCTTACCGCCGGTTTCGCCGTGGCTTTTTTTCTACTGGCGTTCGCCCTGCTATCGCTGGTGAAACTCCTGCACAAAGCCGGCATCTCGCAGCAACAGCCGATTATCATCTCCGCCGACTTCGCCCGCCGCTGGGTGCTGGCCATGCTCGGCGTGCTGCTCATCGGCGCGGCCATCGCCATGCTCCTGCCCCAGCAGCCTTACCGCCACCTGCGCAATGCCCTGCACCGCGCGCAACAACAGCGGGAACAACGTGAAGCCTCGCCCGGGCAGCAGCCCTCCACCGAGCATACGGGACGGCAAGCTCCTGCACCCGGCGCAGACAACTCCGTTCACCGTACATCGCCATCTTCCTCTCCGTCGGCACGGCGGCCCGCGCCGAATACTCCGGGGTCGCCGCAAGTCTCCGAGCATACCTCCGCCCCGGGTAAGGATGGGGGAAGACCGAAGCCACAACAGAATACTGGCGAGACATCCGATAAGCCATCATCCAACACAGGTGTGAAACAGGGCACACCTTCCCCGAGTGCTTCCGGGAAACCCGCTGCATCGGATGCCGGACAACAGACGAGTGATAAGTCTGGCAAAGAGCAAGCTGGCGACGGGAAGCCCGGGCAGGAGAAAGACCCCTCTGCCACCTCTTCGACACAGAAACAGCCTCCCGGAAGGCAAGGAGAAGGATCAAGTACATCAGGGCAACCGTCCTCCGGCAGTCACGGCCAGGGCGACAGCGGCGCGGGGAAACCGACGGTCGAGGTCGTGCGACCCTGGGAGGGGCTCGCGGATGTGCCGCGCGAAGAGCAATGGCGACAGATCAGTGAGCGATTGAGATACTCCTGGTGGGATGCCCTCTTGCGCATGGCCACCCTGGGCGAAGGGCGCGCCGTCTCCGCCCCCCATGGTACTGTCAACGGGCACGGCCAACCGGTCGAGGGCATGCAGGTGCGGGTGCGCGAGGTGACCCCCGACCTGGTGAACGAGCGCCGGGAACAACTTCGGCAAGCCTTGCGCGAACAGCCGTTGCGCTGGCTCAAACTGCTCGCCATCCTTGCGTTGTACGTCGCAACTCTCGCCGCCATCATCGCCTTCTTCGTGCGGCGTCGCCGACGCACCCGGCCACCCTCGCGCGAAGAAGAGGTCAAGCAAATCATGGCCGAACTGCATCCCTTTGCCGATCCCTTCGCCACCTTGCAGGACCCTCAGCCGGCGGAATTAGCCGCCGCGGTGTACGCCTCCTTCATCGCCTACCTCTGGCTGCGCGACCTCGAGAAACAACCCGAACAGACTGAGTTCGATTTCGCCCAGCGGGTGGTACAATACGCCCCGCCGCCTCTCCATGCTGAAGCGGTGTGGACGATCACCAGGCTGTGCACGCGTCTGCAGTACGCCGATCGTCCGTTAAGCGACGCGGAATACAATGATTTACGCGATGCCCTCCACCAGGTCAAGCGCGACACCCTCGCCTTCCTGCCCGAAAAAATGCGTGTAACGCGGCAGCAGGAGTACTTGCGCCACCTTGCCGAACGCATCTACGCAGAGCGGCACGCCCAGCTCGACCCCCTGTCAGCATCAATCGAGTAGACTGCCACAGTGCTCTTTTCGCTCGAACCCGCCCCACCTCCATTCAAGGACGAGGGCATGCCCGCCTGTCATGAGCGCCGTCGAATGCCTGAAGCATGCCGCTGTCACGATCCAGGAATCATGCCCGACAACCCAACCCGAGGAAGCAATCCAACCCGGCCTAGCGGGACGACAGATCCTCTTACTTTAAGAATAACCGCGAACATTTCCCCCGCTTTTCTGCAGGCAACCGCTTGCCGAGAGGATGAAAATATTGATATAGTGAAACGCCCCTGAGAGATTCGCCAATCAAGAAAGGAAGCCCATGTTTCCCAAAGTACTTCTGAGCCTCCTGTTATGCGCCATCCTCATGCCTGCGTCTGTGCTTGCCGTGAGCGCCCCGCTGCAGACGGGCGTCGTCAATGTGCGCGACTTCGGGGCCAAGGGGGATGGCAAAACCGATGACACGGCCGCCATCCGCGCCGCGGTGGAAGAGATGAAACGCCATCTTATCGGGGTGCGCGCCACCCATGCCATCCACAACGGCTACCCTGAGCTCTTCTTTCCCACCGGCGCCTATCGTGTCAGCGACGCCATCGTCGTCCCCGGTGACGGCATTACCATCCGCGGGGCTGCCGGCGCGAGCATCACGCAGACGGACCCGAGCAAGGATATCCTCGCCACGAAGTGGGCCTGGCGCATGACCATCTCCGGTTTGACCTTCGTCAACGGGCGACGCCAGTTGGCGCTGGTCAACTCCAACCTCGATTCTGGCATGATCACCATTGAGGACTGCCGCTTCCTGGAAAGTGCGGAACAGGCCATCGAAACCTCGCTGCGCTCCACCATCGTCTGGGTGGAAAAGTCCACTTTCGTTATGTGCGAGCAGGCGCTCACCACCACCACCGACATGGTCACCCTGCGCGACTGCTGGATCACCAGTAAGGCGAGCATGAGCGACAAGGCGGTGATCGAAGCGCGCGGCGACATGATGGTGCTCGATAACCTCTGCCTGGTGCCGCTCGTCGGCGGCATCAAGCAGCGATGGATCGATAACTACTCGGGCATGTACCTCACCTGTCGCCAGGTGCGTTTCGGTGGCGAGGGCGGCGGCTTCACCCCGGTGTATAACTTTGCCAAACCCCGCAGCCTTACCGGCGGCCCCAATATCTTGTTCGATCAGTGCTATGTGGGCGCCAATGGCTCCTACATCGCCAATTGCGCGGTCTATTGCGTGGAAGTGCCGAATAAAATCGAGATTCGCGGCTGCACGCTGGCGGGCAGCAAACCGGTCATCGTCAGCGACAAACTCGACCTGCGCACCTACTTCACCGGGATCAACCCCAAACTGCTGAACTTCACCGCGGTGAACAACATCGGCGACTTCGCCGATGAACTGCCCCCGCTGCTGCGCAAACCGCTCACTCCGCCGGATCGGTCAAAACAGGTCGGCATCTCGGACAAAGAGGCGAAAGCCCTGCTGGCCAAAGCCACGGCGAAAGTCCGTGACATTGCTGGCACTGATGCCACCGGTCTCTCTGTTCCCAAGCACAGCCAGCACAGCGCGCCCGGCACATTCATCGACCTTTCGCCGGCAAAAGTGAAATGGGATCTGCAGGACCGCATGGATGCCACCGCCACGCCGAACGGCGCACATCTGGCGCTCACCACCGTGGGCACCGACATCCTGATCATGCGGCGCACCCCGACCACCGAGCCCAGCTGGCCGCATATCCTCATCGGCCCCATCGAGCTTGATCTGGACAAAACGCCCTGGCTGACCTGGAAGCAGAAAGACCCCGGCACCGAATCGCCGAAGACCTGGGCGGTGCGCGCCATCGATCTGGAAACGGGCGCCATGGCGCTGCTCATCGAGCGGCACTGGCCCCCGTACTACGATTACCATGCGTTCGACCTGCGCAAGATCTTCAATATCCCCGGCGGCAAGCGGCGCTTCATGCTCAAGTTCTACTACCTGGGCATGCGGCCCATCGAAAAGACGGTCATTGATTCGCAAACCGGCGATTTCATGCTCCTCGACTTCCTGCGCGCGGAAGCCGAGTAACCGCGGAGACGCCTAGGGCCCCCGGTTCGTCGAACCGGGGGCCCCTTGCGGTGTGTGATTCACGCGTGCTTACGACGACGATGACGATGACGACTGCACCACGCCCTCTTCATACGGTTGTAAAATCACGAAGCCGTCGCCGGCAAAGCGCATCTGGAATGTTTCCCCGCTGCCGCGCCCGATGAAAGTCTTCAGGCTGGCATCCACCTTCAACTCCGGCGACAGGTTGGCTGACCACGCCACCGTCGCATTCGGGTCCGAGCAGATGGGACTGTTTGCGGTGCAACGTAATGTGGTGGGCGTGCCGTGCGTGCCAATTGCCAGCATCCCCGTGCCGCTGAGCTGCACGTTGAAAATCCCCCCGGAGAGCATGCCCGCCACGCGCTTCATGAACTTGATGTCCCACTGCAACGACGGTTCGAACGCCAGCAGGTCATTGCCGTTCACCGTGATCGACTCGCCGTTCAGCTTCACTACGGTAATGTGCTTGGCATAGTCGGCGAGATACACCACGCCGTTGCCGTTCACCTTCATCAGTGGGTTAGTCTCCCCGGTGATCGCTCGCTTCAAGAAGGTGCCGATGCCATGCTCGAACGCCCCTTCGCGCTCGAACTTCAGGTTGCCGCGGTAAGCGACCATCGCCCCCAGCTTCGTCCAGATCTGCCCGTTCACATTCACTTCCAGCATGTACGGGCTCTCCAACTGGAAGCTCTCGCCCGGGCGATCCTGCTGCGCGGTTTCCTGCAGAAATTGATCGAGGGTGCGCACACCCGTCTGGCTCTCAATCATCACAACCTCCCGTTGGTGATAGGATTGGGGTACTGCTATCCTCGACTTCGACAATACCCGAACAGGCCCCTTTTCACTCGGCCCGCACGCGCACCAGTTCCGCGCCGCCCAGCAAGCCGTAGTCAAACAAACTCAGTCCCTCACGTACATCGCTTTCGCGTTCAAAGGCATTCGGGCCGACCCAACTGTTGTCATCGCCCTGCCACTCGTGCAGCGGGCCGAAGGTGTTCTGCCGGCTGGCGACCACCTCAATCTCCAGCATGTTGTCGCCGGGCTGCAACAGCTCGGTGATCTCCCGCACGTAGGGCGACCACAGCATGCTGCCCGCCTCCTGCTCGTTCACGCGCACGTGATAGAGGATGCCCGACGCCCCCTGCAGGCGCAGCACCGTGCGCACGCCCTCTGCGGTAGGGTGGTGCACCGTGGTGCGGTACGTCATGCGTCCCGAGTAAAAGGGGAATCCCTGCGTCAGCCACGAGCCGTTCGTCAGTTGCCCGGGTTCATCGACGATCTCGCCGGCATAATGCGAAGCGAGGCGTACGCCGAAATCGCCCACAATATAGGCGGCCTCCACCTCGGTGAGGAAATCGTAGTTCACGCGCACATCCACCACGTTCTCCCCCCGGCGGATGAGATCGGCGATCGGCACTTTGGTGAAGCTGCGATCCCAATGCCACGCCGCCTGCGCCAGCTCGACCGGCGTGCCGTTCACGGTGACCGAGTCCATGCCCTGTGTCTCCAGCACCAGCGCGGCATTGTGCGGCTGCTCGACCGCACTGTTGAAGTGGTAGCGCAGGATCACCTCGCCGCCCTTGCCGGTGAACAGCCCTTTGCGAATCGCCACCCACGGCTGCCACTCCAGCGCCGGGGTCGTACCGAAATGCTCGGCCAGCCGGCGGCGGATGCGGAACTCGATATCCTCGCCCAGCCATGTGGCCCCGCCATCCGTCGAGGCATCCAGCCGGTCGATGACCAGCACATTCTCCTCGGAACGGGTGAAATCCCAGCGGGAGGGCAGGGGCACGATTTCTCCCGCATTGAGGTCGGGCATCGCGCGCGCGGCCGGCGCATCGTCCACCGCCCCCTCGCCCGCTACCAGTAGCAGCGAACCGGCGGGCGGCAGCGTAAAGCGGTACTGCTGTTGCTCGCCAACCGGCGTCAACGACACGCGGGTCCGCGCGCCGGTGAGCGGATCCCATATCGCCAACGGTTGCGCCATCTCCGCCGCCAATGTCAGCACGTACTCCTGCGGCAGATCGCGGTCGGCATTGATAATAAACAGGATCTCCTGTCCCCCATCCCGGCGATGATGCACATAGGTGAGCGGGGCTGGCTTGCCGTCGGGACGGCGCAGGGTGAAACGGCGCGGCAGGGCGCGGTCCAGCGTCACCTGCAGCGTCTCGCGGGCGGCGGGAATGCACAGCGCGCGATTCGCCAGTGCTTCCCAGGCCCCACTGGCCTCCTCACAATCGATCTCCTGCGGCAGGCGACCGAGGAAGATGAGTGTGCCGCCTTGCTCGACGAACTGCGTGAGCAGGGCGAACGTCTTCGGCCGCCACGTCCCCGACGGCGGCGCCACCACCGCGCG
>JAGUZN010000273.1 GCA_020060775.1 Armatimonadota bacterium
AGAGGCCGGCGGGCAGTTCAGCTCCATCGTTCGATGTGGTGGGGCGCAGTTGCGCGACCAGTTCGGGGATGTGCGCCTCGTCGGCGACGGACACCACCGCATCGACTCCCTCGAGCGCGGCCACGGCGTCGCGCTCGAGCGAGGCGTAGCAGCCGGTGACGATGACGGTGGCGTGCGGGGCGGCGCGCAGGGCCCGGCGGATCAACTTGCGGGATTTCACCCCGGCCTCGCTGGTGACGGTGCAGGTGTTGACGATGTAGACATCGGCGAGGGTATGCGGCGGCACAATGGTGTAGCCGCGGGCGATGAGCGCGCGCGCCAGCGCATCGCTATCGTAGCGATTCGCTTTGCATCCCAGCGTGGGCAGTGCGACAGTAACGGCGGTTGCAGGTGTGTTCATTCCGGGACATTATTATACCGTGATGCGCGCCGGCCTGCCAGGTGTGTGGGTGAGACGCAGCACAGCCCCGGCGGTCACGGTGTGACGCAGCCGGGGCCGTGGTATTGGGCACACCGATCAGGCCAGGGCGGCTTTGGCCTTGGCCACGAGTTCGGAGAAGGCTTGCGGGTCGTTGATGGCGATTTCAGCCAGCATTTTGCGATTCACGGTGATGTTGGCTTTGTTCAGCCCGTAGATGAAGCGGCTGTAGGCGATGTCGTTGGCTCGGCAGCCGGCGTTCACGCGGACGATCCACATGGCGCGGAAATCGCGTTTGCGCTGTTTGCGGCCACGGAAGGCATCATCCATGGCTTTGATGACCGCCTCTTTGGCGGTTTTGATGAGGCGGTGGCGTCCACCCCAGTAGCCGGAGGCATCTTTCAATATGCGCTTATGGCGCTTGTGGGTAATGGTCCCACGTTTAACACGAGGCACGGTTGTCTCCTTTCACGGTTCCCACCGGCGTTGGCCGGGGTCACGGAGGCCCGGGTGACTGGCCGGGCGCTTGTTGGCCGGGCGGTGCCCGGTCCGGTTGACGGAAGCTTATTTGCCGCCGTAAGGCAGCATGGCCTTGGCGGCAGGCATGAAGCCGGGGTCGAGGATTTTGTCCATTTGCAGCCGGCGCTTCCGTTTCGAGCTTTTGCGGGTCAGCAGGTGGCTGTTGTAGTTCGAACGGATCTTCACCTTGCCGGAGCCGGTGAAGGCCATTCGTTTCGCCGCTGACTTGCGGGTGCGCATTTTAGGCACGGTTTTCAGTTCTCCTTTCCGGGACGCTCCCCGAATGCGTTGAGGCTGACACAATCACACGGGCCGCTGTTCGCGGCCCGTGTGGTGGTTACCGCATGTTAGTCATGGGCCTTATTCGGCAGGCGGCTCGCCGACCGGTTGCGTCTCCGGCTTGGGCGCCGGCTTGGCGGCCGGTTTGGGCGCCGCTTTGGCCTTGGGTGCGAGCACGAGGGTCATCTGTCGTCCCTCCATGCTCACCGATTTTTCAACATTCGAGGTATCGGCCAGTTCTTCGACGAATCGGTTCAACAGGTTGCGGCCGAACTCGGGGTGCGTGAACTCGCGGCTGCGGAACACGACGAAGATGCGGACTTTGTTGCCTTCCTCCAGGAAGCGACGGGCGTGCTTCATTTTCACCGCGATATCGTGTTCATCGATATTCGGGCGCAAGCGGATCAGGTTCAATTCCGACTGTTTACTCTTCTTGTGCGCTTCTTTGTCGCGTTTGGACTGTTCGTACTTGAACTTGCCGTAATCCATGATCCGGCACACGGGCGGCGTGGCATTGGGTGAGACTTCAATCAGGTCGAGCCCGGCATCACGCGCGCGCTGCAGCGCATCGCGAGTGGGCACAATACCGGCCTGGTGCCCTTCTTCATCGATCAAGCGAACTTCGCGAACGCGAATACGCTCATTCACCCGGAGCTGTTTGTTAATGTTCACGTACCTCCAACGGTAAAGTTGCGGATCGTCAACGACCCGCAAATCTGGAGCAGTTTAGCATAGGGAGCTGCTGCTGTCAACGCGTGTCGGCAGGTTCTTCGAGGCGGTCGAGAATGACGCCGAGCGGGAAGGTCTGCTGCATGGTCTGCTGGATCCACTCCATTGATTCTTTGGGGGTGCGTCCCCACCAGGTTGGGCAGGAGGAGAGGACTTCGACCATGGAGAAGCCCTTGCCCGCCAATTGCGCCTCGAAGGCGCGGGTGATGGCGCGTTTGGTCGTGTGGACGGCAGCAGGACCATTCACGGTGTGCCGCGTGATATAGGCGGCGCCATCGAGGGTCGCGAGCATCTCGCCGACGCGGATGGGGTAGCCGGCGAGCCCGCTGTTGCGTCCGAGCGGCGAGGTGGTGGTGAGTTGCCCGAGCAGCGTGGTGGGCGCCATCTGCCCGCCGGTCATGCCGTAGAGCGCGTTATTGACGAAGATGACGGTGAGATTTTCTCCGCGGGCGGCGGCATGCACCACCTCGCCGATGCCGATGGAGGCGAGATCGCCATCGCCCTGGTAGGTGAAGACCACCGCATCGGGGCAGGCGCGTTTCACGCCGGTGGCGACGGCGGGGGCGCGTCCGTGCGCCGCCTCCAGCATGTCGCAGTTGAAGTAATCGTAGGCGAAGACAGCGCAACCGACGGGGCAGATGCCGACGGTGCGGTCCAGCACGCCCAGTTCGTCGAGTACTTCGGCTACCAGGCGATGTACGATGCCGTGCGAGCATCCGGGGCAATAGTGCAGCCGGATATCGCACAGCCCTTCGGTGCGGGAGAAGATATTTTCCATATTCGGTGCTGCCGTGTGCATAGTCATGCTACCCTCGCGTCTCGTCACCCAGTTGCTTCAGCACAGCGTCCACGACTTCTTCCGGGGTGGGCACCACGCCGCCTGTGCGCCCAAAGAAGCCGATGGGACAATGGCCTTCCACGGCCAGGCGGACGTCTTCAACAAACTGACCGGCGCTCATCTCCACCACGATGATGCGCGGCACCCGTTCACTGAGCGCGCGCAACGGCGCATAGGGGAAGGGATAGAGCGTGATGGGGCGGAAGATGCCGGCGGAGATGCCGCGTTCAGCCAGCAACTCTACGGCAGTCTGGCAGATGCGCGCGGCGCTGCCGTAGACGGCGATGAGGCAGTCAGGATTGGCGGGGATGCGCTCTTCCCAGCGCTCTTCGTCGCGGCACATGCGGGCATATTTATCGGCCAGTCGTTGATTCACTGCTTCGAGATCTTCGGGCACGATATAGAGAGAGTTGACGATGGTGCGTTCGCCGGTGCGCGTGCCGCACGTGCTGCTGGCGCCGGGCGTTGGCGGGTCGAGCGGTTCACGGGTGATGGTGACCGGCTCCATCATTTGACCAAGGAGGGCGTCGGCGAGCACGAGCACGGGGTTGCGGTACTTCTCGGCCAGGTCGAAGGCGTCGCGGGTGAGATCGTAGACTTCCTGCACCGAGGAGGGCGCGAGCACCAGCGTGCGGTAATCGCCATGCCCGCCGCCGCGCGTGGCCTGGAAATAGTCGGACTGCGCGGGCGCGATGTTGCCCAGCCCAGGCCCACCGCGCATGACGTTCACGATCACCGCCGGGAGTTCCGCCCCGGCCAGATAGGAGATGCCCTCCTGCTTGAGGCTGACGCCCGGGCTGCTGGAGGAGGTCATCACGCGCACACCGGTGGCGGCCGCGCCGTAGACCATGTTGATAGCTGCGACCTCGCTCTCGGCCTGCAGGAATACGCGCCCGGCTTGCGGCATCAACAGCGACATGTACTCCGGCACCTGGTTTTGCGGGGTGATCGGATAGCCGAAGAAGCACCAGCAGCCGGCGTCGAACGCGCCGTGGCAGATGGCCTCGTTGCCTTTCATCAATACGCGCTTATTCATGGGCGACCACGTCTGGAGCGGGAGCAGTTTTCGAGGTTGGCGTACAAAAGACCTCAATGCAGACGTCGGGGCACATCGTTGCACAGATACGGCACCCGGTGCATTGTTCCGGCTTACCCAGTTCGGTGGGATGAAATCCACGGCTGTTGAGCGATTCGCTGATGGCCAGGCATCCTTGGGGACAAAATTCGATACAAAGCATGCAGGCTTTGCAGCCCTCTGCATTAATGATCACATGCGCCATATCTATTCCTCGATCCCGATTCGACCTATTGTAGCATGAATCCGCAAGAAATGGCAGCTCACCCCCGCAAACGAACCGATGACGCCCGTGTCGAGCAGACTACTCGGCGAGGGCGTCCCGCAGACGCTGCCAGTCAAAGAGCGGGCCGGGATCGGGCTTCACATCTTTGCGCAGCCCGAGCTGCACCGCGCGCTTCCCGGCAATCTGATCGTGGCCGACGAGATTTCGGATCGGATAGCGCTGCCTGATGCCGTGGATGAGTTGCGTGAGCGCATCATACTGTGCATCGGTGTACCCGCTGGTGGCGGTGGCGATCAACTCGATGCCGATGGAGAAGCGGTTGACATTGCGCCGGCCATCGTTGCCGGGCATAATGCTGCCACCGGCATGCCAGGCGATGTCATGTTCGTTGACCAGTTTGTAGACATGGCCATCGCGCCCGATCAGGTAGTGGGCGGACACGCCGTAGCGGGTGAAGATGCTCCGTACCAATGCCGGATCATCCCAGCGGTCGGGATCGACGTTGATGCCGCTGGCGTAGTGGATGACGACAGTATCGATGGCGCGTTGCTTGCAGGCGCGATAGGTTTTTACTGGTGTGGCGGTGATGCGCAATGCCGGCGACTGACTCAAGCGCGCCGTGCTCTCCGCAGGCGAAGGGACCGCACCCGCGGAGAGTACGGAACCCAATACCAGGGACAGCCCGATGAGCAGCATGAGGATACCGGTCACTGCGGCGCGCAGCCGCGGCGATGACGGGAGAACTCGCATGCGAAATATACCTCTGGAGCAACCTGCCGGGGTCGACGCGCATGCACGGGGGAGTGGAACACGGATAAAAAAATCAGACCGGGGGAGGTCTGAGGGCAGGTGAACTGCAATATAATCTGACTACAGGCGACAACCGGTGGTTCGTCACCTGCCAGTGTGAGGGTGCCCGGCGTGGATGGAGATTAAACCCGCGCGGGCGCATAGAGCGTACTGTTCTGGTTTTCGGTTTCTGGTTGTTATGGGTCGTCACGCTGTATTGTGCCTGGCAGGGCCAATACAGCGTGACGACCCACTATTTATTATTCGTGCCTGGGTGGGAGCAGGGCGCCGATATTATCGACATACCAGCGCTGGCTGCACACCAGCGCCACCCAATCGGCCGCAGGGGGTGTGAGCGTGATCGGACCGTTACTCTCGAGTACGCGTACCGAGTCGGCATTCACGACGCCGTCGCTCGGATTCCACCATACCAGCACCATATAGTCTCGCTTCCCCTCTCCCGCGGCCGGCGTTCCGGGAACCGAGAGGGAGGCCGGCGTTGTCGTGGGTAGATAGACAAGATAGATGTCCGCGTTATCCGAGAGGCACAGGGCATTGCCGGCGACCAATTCGTTGCTGGGCATCAGCGTCCAGAAGGGCAGCGCTGTGAAGAGCGTGCGCAGGTGTTTCAATCCCGCGGGGGCTTTGCCCCGGCCAATGCGTCCGTTCAGGTAGGCATGATCCGTGCCATCCGAGTAGGTGGCGTAACCGCCTGCCATGGCAATGGCCCAGTGCCCGCGCAGCACATCGACGGTATCGGCATAGAGCTTGCCGGGCTCTTCCGGCAGGGTATATCCGATGTTCAGGTACGGTTTGCGCGCGCGGCGCAGATCGCAGACGTGTTGGTTAAGTTTTAGCGGTTTGCCGAAATACTGGTCCTGGATCATTGAGGGCCAGGTTTCGCGTTCCCAGGGAAAGGTGTCGTGGGGCTGTGCCGCCAGTTGGCGGGTGAACGGATCGTACTCGCGCAACAACGCCGCCAGCTCCGCCGCGCCGTGAAACTTGGTGCGCTGGTGGTCGTACTCATACCCCAGGTTGAACCAGACATTGGAGTAACCGGCGAGGCGAGAGGCGGCATACCGCACGAGGTGTTGTTCAGCCGCGGCATCGAACTGGTGCTCACGCCCCTGGTTCGGCCCCAGCAGATAACATTCTGCGACGATGTCGCGATCCTGCAGATATGCGATCACGCGGTCGACCATATGCCAGTACTCGATATGGAAGCGGGTGTAATCGGCTATGCCATTGCGCGTCTCCCAGGCGGGCAGCGGTCCCAAGCTCATCCCGCCCCGCTGCCACCGGCCGGTTAAGGCAAAGCGCACATGAGTGAAACCGCTGTCGATGATATGATCGAGCGTGCGTGTGATCGCCGGGAAATCATTGGCGGGATCCAGCAGGAACATCGCCGTGTAGCCGAGGTGGTAATACGGTTGCCCCGTGCCGGCGTACATGAAGTGGTTGGGCGCTTGCGGATTGGCGACCACCGGGCCGGGATTGGTGCTCTCGACCACATGAAACGTGCCGGAGAAGGGTGTGCTGCCCTCTGCATCGGTGAATGCCCCCTCGAAGGCATACTGCACGGGCAGGAAATGCCGGTTCTCGCCGCGCGGCGCCTGACGGGGAATGGCCGGGCAGAAGCGCAGGCGATAGCGCCGGCCATCGGCACTATCGCAAAAGCCGTGTACGGTTACCGACGGATGTTCAGATATCGCGGGGGTCGTAAAGGTGGCGGTCAGCATGGGCTCAACAAAGGGATTGGCGGCCACCGGCGCCTCGACGACCACCTCGACCTCGAAGAGTTCGTGCTGCCCGAGATAGTCCGCGTTCGTGGTCGCTTGCACCGTGCGCGCGTGCGCCAGGGCAGCGGTCAGCACCCATACTGCGAGCACCAGCATACGCAAGCATGATACGATCATGGCGCTCCTCCGGAACAATTCATACGGAAGATGAAATATCGAGACAGCATCCTGCCTGTCCTATTATTCGTGCTGACCCTGAAAAAGCCTGCAAGCCCTCTTTGTTGCACGGGTTGTACGAGTGATTTGCAGCAAGGCGAGAGGATTCGCTATAATAGGCCCGACCACGAACCCTGCCGGAAGGATGCACTATTCATGACCCAGGCTCCGCAGTACACCCGTATTTTAATTAAGCTCTCCGGCGAGGCCCTCGCCGGCGACACCGGGTACGGCATTGATCCCGACACCCTGGTGGAAATGGCCGAGCAGTTGCAGGAGATCCACGCCCAGGGGGTGGAGATCGGCGTGGTGGTGGGCGGCGGCAATATCTTCCGCGCGCGCACCGGCACCAGACATGCCGGCATCGAGCGCACCACCGCCGACTACATGGGCATGATGGCCAGTGTGTTGAACGCGTTGGCGCTGCAGGATGCGCTGGAAAAGATCGGCGTGCAGACGCGCGTGCTGTCCGCCATTGCCATGCATGAAGTGGCCGAGTCGTATATTCGCCGCCGCGCCGTGCGCCATCTGGAGAAGGGACGCATCGTGATTTTCGCCGCGGGCACCGGCAATCCGTATTTCACCACGGATACCGCCGCCGCCCTGCGCGCCGCCGAGATCGGCGCCCAGGCGATCATCAAGGCTACCAATGTGGATGGCGTGTACGATCGCGACCCGCGCAAGGATGACCAGGCGAAACTGCTCACGCGCCTGACGTACATGGATGCATTGAAGATGGGGCTGAAGGTGATGGATGCCACCGCCATCTCGTTGAGCATGGAGAACCGCATCCCGCTGCTGGTGATGAACTTGAATAAGCCCGGCAACCTGCTGAAGGCCGTGCAGGGCGACACCGTGGGCAGCACCATTGAAGCCGATCCCGAATAACCTAATACAAGACAGCGGCTCGTGCCGGCGAGGAGCCATTGCACGCGCCGACCATATCCATCCTGTGAATCGAGGTGAATGGAATGCCAACAATCGCCGATATTCTCGCTGATGCCGAACACCGCATGCAGGGTGCGCTTGATGCCACCCAGGAGGAGTTCCGGCATATCCGCACCGGGCGCGCGAACCCGGTGATTCTCGAGGGGCTGACGGTCGATTACTACGGCACGCCCACGCCCATCAACCAGGTGGCCAACGTGTCTGCCCCCGAGCCGCGCCTGCTCACCATCACGCCGTGGGATAAGAGCATGGTGGGTCCCATCAGCAAGGCGATCATCAACTCGGATCTCAGCCTGAATCCGAGCAGCGATGGCACGATGATCCGCCTGGTGCTGCCGCCCCTCACCGAGGAGCGCCGCAAAGAGTTCGCCAAGTCGACCGGCAAGAAAGCCGAAGACGGGCGCGTCGCCGTCCGCAATGTGCGCCGCGACGCCATCGATCACCTGAAGAAGATCGAGAAGGCCGGGGAAATCTCCGAAGACGACTCCAAGCGTGCGCAGGACAAGGTGCAGAAACTCACCGACGAGTACATCAAGAAAATCGAGCAGGCGCACGATCACAAAGTCGAAGAGATCATGGAAGTGTAAGGTGAGAAGACAGGAGACAGGAGACAGGAGACAGAAGGGGGCCGCATTGCGGCCCCTTTTGCATCGCACCTTGGAACTGTGTAGTGATCGGTCGAAAGTGGGCTTCCTGCGCCCTGTCCGGGCTGCCAACAACTCCTTCACCAGTTGCTGGGCATTCGCTACCGTGGTGAGGCCATACTCAAGGATGTACTACTGTAATTGCTCCTGCGAAACTAACTTGCCCATGTGCTTACTCCTTCCACATTGTAACGTGTCAACGGTCAGGAAGTAAAAGCACAAACTATCTTACACCCTCGGCTTGGCTTACGTATTTGGCCCCTTCCAGAGGTTCGCTGCGCTCGCGCCTTGGCTAATATCCACCATCCCTGCGGGATATCACGTTGTCACTCTGCTCCCCCTGCATCTCTGCGGTGAATTATCACTCACACACCCAACCACCAACATCGCACATCCAACACCTAGTATCGAATATGTGTTTGGAAACACACACCCAATTCAAAGCCAAGTTGTATCAGTAAACAACCGGTCGAAACATTGTTGTTGACGGCGGATGCCATGTTCGCGAATACGCGAAGGGGGTGGCCGTCGTCTCGGCTATCCGGGGCAGATCGGGTGGCCACCCCTTGCCGGGGGGACGGGGACGCGCTATGATGGTGCAGCATCCCCCAACTCGACCGCCAAGGAGCGAATCATGGCTGAGCAAATCGAATTTGTGCGTAATTATCATGACCTCTGTACCGAGCGCGGCTTCCAGTTCGAGTTTTGTTGCGACCGCTGCGGCGCCGGGTTGCGCACGCCGTTCAAGGCGTGGTCGGTGGGCACAGCCTCGGATGTGTTGAATGCCGCGGGCAGCCTGTTCGGCGGGCTGTTCGGCAATGCGGCGGACGTGGGCGAGCGCGTGCGCTCGGCCGCCT
>JAGUZN010000011.1 GCA_020060775.1 Armatimonadota bacterium
TCGTGCGGGAAGATTCCAGGATCTCGTCCCTGCCACGCCCTCGCCGACCTGGCCGCTGGTGCGCACCCTCTACGCCGAGTTCGGCGGCAACACCTGGAAGGCTGACGGCACCGGCATCGGCAACGTCATGCTCGCCCCCGGCTCCCCGGGTAAAGACGCCCTCGAAGCCGCCCCCATGTTCGTTATGGGCTATTACCGCCCATAGCTGCGGAGGGCGTACATGCGAAAGGAGGCTGGCGATGACACGCATGAACAGAGCTAGTGGTTTCGGACTATTGGAATTTGTGGTCGTCCTGATTGCCGTGTGCATAATAGCCACGATGTTGTGGCCGATATTTGCACCACGCCGTTGTGAAGGTGGACCACGCACCCAGTGCCTCTCAACTGTCCGACAGCTCTCGACTGCCGTACAGATGTATCTACAGGATCATAAAGGCTTTTTCCCGGGAGTGAACTGGAGCAGTGACATTGAAACTTATGTGGGCAGTCGAAAAATGTTCTGCTGCCCGGACGATTCCAAGGCCAAACAGGTGATAGAGCCGGTTAACTACGGCTACAACGGCCTGCTCATCCGTACGGACGGCCGCGGAGTGAAGGAGTTTCAGTTTCCGACGCCCACCGAGGTCGGCGTATTCTGTGATGCCAGTCCTGCCCGCCCCTGGTCGGAGGGCGGGGGACTTATCTTCGGCGCGCCGCTTCGGGAATCGCCGACAGTGTCCCCGGCCTTTCGTCATGGCCGGGTCATCGTGATCGGGTACGCCGATGGCCATGCCGGAGTATCGACTTTCTCCAATAAGCGAGTGGAAATCCGAAAACTATCCGACAAGTACAGCCGGGCCTTTTACCAGACGCAAATGTTGGGATCCCTGAATAACCCCATCGGCGGCGTGCGCGATTTCCGCATGATCGCCAACCCTGACACCACCCCCTTCACCATCGGCGGCGAGAGTTGCGGGCGCTTGCTGCTGGAGGCCGCGGCCAAGGCCTGGAGCGTGAAGACCGGCACACCGTTCACCCGTGCCTGGCACAACCAGACGCGCACCGCCCAGCGCGGCCGGCACTACGTGTGGATCAGCGCTGATGGGGAAAAGCCAAAAGGCCCTGCCGTCCCCATTGCCCGCGATGCCATGGTGGTGATTGTCAATCCCAACACTAAAGTCCCCCTGGGACATGGCTTTAGCAGGGAGGGTGAAGGCAGTGATCGCAGTTACAATATCACTACTGCCTTCCTCCGCGGCGTCTTTGGTAATCCGGATGGTGCGCCATATTTCAATGCATCCGGCTACTGCGCAAACGCCTACCAAGCCTACAGCTTTCGCCCCGACAGCGGCAGCTATCGCTTCTTCACCGGCAAGTTTGGTAAACAGGGCGTGCCCCTCGCCATCCCATCCGGGAAAGACAGTCTGGTCGAATGGGTGGACGACGACTATGAAATGGTGGAGAGAGTTGCTAACGACCCCTACGGCGTCGGCTACTGCACGGCGGGAGTCGCGGACTCCATCAAGGTGAAGATCGTCGGCATCGATGGGCATCGCTATCCCACGGATCGTACAGACCGTGAAGGGAGGTACCAGGACATCGTTCCTGCAACGCCCTCGCCGACCTGGCCCCTCGTACGCACCCTCTACGCCGAGTTCGGCGGCAACACCTGGAAGGCTGACGGCACCGGCATCGGCAACGTCATGCTCGCCCCCGGCTCCCCCGGCAAGCAAGCCCTCGAAGCCGCCCCCATGTTCGTCATGGGCTACCATCGCCCCTAACTGCAAAGAGTGTTACGAAAAAGGAGGCTGACGATGAAAGGTCTGAACAGATTCACAGGCTTGACGGCGTGGGAAGTGGTCCTGGGTGTATTCGTGCTCTGTATTCTCTGGGCATTCTTCGCCTCAATGGCAAGTCGTCGAGAGCCCACTCGTTACCAATGTCTCTCCAATGTCCGACAGCTCTCAACGGCTATACAGATGTATCTGCAGGATAACAAGAATCATTACCCCGGGGCGGATTGGCATGCGGATATCGAGACGTACGTGGGCAGCCGTAAGATGTTCTGGTGCCCCAGCGTTCCTGCAGATGTTGAAGAGGAACCCATCAGTTACGGCTACAACGGCCTGCTCATCGCCGCAGACGGCCATGGGATCTCCGAGGGACAGGTGCCGACGCCCACCGAGGTCGGCATGATCACCGAGACCGGCCCCGCCCGCCAATGGCACGATGGCGCCGGATTGCTCTTCGGTGCGCCGCTGCGGGAATCGCCGGTGTCGCCCCCTGCTTTTCGCCACGGCCGGGTCATCGTGGTCGGGTACGCCGATGGTCATGCCGGTGTATCGCCTCTCTCCGGCAAGCGAATGGAAATACGAAAACTTTCCGACAAGTACAGCCGGGCCTTCTACCAGTCGCAGATGATGGGATTCCTGAACAACCCCATCGGTGGCGTGCGCGATTTCCGCATGATCGCCCATCCCGACACCACCCCCTTCACCATCGGCGGCGAGAGCTGCGGGCGGTTGCTGCTGGAAGCCGCCGCCAAGGCCTGGAGCGTGAAGACCGGCACGACATTCACCCGCGCCTGGCACGGCCAGTACCGCACCGACAAGCGCGGCCAGCACTACGTGTGGATCAGCGCCGATGGCGAAAAACCGAAAGGCCCTGCCGTCCCGATTGCGCGTGATGCGATGGTGGTGGTCATCAATCGCAACACGAAGATCCCCTTCGGGATTGGCTTAGAGAAGATCGGCAGTGACTACTATGTCACCACCACATTTCTCCGCAGTGTCTTCGGTAATCCGGATGGCATGCCTAACTTCACCA
>JAGUZN010000240.1 GCA_020060775.1 Armatimonadota bacterium
ACCCGCTGCTGGCGGGTGCGCGCATCACCGAGTTGCTGGCGGCTGCCGGCGACATCCAGGGGGACAAGGAAAAGTTGACCGCCGTGCTCATGCGCGGCAACCAACACCATCCGGTGGACCTGCAGGCGGTGCTTGCCGGGAACGATGCCGGCGCGAACCGGGAAATCCAGGAGGGCGATGTCCTGTGGATACAAGCCCCGGCCATGATGACGGTAGTGGTGAGCGGCCAGGTGAAAAACCCCGGCACGGTGCGCCTGGATGCCCGGAGCACGCTCGTCGATGCACTGGCGCAGGCCGGCGATGTGCTGGATCGCCCTGAACGCACGCGCATCACCCTGTTGCGCGGCGGAACGAGCCAGGCGCTCGCCTGGGGTGATGCCGCCACGCAACTGCAGGATGGCGACGTCATCCTGGTCGAACAGGAACAACAGGTGCGCGTCTTCGTGAACGGCAATGTGAAAAACCCCGGCGCCTACGACCTGATTGAACACGGCGGCGTGCTGGAAGCGCTGGCGTTGGCCGGCGGCACGCTGGAACGTTCGGCGTTAAGCCAGATCGCCATCGTGCGCGGCGGTAGTGGAGCAGTCGAGCACATCAATCTGGCGCCGGCCCTCATCGAGGGCAAAGTCACCGCGAATCCCCGCCTGCAAAACGGTGATCAGGTGATCGTGCCGGAGGCCACCACCACCATCGCCGTGCTGGGCAAGGTCAACCAACCCGGGACGTTTCCCATCGATGACACGCGTCCGTTGACCGTGGTGGATGCCATCGGCCTGGCCGGGGGAGCGGAAAAGCGCGGCGCGTTGTCGCAGGTCGCGGTCATCCGCATGGTCGATGGCCAGCAACAGCGCATTCCGGTGGATATCAACAAGGTGCTGAAAGAGGGGAAAAACGAGTTGAATATTTCACTGCAGGCGAAAGATATCGTCTACGTGCCGGAGACGAGCAAGCCGGATTGGGAGTCCATCCTGCGCAACATTTCGATGCTGGGGTTCCTCGCACTCTGATGCGAGGTGCAGACGCGACGCCACGCCGGCCTCCTCGACCATAACCGCGGGGAGGCCGGTGTGTTGATACGCTACCATCCCGGACAGATTCGCCTGCCGGTGGCGCAGGGAATACTGTACTGGTGAGGAAAGTAAGGGATAATGCACCCTTTCGGTGGGGACAACCACAGGAGTCAACATGAGCATTGAACGCCTGGAGCAAGTCCAGTTGCCCTATCTCAGCCGGAGCGCCTGGTGGGCCACGGTGTCCAGCGGACAGCAGGTGTTCATTATCGAGAAACCCGGCGAGGTAGTGCATCTGCACACGGTCGTGCGCACCGGCGCGGTGAACGAGACCGATGAGAATACCGGCGTCTCCCACTTTCTCGAACACCTGATGTTCAAAGGCACGGAGCGTTTTCCCGCCGGCGCCTTCGATCGCGCGCTGGAGGGCATCGGTGGACGGGTGAACGCCGCCACCTCCAATGACTGGACGCAGTATTTCATCACCCTCCCCAAAGGGTACGAGGGCGAATATTACCGCATTGCGCTGGACTTGCACGCTGATATGATGCTGCACGCCGCCTTGCCGCCGGAGGAGATCGGCCCGCCGTTCGACCCGGATAACCCGCAGGTGACGGAAAAACGCGAGCGCATGGTAGTGCTCGAAGAGATCAACATGAGCCGGGATAATCCATGGCGACGCGCCGTGCGCCAGTTGAATACCCTGCTCTTTCCCACCCATCCGTACCGGCGTGAAGTACTGGGCACGCGCGAAGTGATTGCCTCCATCCCTGTCGAGGCCATCCACGAATACTACCGCACCTGGTATCAGCCGGCGAACATGGTGACCGTCCTCTGCGGCGACTTGCCGGTGGAAGAGACGATCCGCGAGGTGGAACGAGAGTTCCACTTCCACGAGGTGCGCGAGATCGTGCATCCCGTCTTCACCCCGGAGGCGCCGCCCGAGGCCCCGCGCATCGAACGGCTCACCATGCCGCTCAATGTCGCCTATGTGCTGTTAGGGTTCATCGGCCCTCCGTCCGCCGAGTTGCGCACAACCATCGGCCTCGACATGCTGAGCATTATTCTCGGGGAAGGGTTGAGCAGCCGCATGCACCAGCAGCTGGTCGAACAACTGCCGGACACGCCGTTTTTCGATGCGGGCAGCACGCACTGGACCTACCGGGACAACAGCAACATGCTGGCCTATGGCGTGGTGCGCCCTGATGCGGCGGAACAGGCCTTTGACCTGTTGCGCACGGAAGTGCAACGCCTGCAGCACGAACCGCCCACGGCGGATGAACTGGAGAAAACGGTGACGCGGCTGGAGGCGCAGTTCGCCGCCCAGGCGGAGACCGCCGCCGGTCTGGCCTTTGCCATCGCCGACTCCATGGCTCGCCTGAATACCCCATCGAATTACACCGAGTACTTGCCCATCCTGCACAGCATCACCCGCGATGCGTTGGCAGAATACGCCCGGCGCTACCTGGATGTCGAGCATCTGTGCGCCGTGACGGCGGCGCCCGAGAGAGGATGAGATCATGGAGTTTCGCGCACAGCGTCTCGCGAATGGACTGCGCATGTTGTCGGTCGAGGTGCCGGATACCCCGCGCCTGGCACTGGCGGTGGCGATTGATGGCGGCGTGCGTCGAGAGCCCACCCCCGCCATGGCCAAACTCGCCAGCCGGCTCTGGTTGAAAGGCACGGCGCGTCGCGATGCCGAGGCGTTGGCACGAGAACTGGATGCGCGCGCCATTGACCTGCGTGAAATCGTGCTCGCCGATTGCATGGTGCTCATGGCCGTGTTTCTTCCGCGCGAGTTGCCGGCGGCGTTGGATATCCTGCAGGATATCCTGCAGCATTCCACGTTCGCCGATTTTGACAAGGAACGCACCAAAATGACCGGGGAAATCCAGTCGGCGCTGGACCTGCCCGCCGAAGTCGCGCAGGATCTCCTGGTGAGCACTCTGTTTGAACGCCATCCCTATGGCAACTCCAGCACGCGCATGCTGCAGGCGCTGCCAACGCTGTCGATGGCCCCGGTGCGCGATTTTTATTATGCCGGACTCACCCCCGCCCGCATGGTGGTCGGAGTGGCGGGCGCATTCGAGGAGAGCGAGGTCTTCCCGCGGGTGGAAGAGGCGTTCAGCGCGCTTCCCCAGCAGGAGGTGCAACCGGTGATGCCGCCGTTGCAGATCACTGAGGGCGACCGCGTGGTGACCCGAGCCCACGCCGATGCCCAGCAGGCGCAGGTCTATCGCGCCTGGCTGGCGCCGGCGCACGGCGCGCCCGAGCAACCGGCCTTCACCGTGATGAATACGATCCTGGGGGCAGGAGGACTGAGTTCGCGCCTCTTTGTGGAACTGCGCGATAAGCAGGGATTGGCCTATGCGGTGCGCAGCCAGTACGTGCCCATGCGGCAGGCGGGCGAGTTTGTGGTCTCCATCGGCACCTCGCCGGAAAACATCGCCCGCGCGCGCGACGGCTTTGCCGAGCAGATCGCCCGCATGCAGCATGAGCCGATTACGCTGGATGAATTGATGTTTGCCAAGGGGAAAATGCGTGGGACCTTCGTGCTGGCGCACGAAACTGCCAGCCAGCAATGCCTGGATCTGGTTATCAACGCCGTGAACGATCGCCCGCCGGATTTCAGCGAACAACTGCTGGAGCGCATCATGGGAGTGACGGTCGCCGATGTGCAGGCGGCGGCGCAGCAGATCACCGCGCCGTCTGTGACGGCGGTCGTCGCGCGTGAGGAAGCATTGCCGGCAGTGTAAACCATCAGTCCTGTCGGCCGTTGCCGTGCTCGTACCCGCTCCACTCCAGATGCACCTGTCGGCTGGCGGGGATAACACGCGCCGTCGCTTTCCCCTCCAGCGTGGCGAGCAGGGCGTCGCCAATGGCGCGGCGTCGCCATCCGCGCATCAGCGCAATCTCCGCCTTGGCGCCGAGCAGCACCAGTTCGGTCAGGTCGCTCCGCGTGGCCACCAATCCGGGAGATACGCTCATTTCATTTGCCAGGGAACGCAGGCACAGCACCAGAAAATCGACGGTGGGCTCCAGCGCCGGCGGAAATGCGGGGGGGCGGTGCAGGGGTGGGGGGGGCGCCGTCGTCCCGCGCTTGGCGGCATTGAGCAACCCCTGCCCGAAACGCTCGATCTGCTGCGGCAGCAGTCCGCGCACATCGCGCAGAGCTTTCACCGACTCCCGCGGGTGGCGGGCCAGTTCCACCAGCACTTCATCGCGCGCAATCCGTCCGGTGGGCAGGTTGTGGATCTGTGCTTGCTCCTCACGCCAGGACGCCAGCGCGCGCAAGATCGCCCGCGCGCGGGCACTCAAACGCTCCACCCCGCGCACACGCAGATACACCTCGTCAGGATCAGGCGGCAGGTAACTTT
The DNA here is from genome assembly GCA_020060775.1 of Armatimonadota bacterium. Classification (GTDB taxonomy): domain Bacteria; phylum Armatimonadota; class Hebobacteria; order CAIYQO01; family CAIYQO01; genus JAGUZN01. Next base: position 4,388 of record JAGUZN010000240.1, read on the forward strand.
TCTCCGCTTCCAATCGCTGGAATTCCTCCGCGGCCCAGCTCAACCGATCCTTCTCGCACAACGTCGTCATCAGTTCATGGTAGACGGGAATCAGGTAGCGGACATCATCCAGCGCGTACTCAACCTGGCCCTCGCTTAACGGCCGGCGCAGCCAGTCGGTGAAGCCGTGTGACTTCGTCAACCGCGTCCCCGTGGTGCGCTCCACCACGTTCAGAAAGGAGATCTGTTCGTCGTAGCCCAGCAGGGCCGCGGCGACTTGCGTATCGAAGATATGCGTCACCGGCGCATCGAACAACCGGTACAGGATGACTAAGTCGTGACCGGCGGCGTGAAAGACTTTCTCAATGTGCGGATCCGTCAACAAGACACGCAACGGGGAGAGATCGCGGATGGCCAGCGGATCGATGAGTGCGGCCTGGCCTTCGACCGCCACCTGAATCGCGCCGATCTCCGGGGTGTAGCGTCCCTCGCCGACGAACTCGGTGTCGAGGAAAATCACGGGATGCTGCTGAAGTTCAGCGCAGAAATCCTGTAAATGCTGGGCGGATTGAATGATCATGTCGCCATATTGTAGCGTTTCGATACGATACCTGTCTATGCGCTGCCACGGCCGTATCCTGTTGCAGTACCCGAACAGCGACGGAAAATTGTTGCACACGCGGCGGGAGGGCTCTCGCCGGTCGCTTCAGAATACTCGTATGCCGTTCATTCATCAACCGATAGTCATGCCGGAATTTGGCGCCGGCGCCTGGCTGCAATCCCCGCCCCTTACCAAGTCGAAGGTGCGCGGCATGGTCGTACTCGTCGATTTCTGGGATTATTGCAGCGTGAGCAGTCTGCATACGCTGCCCTATCAGCGCATCTGGTGGGAGCGCTACCGCGATCACGGACTGCTCATTGTCGGGGTGCACGCGCCGCAGTTCGCCTTCGGCCACCGCCAGACCTATGTGGAGTGGGCCGTCGAACACTACGGATTAACCTATCCGATTCTGCTCGACAACGCCTATCAGACCTGGCGCGCCTGGTCGAACCACTACTGGCCGGCGAAATACCTGGTCGACCAACAGGGAAACCTGCGCTACTTTCACCTGGGCGAGGGCGGGTATCAGGACCTGGAATCCGTGATCCAGCTACTGTTGCACGAACAGTCGCCCGCGTTGGAACTGCCTCCACTCCTGCAGCCGTTGCGCCCGACGGATGACCCGCATGCCGTGTGTCATCAAGCCACCCCGTTACGGTACTTCGGCTATGCGCGTGGGCGCATTGGCAACCCGGAAGGCTACCAGCCCAACGAGATGATGATCTACACCATGCCCGACGAACTCATGCTCGATCTTCCCTACTTGCGCGGCGTATGGAACTGTAATGGCGAATCGGTAACACTGGCTGGCGAGGAAGGTGAATTGGCGTTGCGCTATCGCGCGCGCGGGGTGAGTGCGGTGCTGGGCCCCCCGGTGGATCGCGACGGGGAGATCGCCCTGATGCAGGACGGCATCGCCCTGCCGCTGGACGCCATGGGGGCGGATGTGCAGCGTGAGGACGGGCGCATGCTGGTACACATCGATATACCGCGCGTCTACTCCCTGGTCGCCAATCCGCACTACGGCGCTCACGACCTGCGCTTGCTGGTGCAAAACACCGGCATCGCCGTCTATCTGATGCACTTCGTGAGTGAATGCTTACCCGCAGAAAACATCGAAAAAGAAGCCGCCTGAGCAGCGGTCCGGACCGCTGCTGACGCGTCAGGGCTCCTGCGCACGGCGGAGATCGTTCACCAGCTTATGCGCCTGCCGCGTCGTTTCCGGCAGGCGGTAGCGGCCGTCCGGCGTCAAGCGCAGCACGAGGGAGGCGGCCGTCTTCAGATCCATCAGGTGCCCCGGCGAGACGTAGACCGGCGTCACGCCGGCGCGC
>JAGUZN010000385.1 GCA_020060775.1 Armatimonadota bacterium
CACCTGCCGTGCGGCGAGATTAGTGCGCCCGATCATGAGGCCGTTGTTCATCGTCCAGATGCCGACGAAGCCACCGGGCAGGGGGTCGGGATCTTGGTAGGTCATGGCCAGCCGGTTATCGAGGAACAGCTTGATTTCGTCGCCCCGTTTCTCGACACGGGTGGCAAACCACTGGCGATGCCCCACCTTCTGCGGAGGCAGGAGGTGTTCCGGGGCCGTCGTGCTTTGCACCACCACGCCTTTGCGCAACAGCATGGTGACCGGCATTTCGCCCTGCCGTCCGGCACGGATGACGGTATAGCCGCTGTTCAGATGCTCGCCGTCCGCACAAATCGTCAGGTTGAGATCGCGGTAGCGTTTAGCATATTCCTCGGGCATGTTGTCATATTGCATCTTCACGCCGAGGTACGCTTCCACCGTTTGATCGCCGTCCAAACGATATTTACTCCACACCGTGGGGGTATACGGGCCGAAGCCGCCGAACCAATTCCACTTGGGATCGCAGGAGTAGCGGGCCATGACCGACCACACGCCGCTTTCGATCATCCAGCCGGAAGGCGCACGCTCGAACAGATCCTGGATGCCGTCGGAGACGACCTGCAGCGCGGCGGCGGGCAGTGTGGGATTAGTGACCGTGAAGCCGATCATCTCGGCGGGCAGCGGCGCAGGATCGCGATACGCAAAGACGAGTTGTTCGCGCTCGATGACGGCATCCAGCGCATCCTCATCGGCGGCGAGGTGCTGCACCAGCCCAATCAGATACGATCCCCGGCGCATAATGCAGAGTTGCGCGCGCGGCGACAATGCGAAGGGATAGGTGGCGATTTTCCGTCCCTCGCGCCAGAGCGCCACCTGTCCTGCCCCTTCCTGGCATCCCAGCCAGAGGCGATACCCCCCATCGGCTTGATAGTTGGTGGAGAGGTGGATGGATTGCCCGGCGAGCGTATGCTCCGTAACCGGCAGGGTTACTTGCAGATCGCGATAATGCCCGCCCTTATGCCAGTACAGGCCCGGCGCGTCGGTGGGCAGGGGGGCGGCAGCGCCGATTTGCGCGTGCGGCTGACCAGCAGGCGTGATATACGCTTTGGGCGTGAACGCCGGGTACCATTCGGCCTCCGGGCTTGACCAGGTCACGACCCATTTGTCCTTTTCAAAGCGCTCATGCGCTTTTCGCGGCCGCCACTCCACGTCTCGTTGGGTCATCTCCAGCACCTGAAACACGGTGCCCGGGGTGGCGGCAATCAGGCCGATGCGTCCAGCGGGCACGGTGTGATCGTACAGGTCGAGCACCCGGGTATTGTTGTAGTAACAGGCGAAGTACGGCCCATCCACTTCCAGGCGCAGTTCCACCCAGTCCTCGGCAGCGATCCCCCGCGGGCTTTCGAGCACCTGTGGATCCAGACGGTCGGGCAACACCGGATGAATGCGCTGCTCCTGTTCGGAGAGCATCCAGGCATACCCGTTCTCCCCGGTGGCCTGCACCAGCAGCCCGGCCCGGCCTCCGCGCGGGAGGCGCATGCGCACGCGCGCCGCATAGCGCTCCCAATTGCCGGGGCCGAGCAACATGCGGGCCGGCGATTGCGCAGTGAGGATATCGTCCTGCGTGTCCCACTTGCCGATCACGGCGCGACGGTAAGGCGAGGATAGCGGATGGTCGACGATCGACCACGGGCCGACCACGACATCATCGAAGTAGATGCAACTGGTGGTGCGCAAGGCATCGGCGGCATCATTGACTTCGCGCCCGGTTTTTTCATCGGTCATGCGGTACATACCGGCGGTGATGGCATCGATCTTCGGACGGCGCGGGGCAGCGGAGCCGCAGGCATAGAGGCCGATGCGTCCCTCGGCCGCACCGGGGTTGTCAGCCTCCAGCAATACTTCGCCATCCACCAGTGCCTGCACGCGCTGCCAGCCGAGGTTGAGGCGCAGCGTGTACCATTGCTCAGGATGACATCCGCGCGAGGAGGTGGCGAGCACCCGGCGTTCGCCAGCGATGACGGCGATCAGTTGCGCCCGCTCCTCGTCCCGGGTATAGGGCGCAACGGGTAGCCAGCGAAAGAGCAGGTAGTTGCGGTTATCCTGGTAGGCGGCGATCAGCCCGACCTCACCGTCATACTCGGTGCGCACGGCGGCCTGCACATAGTAGCGATCCCAGGAAGGATAGGCGAGCGTGACGGGGGGGACGACCCAGGAGGGGCCCACGCCGGTATAGAGAAACCAGAAACCGTTGGCCGTGGTCTCCACGGTTTTGAAGAAGCTCAAGCGCCAGGGATTCGTGAGCGCGGCGCCCGTCGTCGGATCTTTCGGATCACCCCCGGGGAAGTCTTTGCGATAATGCGCTACCTTCCAGCCATCATCTTCGTACCATGTGGTGAGCTTGTCGGGAGGACGCTTGGCCTCGGGACGCATGAAGTCATCGCCGAACACCGGCGCATCGATCGCGCGGTAGCGCGCTTCAGTGATCGTGACCCCATCAGGAATCTGCCGGAAGGCAAGCGTGCCGGGGGTGAATCCCGGCGCGGGCCATGTCGCGAGCAAGCGATGATCCTGCAGAAAAGCCAGGCAGTCGGGCCGTCGCTTCAGGGTGAAGGTAGATCGCGAGCCTCCCTCCAACCGCAAGGTCCCCCTGACCGGATGCGCCGGCGCGCGCTGGTCGATCCAGGTCAGATATCCCCGATTGTAGCGGAGGGTATATCCCCCACCCGTCTCCCCCTGCTCGATGTCAAGGATGACCGGCGCTTCGGGCGGCGTGGCGACATCGAGTTCCCAGGTCAGGTCGTAGCAGGGTTCTTCCACCAGATCGGGCAGGTCGATGATCTCCACTTGCGCCAGCAACGGCGCGGTGCAGAGCAACAGGAGGGCGGTCAATAGCAGGCAGTGGACCGTGCTCCATCCGTGATGATGCACGACCCGTGGTTGGTATCCACCTGCATGTTGACCGTTCATTTCGCGGTGTTGTCCTTAATGACCAGCAGGTCTTTCGTCGCTTTATAGATGGATGCGGGTTGTTTCGCGCGGTCGGTGGTGAGCAGGAACTGATCGACGCGCGTGCCGCTCTCCCGCGCGCCGAGCACCAGGGTGGCCATGCCTTTTTTCAGGCGCAGTGGGCGCGGGCGACTGCTGTTGTCGCCGCCGTCGGTGAGACAAATCCAGTGCATGGCATCATAGGTCGCATCGCCGCCGAGAATCCACTCGCCGGCGCCGGCTTCCTCCACGCGCAGGAAGAAAGAATTGCCGCACCCGGTAGACCAGAAGACGCGCGCCCAGAGGTAGTAGGCGCCATCCTGCGGGATGCGCAGCGTGTAGGATACCTCGTCTTTCGGCACTTTCGTCCCGGCCGGGAGTTTGGGGATGGCGAGTACTTTCTTCTCGGAAACTTTGCCCGAGGCGTCTTCGACCTGCTTCATCACCTTGAACGCCTTACCGCTGAGCTTTCCGACCTGCTCGGCCTCGAAGACGAGATTCACATAGCGTGACGCAGCAGCCAGTTGCATCACCGTCAGGCCGGCGAACACGCCTATCATCACCAGTACCAATGTCCTACGCATGCGTCATCCTCCCGTCGCGCATTGTAGCACCTGCCGCAGACCGGTGCCAGTCCACGAACCGTCATTGTATAGATACGTCTTCCAGCGACTGCGGTTGCACGGTGCTGCCGCCGGTATGGTCTTCACGCGATGCTGTTATCTGTTGGTGGTTGTCCACTATTGCAAATACGGCCACCAGCAGCAGGGCGGTGCCGCGCACCCATGGCGATGTGACAGCCGTGAGCACCATCACAGCGACCATCGCACCGAGCGCTGCCGCCGCCCAGGGGTTGCGCCGGTTTGCCTGCCACCACTGCCGGGCGCGACTGAAATAGTGCATGTAGAGATGGATCAGGGCAATGAGCCCCACGATGCCGTAATTCACCGCGGCCAGCAGGTACCCATTCTGCGCATCGGACTCAAGTCGTTGCAGCGATACCGGCCCGAGACGATCGTAGCCATCGGCGATCTTGCGTTGGTATTGTCCGCCGCCCACACCGAAGAGCGGGGAGTAGCGCAACAGATTCAGCGCGGCCTGTTGCTCCCCCCAGAACTTTTTCAGGTGGCGCTCGCCATCATAGCGTGTGGCGGCCTCCTGTGCCGAGATGCGCGCGCGGAGCGGTTCCTGCACGACCTCGGTCCGATTGAAGCCACCGATGGTAAGGAGCAGCAGAGCGTAGAGCAATACACCGAGCAGCACGCGGCGTCCCTGTCCCAGGGCAATGCCGATTGTCACTATTCCCAGCAACAACGCCGGCACGACGTAGCCCGCCAGCACGGAGACAGCGACCCCGCAACACAACAGCCCCATCCATACCGTAATGGTGCGACGACGCGCAGTCGCCCAGAGGGCCAGGGCGAACGGCAATGCCAGCGCCAGGAACCCGGCATACGCGGTGCGGCTGGGATGGTAGCCGTGCGTATTCCAGGAGCCAAAGGTGGAGCTCACCTGGAACGGGGCCTGAATGGTGATGAACGCCAGCGCCGGATGGCCGGGGTGGAATCCCGTCGCATCCCACTTCCCGGCGCCCTGTCCCTCGCTGCCCTCGCCGCGCGCCGCGGCATCGGCGAAGACCACGCGGCGGGCGGGATCGGGCTGATAGTCGCGCTGCAGGATGATCCGCTGCCCCACCGCCAGTGCGACAGCCAGGGAGGCCCCGACACACAGGGCGGTGACCGCCACTCGCACGCGGGCA
>JAGUZN010000271.1 GCA_020060775.1 Armatimonadota bacterium
AATTTGGCTTTGAATTGGGTTTGTTTTTCATGTTATGTTAAGTCGCGAGCGTGAAATTGGGTTTGTTTTGCCAAAAAATATTTTGCGCAGAACCGATGTTCGATATTGGTGGTTTAGTCATTTCCCTCACCCCCTCGATCCCCCTCTCCCAGCGGGTAGAGGAGGAAGAGCCCTCATCCTCCCGGCCGCCATGTCATCGAGGGGAAGGAGGGGTAGTGGACAGCATGGACATGATGGACGGCATGGACAGGCGGTGAGGGATCGCAGATGGCAGCGGTATGCGGTTGTCATGGTGCTGATGTATCAAACAGATATTCTATAACAACGAGAGGGATTGGTCAACTGACCGATTGCAGACTGCAGATTGCAGATTGCAGATTACAGATAGCAGATGGCAGATTGTCGGGGTTCGGGGTTCGGGATGACGAGTTCCAAGTTCCAGGTTCCAAGTTCCAAGGGGTTCTGGGAGTGGATACAATTAGTGGATACAATTATCTGCAACTCCTGACTCGGACAGTTGACCGATCCACCTCCCCGGTACAGCATATATATTTGATACACCGTGTACGGTGATAACCGCATAGTGATCGGTCGATGGTGGGGTCGGCTTCCTTCGCCCTGTCAGGGCTTGGCGCATTTGTGTATCGACTTCCAGGGGTTCGCTCTGCTCACCCCCTGCTAACAGCCGCCATCCCGTTGGGATAGGGGGAGGGAAGACGGTAGCCCCCCTCTGTTCGACGCGTTGCACTCGCTCACAGTCTTCGACCTGCCCCCCCCCCGTTCCGTTCGACTGTGCTCACGGTCTTCGAGCGACAGGGGGAGGGACGGTGGAAACCGATGGAGCGACAGCAGCGTGTCCTACGAAGCGATTCGGCGGCCAGAAACGGCCGCCCTCCCCTTGAAACATGCCACCTGGAACTCGCGACCCGGGGGCGGATGGGGTTGGCTCACACGGTGCCGGCTACCCACCCCTGCGTGTTATTGCTTATCCGCCGGTGCGGCGGCGATGAACCTGCATGACGTCGGGCAGGGTGTTGATGCGGGCGACGATTTCCTGCAGGTTGTGGATGCCGGTGGTGTCGATGTGCAGGAGGATATGCGCCGTGCGCTTTTTGGGGTCGGAGGTCATTTTGGCGGAGCGGATATTCGTCTTCGTTTCCGAGAGCACCGCGCCGATGTCGGCGAGCAGGCCCATGCGGTCGAGCACGAGGATCTCGAGTTGCGCCTGGTACATCCCTTCGCCGGTATCCTGCCATTCCAGGGTGATGAGCCGTTCAGCCTCGCCTGGGGTCTCGCGCAGCTTGCGCAGGTTGGGACAGTCCATGCGGTGAATGGTGACGCCCTTGCCGCGCGTGACGTAGCCGACGATGACGTCGCCGGGGATGGGCTGGCAGCATTTCGAGAGGCGGAAGAGCAGGCCGTCGATGCCGGAGTTGGAGACCTGGATGGGCAACTGTCCCTGCTCAAGGTCGGCCGCGCCGCTGGTGCGCAGTTCGTCCAGCGAGCGTTTGGGCAGATCTTCGCGCAGGCGGTGCAGCACGCCCTCGGCGGTGAGCTCGCCATAGCCGATGAGCGCATAGACGTCGTCAGGGGTGGCGAGGTTGTGCTTAGTAGCGACCGCCTGCAGCTTTTCCGTCTTCAACACATCAGCGGCCTGCAGCCCCTGCCGGCGGCATTCCTCATCGAGCGCCTGGCGCCCGCGCTGGATATTCTCCTCGCGGTTCGCCTTGCGGAAATATTGTTTGATCTTCGAGCGGGCGTGATTGCTGGCGACGTAGGAGAGCCAGTCCAGACTGGGGCGCTGGTTGGCGCGTACGATGATTTCGGCGACGTCGCCGGTGCTGAACTGGTAGGAGAGCGGCACCAGGCGGCCGTTCACCTTGGCGCCGGCGCAGCGCGCGCCGAGATCGGTGTGAATGCGGTAAGCGAAGTCGATAGGAGTGGAGCCGGCGGGGAGGTCGATGATGTCGCCGGCGGGGGTGAAGACGAAGACCTGGTCTTTGAACAGGTCGGTCTTCAGGGATTCCAGCCAGTCGATTTCGTTCTTCGATTCCGATTGCAGGTCGAGCAGACCGCGAATCCACGCCAACTTGCTCTCGAATTCGATATCGCGCGTTCCGCCTTCTTTGTAGCGCCAGTGCGCGGCGATGCCCGCCTCGGCCGTGCGGTGCATCTCCCAGGTGCGGATCTGCACCTCCAGCGGTTGCCCGTGCGGGCCGACGACTTTGGTATGCAGCGACTGGTACAAGTTCGCCTTGGGCTTGGCGATGTAGTCGGTGAACATGTTGGGCAGCGGCAGCCACAGGCTGTGCACCTCGCCGAGCACGGCGTAGCAGGCCTGCACGGTGTTGACCACCACGCGGATGGCCTCGAGGTCGAGGATCTGCGCGAAGTCAACCTCCTGGTTGCGCATCTTATTGTAAATCGAATAAAAGTGCTTGGGACGTCCGACGACCTCGGCCTCGATGTGCAACTGTTCGAGTCGCGCCTTCAATTGGGCGGTGGCGGTGTTGACGACTTCTTCGCGCTCGGCGCGCGTGCGGTTCACGCGCGTCTGAATCTCGCGGTAGATTTCCGGTTCCAACGCGCGTAGCGAAAGGTCTTCCAACTCCCACTTGATCTTCCAGATCCCCAGGCGGTGGGCAATGGGGGTGAAGATGCGCAGTGTTTCGTCGGCGATGCGGCGCTGATCCTCCTCGGGGAGGAATTTCAGCGTACGCATATTATGGAAGCGGTCGGCCAGTTTGATGAGGATGACGCGCACGTCTTTGGCGGTGGCCAGCAGCATTTTGCGCAGGTTCTCCGCCTGCCGCGCCTCGCGGCTGTGGAAGTGCAGCATGCCCAGTTTCGTCACGCCCTCCACCAGGTGGGCAACATCCTGGCCAAAGCGCTGGGCCAGATCGTCGCCGGTGATCGGGGCGAGTTCGCCGTCTTCGTGCTCGAGCATGCCGTCCTCGATGGCGTCATGCAGCAGGGCGGCGGCGATGGTGTCTTCATCCATTTCCAGTTCGGCGAGGATGAAGGCGACCTCCAGCGGGTGCGCGATGTACGGATCGCCGGAGCGGCGGAACTGTCCCTGGTGGCACTGGGTGGCGAAGGCGTAGGCGCGTTCGAGCTGGTCGCGGTTCGCCCCCGGCGCATAACGCTCGACGCGCGCGAGCACCGTGGCGAAACGGTCGTCGAGTTTGCCTTCCAGTTTTGGGATGCCGATACTTAACATACGCTCACGGTTCACCGCGCGTCATCGTCGCGGAAAGGTGATACGTATTATACAGTTTTTTTGCATTCCGCACAGCGAAAAGGGCGGCATCCCTCCAAACCGAGGTTGAAAGACGGTGGCTACTGGCAGCGACGGTCGTGCAGATAGCAGCTTCCCGCCACCATCTTGCACTGCTGTTTCACTTCGCTCGCGCATTTCGCCAGTTCGTGGTAACTCTGGAACGGGCCGTTCTGCTCGGTCACGACGGCGATGGACACGGAGATGAAGGGAAAGCGTTCGGGATCGCCCCGCCGATTCACCGCATAGAGGAAGCCTTGCTCGCGATGGATGTCGTCGTAGTAGGTCACGATGCGGGCATCGAAGTTGCGTATGCATTCTTCAAGAATGGTGGTATCCAGTTGCCCTGTCAGCACCACGAAGAAGTCATCGCCGCCCAGGTGTCCCACGAATGGAGTGCCGTCGTCAGTCGGAATGAACGTTTCTTGCAGCAGGCCGGCAGTGAGTTTCAGCACTTCGTCCCCGCGGTCAAAGCCGTAGGCGTCGTTGTACGCTTTGAAATGATCGAGATCGAAATAGAGCACGGCGAATTGTTCGCAGGAGTGGATGATGCGCTCGATCTCACGCTGGATCATGATATTACCGGGCAGGCCGGTGAGCGGATTGGAATACTGGGCGTACTTGATGCCCTGCTCGGTAATGCGCTCCAGCAGGTCGCGCACACTGATGAGCCCGAAGTAGGCCCCCTGCACGGTGACGATGATATGATCATACAGTGTAGACGCCGGGCGCTGCATGGCCGCCTGCGCGACCGCCTCCAGCGAATCGTTGAAATCGACGATGAGCGGGGTGGGATCCATGATGGTGGTGATCGGCCGGTTGTGAAACAGGCTGTAGCCGTATTGCCGCCCGAGACGGCCATACAGTTTTTCGCGCATCACCAGCCCGACCGGGCGGTTATCCCTGGCGATGGGCACGGCCATGACCGACTCGTCCTGCGCAAACAACGTCTCAATCTGGTGGCACTGGGTGGAGGGATCGTACGGCTGCATGGCATGGCAGGAGTCGCCGACTTTGGCGCTCACGATATGGCGCAGCTTGTTCTCCAATCGCCGGTGCTGCCCAGCGCACAGGCGCTGCACCCATTCCTCGTGCGGTCCGATCAGTTCCGGCTGCGGGTGCGCAAAGAGAAAGCCCTGGCCATATTCGACCCCCAGATCGAGGATGGTGAGGAGTTCCGCTTCCTGCTCGATCCCTTCCGCGATCAGGCTGATGCCGGTGGCTTTGGCGAAGTCCACGGTAAATTTCAGCAATTGCTGTTTGAAGGCGTCGCGATGGATGTTGCGCACCAGGTTCATATCCATCTTCAGGAAGTGCGGCTTCACATGGCAGATGAGGTTCAGGCCGGAGTAGCCGGACCCCGCGTCGTCCACCGCCAGCCGAAAGCCTTTGGCCTTGTAGTGTTCCAAGATGGCGGTGAATTCGCGGTGGTTGGCGATCGCCGCCTGCTCGGTCAATTCAAAGACGACGCCGGCGGCGGGGATGCCGTGCTCGCTCAACTGTACGCGCGTCATCTCGTCGGTGAATTCCGGGTCCTGCATGACGTGAGGATCAACATTCAGGAAGAGCAGCGCATCGCTGGCGAACGCGGCAAAGCGCCCGATGGCCATGCGTCGGCAAGCATACTCCAGTTCCCAGGTCATGCCCAGTTCCTCAGCGATGGCAAACAGCACGCGCGGCGATTCCAGCGCGCTCCCCGCCTTGCCCCGACTCAACGCCTCGTACCCCAGCACTGCGCCGTCGCACAGCGAGATGATCGGCTGAAACACCGTGTTCACCCCGCCGTTGCGTAACAGCGCCCTGAATTCAGGATAGAGCGTGGAGTACACATCACGCCTGCCGGCATCAACCATCTTGCACCTCGGAGATCGAGGGGACTGGCGCTGCGCCAGTCCGGGCGAGTGGAGTGTCCGCACGCCGACGTCGGCGTGCGGACCGCGATCGTGATCCGGTTCTATCACCCGTAACTCCTATGATGAGGATAATCTTCTGTGCCGACGACCGGCCGATTCGCTTAGCATTCACACCCATTATTCCATTAACCGTGCGCGCCCAATGTTAAAGATAGATCATGGCTCTCTTAAAAGACCGTGGAAGGCGACGGCAGCATGCCAAACCACTACGCCGGGCGCACGGCAGCGGCACTAAATCGTTCTAACTTTCACAATATATAACTTTCCCACGCTCAATTTAAAATTTTTTCGTAAAATACCCGCTTTGAGCCTGCTCGATTCGCAGGTCGAGCGACGAGACCTGTTTACAACGGGCACCATACGTGGTATATTTCACTAGTGATTAAATTCACGATTTAGGAGCTCCCACATGCCCGCTCACGTCTGTCAATGCATGACGGATCGGATCAGCGAGATCCTCGCGCAGTATCCCGGTGGACGCCGCGAGGTGCTGATCCCCATCCTGCAAGCTGTCCAGGAGTCCTTCGGGTTTCTCCCGGAGGCGGCTATGCATGCCATCGGCGCCCACCTCAGCCTGCCGCCCGCCAAGATTTACGGCGTGGCCACCTTTTACAACCAGTTTCGCCTGCAGCCCGTCGGCAAGCACACCATCCGCGTCTGTCGCGGTACCGCCTGTCACGTGCGCGGGTCCAAGCTGCTGCTCGATGCGCTGGCCGATGAGCTGGGCATCCAGCCCGGCGAAACGACGCCCGACGGGCAGTTCACGCTGGAAACCGTCGCCTGCCTCGGCGCCTGTTCCATCGCGCCGGTGGTGATGATCGACGACCAGTTCTACGGCGCCGCGCAGCCCCGTGACGTGGGCAAGCTGCTGAAACCGTATCGCGATGATTCGACGGAGAAGGCATGACGACCATGACGCTCGTGACGATTCCGACTTTAATGGATCCCTGTTGCAGCCGATGCACCCACACGGCGGAGACGCCGTGCGCCCGCTACATCGACTGCCGGATGTCCGGCCCGCTGTGCCACGACGATGCGGGCTGCGCGGC
>JAGUZN010000331.1 GCA_020060775.1 Armatimonadota bacterium
CTGCAAACCCTGCCGGCGGACTTGCCGGCCGGGCTGGTGATCGTGCAGCATATGCCGCCCCACTTCACCACCGCCATGGCGCAGCGCTTCAATGATAACTGCGCCCTGCAGGTGCGCGAGGCGCAGGCAGGCGACCGACTGCAGGAAGGGGTGGCGCTGATCGCGCCCGGGGGCTGCCATCTGCGCATTAACGCCGAAGGCGCGGTGCAGTTAACCGATGAGCCTCCCCTGTGGGGGGTGAGGCCGGCGGTAGATTACATGATGGACGGCGTGGCGACGGTCTACGGCCCGGCATCGCTCGGCGTGATTCTCACCGGCATGGGGCGTGACGGCGCCGATGGCCTGGAGGCGATCAAGTCGCATGGCGGGGCCACGCTCGGGCAGGGTGAAGCGACCTGCGTGGTATATGGCATGCCCCGCGCCGCCAAAGAAGCCGGTGTGGTCGATACGGAACTTCCGCTGCCCGAGATCGGACCGGCGATACGCGACTGGTGCGCCGATGCGCCCACGGTGAGCGCCCGCCCGTCGCGCACGACATCCTGACCCCCTACCGGCCTCTTGCCGCAAAAACATGCGGGAATGCCTCAATATTGGCGCTGGAGCCGCCGATATAGTTACCGTCCGACGGATGAAACGGACATGACGTAACATGATATGGAGAAAAGACGAATGGCGAAAATTCTCATAGCCGATGATGCCATGTTTATGCGTGCATCCATTAAAAAGATTTTGACGGAAGGCGGCCATGAGGTGGTTGGCGAGGCGGAAGATGGCCAGGACGCCGTCGAGAAGTACGCGGTGCTTGCGCCGGACCTGGTGATGCTGGATATCACCATGCCGCGGATGGATGGGCTCGCCGCTCTTGCGGCAATCGTCAACGCCAATGCATCTGCCAAGGTGATCATGTGCTCGGCACTGGGCCAGGAGCAGAAGGTCAAGGAGGCTATCGGCACGGGTGCGCGCGATTACGTGGTCAAACCATTCACGCCGCAGAAACTCCTGGATGCCGTCAATCGTGCGCTGGCCATGCCGTAACCGGTCAGCCGGCCACATCGTGCGTATCCGCCTGCCGTGGACGCACGACCGTGCAATCTTGCCCCGCCTCCGCTTGCCTGCTTCCGCGTGATCCGACGCGCGGGGGATCAGGCACGCCGGGACAATGTGGAACCTGTCGCAGAAAGCGATGCCGAGGATGAATGAGCGCCCGGATATGACGACGAAGGTGGTGCGTGAGGAGATGCCGGTGCATGACGTCCTCGCCGCCATCCTCGAAATAGATATCCTGCTACCGCCGCGCGAATATCTCGCGCAGTTGCTGCGCGCCATCTGTGATCACCTGCATTTCGCCTTCGGTATTGCGGTTGAAGTCTCGCCCGAGGGCATGGCGACCCTCTTCGCCGCCCACCAACTCCCCGAAGGCTTCCCTGACGTCGCCAGACTGGAAACGCCGACATCGCTCGCGGATGCACTGAAGCGTGCGCGCAACGATCACGGCATTGCGGTGATCTATCCCCAGGATACCTCCCTCTGGCATACCGGTGAGGGCGGATATGACATCCAGGCTGTGGTGCGCGTGCCGCTATTGAATCAAGAACGCATGTTTGGATACTGCGACCTGTTCGACACCCGGCAGCGTCAGATTACCGACCAGGAGAAGCACCTGCTCGCCCAGATTGGCGAGATGGCCGCCGTCGCCGTGGTCAGCAATCATTTCCTGGAGCAGTTGAACCAGCGCACGCGGGAACTGCAAAGCGAGATCGTGCAGCGCAAGCGGATGGAGACGGCCCTGCGCCAGGCGTTGCGTGAACGCAAGGAACTGGAAGAAATCATCAATATCAGTCCGGTTGTCGCCTTTCTCTGCAAAGCCAGCGATGATTGCGCGTTCGAATTTGTCTCGCGCAGCATCGAACAGTTTGGCTATGGTCAGGATGACCTGCTCAATGGATCGGTCACCCTCACGAATCTGATCCACCCCGATGATCGCGCCCAGGTGTTCGAACAACTCCGGCAGCATCTCGAAGAAGGCAGCTACCGCTTCTCGCTCGAATACCGCGTGCTCACCCGGGATGGACAGCCGCGCTGGGTCGATAACCAGATCTGGGTGCGCCGCGATAGCGATGGCTACGATCTGTTGCGGGTGGTCACGCGCCCGCGCGGCGTGGCGACCCACTTGCAGGGCATCCTGCTCGATATCACCGAGCGCAAGCAGGCGGAAGAAACAGTGCGGCACCAGGCGTATCATGACTCGCTGACGGATCTGCCTAACCGTCTGCTCTTCCACGACCGCCTGATGCTCGCCATGGCGCATGCGCGCCGCTACCGGCACATGCTCGCCGTAGTGTTCATCGACCTCGACCGCTTTAAACTGATCAACGACACGCTGGGACACGCCGTGGGGGATCTCCTGTTACAGGCCGTGGCACAGCGCCTGACGAATCGCTTGCGCGAAGGCGATACCGTATCGCGCTTTGGCGGCGACGAATTCACGGTGCTCCTGCCGGAGATTCATACGGCGGACGATGCGGCAAACGCCGCGCGGAAAATCCTCGATGCCCTGCGCGAACCGTTTGTCCTGGAGGGGCGCGAACTGCATGTGTCCGGCAGCCTGGGCGTCAGCCTGTATCCGGCTGACGGCACGGACCCGGACACGCTGATGCAGAACGCCGATGCCGCGCTGTACCATTCTAAGGAGCACGGGCGCAACACCTTCCAGTTCTACACCACGCGCATGAACGAGCATTCGCTGCAGCGCATCGCCTGGGAAACGCATCTGCATCACGCGCTGGACCGCGGAGAGTTTCTGCTGTATTACCAGCCGCAGGTGGAGATTGCCACCCAGCAGGTCACCGGCGTGGAGGCGCTGTTGCGCTGGCAACATGCCGAGCATGGCCTCGTGCTCCCCGAGCAGTTCCTGCCGCTGGCTGAAGATACCGGACTGATCGAGAAGGTGGGCATGTGGGCGCTGCGCACCGCCTGCCAACAACTCGTGGCCTGGCAGCGGCAAGGACTACCGTGCATGCGGGTGGCGGTCAATCTCTCCGCCCGTCAGTTCTTCCAACCGGACCTCGTGCCCCTGGTGCGCGAAGCACTCGCGGAAACCGGGCTGGAGCCCGAGCGCCTGGAACTGGAAATTACCGAAAGCGCCGCCATGCGCAACGTCGATTTCAGCGTCGAGGTCATGCGCCAGTTGCGCGAGATGGGCGTGCGCCTGGCCCTGGATGATTTCGGGGTGGGCTACTCGTCGTTAATCTATTTGAAAAAGTTTCCGATACATACCTTAAAGCTCGATGAATCCTTCCTGGGCAACCTGACGGTGGATACCAACGATCAGGCGATCGCTTCCGCCATTATCGCCATGGCGCGCAGCCTGGGGCTGGTGGTGGTGGCCGAGGGCGTGGAGACCGAAGAGCAACTGGCATTCCTGCGCGGTGTGCGCTGCGACCGGATGCAAGGATTCCTCTACAGCCCACCGCAGGCGGAATCGGCCATTGGTCAACTGTTGCGGTTCTTAGTGGATGAATAAGTGAGCGTGCAGGCGCCTGGTCCTGCGTTGTACCGAACTGGAGGTTCTCACGTGAATGTGGCGTTTATCAATCCCTTCATCACCGCCGGCGTCGAGGTGATCAAGCAGATCGTCGGCGGCGAAGTGGAACAGGGGCAATTGTCGATTCGCACGGCGATCTTCACGACCCAACAGGTCTCCATCGTGGTCGGCGTCTCCGGGCCGGTGCAGGGCCAGGTGATCTACGGCTTGTCCCAGGTCACCGCCACCAAAATCGCCTCGGCCATGATGGGCATCCAGCAGGTCGAGTTCGATGAGATGGCCATCAGCGCCGTCAGTGAATTAGGCAATATGATCTCCGGCAATGCCGTCATGCTCCTCTCCGAATCCGGCTTTGTCTGTGATATCACGCCCCCGACCATGGTGCGCGGGATGAACGTGGAGATCGCCACCCAGGCGCCCTCCCTGCTGGTGCCGCTGTATACCAAATGCGGCAAAGTGGATATCACCGTGGCCTTATCGGCCGTGCCCAGTCCGGTCACGGCCTGAACATCATCCCGAGGGGGATGTCTATGCTGCAGCAAAATGATGTCGATGCCTTGCTGGCCGCCCTGTTGGCCTCACAGCAAACCACCGCAGCCAGCGAGACGCGCTCCGTCAGCGAGATTAAGATCTACGACTTCGCCAAGCCGGATAACCTGCCGAGCGAGTTTCAACGCGCGTTGGAAAATATCAACGCCACCTTCGCCCGCGCGATCGCCGGCATGCTCACCGGCCATCTCTCCGCCGGCGTGATTGTGGAGCCGATTGCCGTCGACCAGCTGACATACCGCCAGTTCTGTAACTCCGTGCCCGACTCCACGGCGATCTGTACCTTCAGCATCCCGCCGCTGGATGCCACCGCGCTGTTCGAGATCAACCCGCATGTCGCCTGGTATCTCATCGACCGCGGCCTTGGTGGACAAGGCGAAGTGCTGGAGAACCCCCGGGAGTTCACCTGGGTTGAGAAGGGATTGCTTGATGATCTCTTCCGGCGCATCCTGCGCGAACTGGGCAAAGCCTGGGAAGTACTCTGCCCGCTTCGCCCCAACCTGCGTGAAATCCTGAATAACCCGACCATTGCGCGCATCGCGCAACCCGATGACCGCATGGTCGTCTGTTCCTTCAACCTGGTATTGCCGGGCACCAGCGGGATGAGTTCATACTGCATTCCGGTGAGTAGTCTGGAGTTCGAACGCCTGCTGAATAAAGAGCTGACCTGGGATGAAGGCGGTGATGCATCGCTGACCCGGGAGAATGAACGCGCGCTGCACCGCAACCTGCTGAATGCGCCGGTGCCGGTGCGCGCCTGCTTGCCTGACCAGGACATGACCCTCGGCGAACTGAGTGGACTGAAGGAAGGCGATGTCATCCACCTCGACGCCTGGTGCAGCGACCCGGTGGAAGTGCGCATTGCGAATCAACTGTTCTACCATGGCCGACCCCTGACCCTGAAAGAACAGATCACCGTCGAGATCGTGGACGACGTAGTGGAGGAATTCTAATGGTTGAACAGAGCGATAATCCGATCATGTCCGGTGACCTGATCATCGATAATGATCCCGTTGCCGAGGTGGGGCCGACCCCGATGACAGCCCCGACAGGAGCGACCAGTGTGGCCACCGCCGAGCCGCCGACACAGGAGATCAACCGCCTGAACGATGTCGAGGTGACGGTCACCGTCGAACTGGGGCGCACGGAGCTGCCGATTCGCGAGGTGCTCAAGCTGCGGCGCGGCTCGGTGGTGGAACTGGAAAAGCTGGTGGGACAGCCTGCCGATCTGCTCATCAACAATACGCTGATGGCTAAAGGCGAGGTGATCGTCATCAACGAGCGCTTCGGATTCCGTGTGACGAAGTTCGTCACACCGGCCGGCAGTTAGTATGCGAAAGCAGAGTGGGGTGCACCGTTCTGCGTCCCGAAAAAAATGTGAAATATTTTTCTCACAGGGCTAAAGTTGCTGTAGCGACCTGCCGATAGCAGTGAAAGGGTAGGACAGCCCATGGCCGTTCCGTACACAAGTTTGGAAAAAGCCGCCGCCCTGCTGGTCTGCCTGGGGGTGGAGAAGGCTGCCCAGGTACTGGGGCATTTGTCCTATGACGAGGTGCAAATGCTGGCCAGCCAGATGGCGCATACCCGCCGCATCCCGCGGGAGACGAAGCTGGAGCTGATCGGCGAGTTGCGCGAGCGGTACAAGACGGCCGAAATGGAATCCTCCGTCGGCGGCATCAACTTTGTCGAGCGCTTGCTCTCGCAGACGTTTGGTGAAGAGCGGGCCGCCATGGTAATGGAGCAACTGACGCAGCGCAAAGGCCGGCGTCCCTTCAGTTCGTTGCGAGCCGCCGAAGCGCACCGGATACTCGATATCATTGCCACCGAGCATCCCAGCGTCATTGCCCTGGTGATGTACTACCTGCCGCGCGACAAGGCCGCCCAGGTGTTGGCCGGTTTGCCGGTCGATGTGCGCCACGAAGTGGTGATGCGATTGGTGAGCTTGCAACAGCCGATGCCGCATGTGGTGGCCCGTCTGGAGCAACTGCTCTCGCAGAAGCTCTCCGACGCGCGCAGCGACGATGAGGAAGGTGAGCGCGACTTTGGCGCCGTAACCGGTGCGCGCACGCTGGTGGAAATCCTCGGGCGGGCTGACCCCAATGTGGAGGAACGGGTCTACGAGTTCCTCCAGGAGCGGGACCCGGCATTGGCCGAGGAAGTGCGCAAGTCGATGTTCGTCTTCGCGGATATCGCCAATCTGGATACGCGCGCGCTGCAACTGGTGCTGCGCGAACTCTCCAGTCAGGAACTGGCGCTGGCATTGAAGAGCGCGGGCGACGACCTACGCGAACTGGTCTTTGGCAACGTATCGGAAAACTTTGCGAAGACGCTACGGGAGGAATTGGAGCTGCTCGGTCCTGTGCGCGTGAGCCAGATCGAGCAGGCGCAACAAAAAGTGGTGGCCACGGTCCGCTCGCTTGCCGAGCAGGGGGTGATTACCATCGTGCGCGAAGAAGAAGAACTCGTCGAATAGGCTGTTCTAAAAAAGAAGTGCTAAAAATTTGAACGCCGGCCGTTCAGCCGAGCGTGGAACCCCTGGTTTGCCTATTGACAAGCCAGGGGCGTTACCGCATAATTTCCCC
This sequence comes from Armatimonadota bacterium, assembly GCA_020060775.1. GTDB lineage: Bacteria > Armatimonadota > Hebobacteria > CAIYQO01 > CAIYQO01 > JAGUZN01. The sequence continues at coordinate 6,676 of JAGUZN010000331.1, forward strand.
AGGATCGTTGTAGACATCTCACAAACGCCCTGTCGTCGTGGAATATCTAGCTAGTTGCCGGAGACCGAGCGTATCGTTGTTTCCATAGTCCGCTCGCCGGCATACGTCACAGTACAGGTGGCCGGAGTCTCGGGCGTTTGTCAAACACAGCACTCATCGGTATTCCAGGGCTGGACTCCGCGTACCACTGTACTCCCCGCGCCGCAGCATTGCGGCATTGTGTCGTCTACAGGGGGAAGGTCGGTATGGCGGATTTATTCCTCGATACAACCTCGGTGGTGCTCGCAAAGGTGTTAGATGGAAGCGCTCGACGCCAACGCGTACTCGCCGACAATATCGCCAATGCCGATACCCCGGGGTATACCCGCCAAGACCTGCCATTTGACGCCCAGTTGCGCGAAGTGATCAACCGTCCCGGGCTGGCGCACGCAGCCCGTGCGGCGGAGGTTGAAGAGATTCCCCTGCATACCCATCCTGACTATGACAGCCCTCGCCGCCTTGACGGCAACAATGTCAATATCGAGCGGGAGATGGTGGGCGTGGCGAAAAACACCCTGCAGTACGAGACAGCCATCCAGATGCTGTCAATGAAATTCCGCGCCCTAAAAAGCGCCATTCATGAAGGTAAGCGTTAAGCCTGACAGCCGACAGGGCAGTATGGTCGGAGGTGCATGATGTCAAGCATGGATATATCCGGCAGCGGTCTGGCTGCCCAGCGAGCGCGGTTGGACCTGATTGCCAATAACCTGGCGAATGCGGAAACCACGCGCACAGCGGAAGGTGGCCCGTATAAACGGCTGCATCTGCTGCTGGAAGAGGATCATGAGCAGGGCGGCGTACGGGTGGTCGAGGTACAGCAGGACCCGCGTCCCGTACGGCTCGTGCATCAGCCGGGACATCCTGATGCGAATGAACAGGGCTATGTGGAAATGCCGAATGTCAATGTGGTGGAGGAGATGGTGGATCTCGTATCCGCCACCCGCTCCTACGAAGCGAATGTCACCGCGCTCAACGCCGGCAAGGCGATGACGCGCAAAGCATTGGAAATCGGACGCGCGTAAGCGGTTGGGAGGTGCACCCCTCATGCGCATTGATGGATTTCAGCCCGGAACCTACTCGCCGCAAGCCTTGCGCCGCACGGCACAGGAACAACCTGCCGAACGGGCCGCGGGGCCCGGCTTCGGCCAGCAGATCAAGTCTGCGGTCGATAACGTCAATTCCTTGCAGCACAACGCCAACGACCTGGCGGAAAAAGTGGCATCCGGGGAAACCGGCGATACCCACAAGGCCATGATTGCCATGGAACATGCGCTCATGTCGCTCGACTTCACCCTGCAGGTCCGCAATAAAGTGCTCGAGGCCTATCAGGAAATCATGCGGACGCAGATTTAATCTCAGCGGTAGACTCGGCTCCGGCCGACAGTGACCGCCGCACAGGTGTAGAGGAGGAGTACGGTGAACCCCCTGGCCAAAGCTCTCGAAACCTGGAGTAACATGACGGTGCCCCAGAAGATCACGCTGGTGGTCGCCGTCATCGTTATGATCGCCGCCATCCCCATCGTCGTCTCGATGGCCAGCGCCCCCACCTATTCTCAACTCTACAGCCAGCTCAGCGCAGAAGATGCCAATACGATTGTTGAAAAGCTCAAAGAACAGCGCGTGCCCTATCGCCTGACGCACGGTGGCAGCGCCATTGACGTGCCCAGCGATCAGGCGGATACCGTGCGCATTGCCCTGGCGGGCGAAGGCCTGCCGCAAGGCGGCAAAGTCGGGTACGAAATCTTCGAAAAACCGCAGTTGGGCACCTCGGAATTCAGCGAACGCCTCAACTACCTGCGCGCCCTGCAGGGCGAACTGGGACGCACGATCGAGCAACTGCGCTCGGTGCGCAGCGCCACCGTGCAGTTGGCGCTGCCGGAACGACGACTCTACGCCGCCGAGGAAAAGCAGCCCGGTGCCTCCGTGCTGCTCGACTTGGCGAACGAGACGCTCTCTCCGAAAGAAGTGCGCGCGGTCATTCACCTGGTCGCCACCGCGGTGGAAGGGCTGGAGCCGGAGAATGTCACCGTCGTCGATACCGCCGGCAACCTGCTCTCCGATCTGCCCAACCTCGGCAGCGATGCCGCCGGCAACAACCGCATGCAGATCCAGCGCCAGGCGGAAGTGCAGGTGGAGCAGCGCGTGCAAAGCATGCTGGACCGCGTGCTCGGACCCAATAAGTCTGTCGTGCGCGCCAACGTGAAGATCAATTTCAACCGCGCCCGCATCGAAAACGAAACCTATACCCCCGCAGGGGAGGACAGCAACGGGGTGCTGGAGAGTGAACACTGGCTAAAGGAAGAGTACGGCGATGGCGCCGGCGCTGATGGGCGCACGCTGGGCATGGTCGGCGCCGTGGGCAACACCACCCCGGGCACGGGGGGAGCCAGCGCCGGCAAAACGAAGGGCTACTCCCGGGAAGATAAAACAAGCCAGTACCGCGTCAATAAGCGCGTGGAACGCATCGAACAGATGCCCGGCGATATCCAGGCGGTGAGCCTGTCCGTCTTTGTTGATGAGAAAGCTGCCGGCGAGAAGGTTGAGGAACTCCAGCGCGCGGTAGCCGCCGCCGCCGGGGTTACTGTTGCAGAAAATTCCGAGAACCAGATTGTGGTGACCCCCGTCACCTTCGACGATACGATTGCGAAGGAAGCCGCCGTCGTCGCCAAGCAGGAACAGCGCAAAGACTTGATCCGCATGATCATGCAATATGGCATCGCTACCCTGGTAATCGTGGTCTTCCTCGGCTTCCTGCTCGCCGCCTACCGCTCGGTAATGGCTCCGGTCACCGCGCAACTGCTGCCCGAGGAAGATGCACAGCCGCTCTATCCGTTGCCCTCGCCCACCAGTTCCGCCGAAGAAGCACTGCAGCATTTCGCCGCCTTGGAAGAATCGGCGTCGATGGATGACGAAGAGGTAAGCGAGGATATTCAAACGGTGATGAACATGAATCCCGAACGTATTGCCCAGGTCATCAAAGGCTTGATTACCGAAGAGAATGCCTAGCAGGACATGCAGAGTGACCGCCGCCGGCGCAGCTATCGCCGGCGCAGCGCAGCCCGGCGCCCGGCCGGAGGATGTCGACGAGGTTTGCAGCATGGCACAACTTGCACTTTCGAACGTACAAAAAGTCGCCACCCTGTTGGTCGCCCTCGGTCCCGAACATGCGGCCACCGTGCTCTCTCACCTGGAGGCCGAACAGGTCTCCCGCGTCATTAAGGAGATCGCCGCGCTGGGGGCCGTACCCAACCAGACGCGCCGCGCCGTGCTGCGTGAGTTCCGACGCATCGCCAACCACCAGGAACAGCAACACGAGAACCTGGGATTTGTACGGGAGATGGTCGGCAAGGCCTGGGGTGATGAACGCGCGCAGGAAATGCTGGCCCATATCCAGCCCGCCGTCGCCCCTGCCGGCCCCGCCTACCTGACCACCATTGCCCCGCAACGAGCTGCCGAACTGCTGCAGGGCGAACCGGTGCATATCGCCGCACTTCTGCTGGTCGCGCTGCCACCCGACCGTGCTGCCACGATCCTGGCGGCGCTCCCCATGCCGTTCATGGGTGAGGTCACCGAGCGCCTGCGCACGACGGTGCCGCCAGCGCCGGAAGTGCGCGCCTACCTGGAACGCGCCTTGCGCGCTAAAGCATCGCGGCATCGCCAGGATGAACAGGTGAATGGGCGACAAATTCTCCAGAAGATGGTGGAGACGGCCATGGCGACGCCAAGCGCGCCGGAGGAGAGCGTGACCCTCCCTCCGATCACCGGAGGTGAAGATCGCTTCATCCCCTCCTCGGCAGAACCTGAACGCGTCGAATTCAGCGCATTGGAGCATGTCGAGGCCGCTGTGCTGCAGGCCGTCTTGCGCCAGGCCGATCTGTCACTGATTTTCTGCGCCTTGCGCGGCGCTGACCTCCGGCTGCGTGAGCGCATGCTCGCCGCGCTCCCGTTCAATCGCCGCATGGCCATTCTGGGACGCCTGCGCGCCCAGACACCCGTATCATTGCGCCAAATTGCCGAGGCGCAACAGCGTGTTCTGCAGATCTGGTTGGCTCAGCGTACGCTGACCGAGCGCACAGTGGTGAGGAGGACCTCCGTTCATGCCTAAGCTGTTGCGCGGAGTGCAGGGAGTGTTGGAACAGCGTTGGCTGCCTGATCCTGCATTCCCCGAGCCAGAGCCTCCACAACCGCCGCCGGACCCGGTGGTGGTTATGGAGGACGTGCGACGGCAAGCAGAAATTGACGCAGCCGACATCCTGGCGACGGCACAGGCAGAAGCTGACGTGATTCGCCGCCAGGCACACGAACTGGGCATGGAAGAGGGGCAGGAGGAAGGACGACGCGCCTGGGACCGTCGCGTGACCGAGATGGAAGCACTGGTAGCCGAGATCAATGCCGAACGCGAAGATTTCTACAACCGCGCCGAGCCCGAGTTGGTGAAACTGTCGGTGGCGATTGCCGAAAAAGTCGTCGCCCAGCATCTCGCCGTCAAGCCGGATGCCGTCGTGGAACTGGTGCGGACCCATGTGAAGCGGTTGCGTGACCGTGAAGCGCTGTCCGTGCGCGTAAACCCGGATGATCTGGCGGCGATGACCGACGCGCGGCCCACCCTGATGGCCGAAATTGACGGCGTCCGTGAAATCCATCTGTTCGATGACCGGAGAGTCGGCCAGGGGGGCGCGGTATTGGAATCGGCCAATGGGTCGTTGGATGCGCGTATTCCCTCGCAATTCGACATCATCAACCGAGCGATTACTGATGCGCTGGAGGAGCCGGTGAGTGAGCAGCCGGGCGATTAACTTCGATCGGTATATCGGTGTGGTGCGGCGTCTGGATACCACCCGAACGCTGGGCAAAGTGGTGCAGGTGGTGGGCGTGGTCGTGGAATCGCTGGGCCCGCAAGTGAGCATCGGCGAACTCTGCTACATCCATACCAGCCGCAACACCCCGCCTGTGCCCGCCGAGGTCGTCGGCTTTCGCGAAAACCGCGCCTTGCTCATGCCGCTCGGCAGCGTTGAGCGCATCGCCAACGGCAACGAGGTGGTGGGCACCGGCGCCTCGCGCACCGTGCCGGTGAGCATGAGCCTCCTCGGGCGCGTGCTCGACGGCCTGGGGCGCCCGCTCGACGGCAAAGGGCCGATCCTGCCCGATCGGGAGTACCCGATTTACCAATCGCCGCCGCACCCGCTGCGCCGCCGCACTATCCAGGAACCGCTCTGTTTCGGCATCCGCGCCATTGACGGCGTGCTGACCTGTGGCAAGGGACAACGCGTGGGCATCTTCGCCGGCTCCGGGGTGGGCAAGTCCACCTTGCTCGGCATGATCGCTCGCTCCTCCAGTGCCGATGTCAATGTCATCGCGCTCATCGGGGAACGCGGCCGTGAGGTGCGTGACTTCATCGATAAGCGCCTGGGCGACGAGGGGATGGCGCGTTCCGTGGTGATCGTCGCCACCTCTGACCAACCGGCCATTCTCCGCCTGCAGGGCGCAATGGTCGCCACTTCCATTGCCGAGTTCTTCCGCGATCGCGGCCTTGACGTGATGCTGACCATGGATTCGGTCACGCGTTTTGCCTGGGCACAGCGCGAAGTGGGACTTGCCATCGGCGAACCACCCACCACGCGCGGCTACACCCCCAGCGTCTTCGCCACCATGCCCAAACTACTGGAGCGCTCCGGCACCAGTGAGGCGGGCACCATCACCGGGCTGTACACGGTGCTGGTCGAAGGCGACGACATGAACGAGCCGGTGGCGGATACCGTGCGCGGCATCTTGGACGGGCATATCGTGCTCTCACGCCACCTCGCCGATAAAGGGCACTATCCGGCCATTGACGTGCTGCCCAGCGTCAGCCGCGTCATGCCCGATATCACTGATCCCACGCACCGCGAGGCCGCCACGCGCCTGCGCGAAATCCTCGCGACCTACCGCAATTCCGAAGACCTGATTTCCATCGGGGCGTATGCCCAGGGTAGTAATCCAAAGATCGATGAAGCGATCGCTTACATCGATCTGGCCAATGCCTTCTTACAGCAATCGGCCGATGAAAGTGCCACCTGGCAGGAGACGCTCTCCACGCTGGGCGCATTTGTACCCTCGCGTGAACTGCAGGCGGTGAATGCATGAAACGATTTAATTTTCGCTTGCAAGTGGTGCTGGACCGTGCACTGGAAGAAGAGGAGCAACAACTCCTCCGTCTGGCGGAGGTGCAGCAGCAGATCCTGGAGGCACGCCGAAAACTTGACGCCGTTGAGGAGGCGCGCCGCCATCAACTCGCCTGTATGACCGAGGCGCAACAGGCATCGTTCGATCCGCTGGAAATGCATGCGCGGACGCTGCATCTCGAGGACCTTGGCGAACAACTCGCCCGCTGCCGCGAGGTGCTCGCCGGGTTGGAACGGCGTGCCGAGCAGGTGATGCAGGATGTCATCGCCGCGATGCGCAAACGCCAGGTGTTGGAAAAGCTGCGCGACAAGCAGTACGCTGACTACTGCAAGGAAGCCGAACGCGTTGAACTGCAAACGATGGAAGAAGCAGTGCTGCCTCGCCTGGCGCGCGAACAAGCCCGCAGCCGGACGCTGTAACCCTGATCTGTCGATACTGTGATGGCAATACGATGAGTGCGACCATTGACGAGCATCTGGCCCAGGTACAACAACGTATAGCGGAAATCCGACACCGCATTCGGGCTATCGATCCCGCGGCTGAACAGCCGGAACAGCCCGGCGTCGGATTCGCCGGTGTGATGGCGTATGCGCTGGAGGACGATGCGGCGCCCCCGGCAGGCCGACCCGCGCCCGAAGCCTACGAGTCGATGATTGCCGAGGCCGCCGCCCGGTACCAATTGCGTCCTGCCCTGTTGCGCGCGCTCATCCAGGCTGAATCGCATTATAATCCCCGTGCCGTCAGCCCGCGCGGCGCCATGGGGCTGACCCAACTCATGCCGTCCACCGCGGCCGGACTCGGCGTGGTCGATCCCTTCGACCCCCGACAAAACATCCTGGGCGGCGCACGCTATCTCCGTGAACAGCTTGACCGGTTTCACGGCGACGAGCCCCTCGCGCTGGCGGCCTATAATGCCGGCCCCGGCGCCGTGCAGCGCTATCAGGCTATCCCGCCCTATCCGGAAACCCAACAGTATGTCACCCGCGTGCTCGCCCTCGCCGGCCAGGACGAATAACGATCAACCCCGTCGTTTTTTCACTACACTGGCTTAAGTTTCCCGCACTGAATGGCGATATTCTCCTTGTGAGGAGCCCTGTGCCCTCTTACGGAGTTATCGATGCACGAAGGTGTGATGTTCGCTGATACCATGTTCCTCTCGACCGGGCTCTCTGCGCCTGGTGGGGGATGGGGAGAGGCGCAACCACAATCGGATACCTTTTTCCCCCTCGTTGAGCAGTCAATGCAATCGATGTCGGCTGCGGATGATGGGGCGGTGAACGGTGTGTCGATGCCTGCAGTGCGCATGCCATCGATTGTTCGCACCGCTCTGGTGCACGCCGATCAATCCGAGGCGCTGCGCTCACTGGATCGCACCAGCCTCGCCTTGCTGGTGGCCGGGATCGTCGGCGCTGCCACCGCCCGTGGCATGGAAATCCCCGCCACGCCGCCTGCCGTCCCTGCCGAAGGTGTAACGACGCCGCTGCCGCAACAGGCCGCCGCCTCCGCCCAGGCATGGGCTGCCTTGCGGCACACAGCCGCCGTAAGACCGCAGGCTTCCCCTGAAGGAGAGGCCGCACCCGAGGCGGAGACAGAGGGTGAATCGCTCGTCGCAGATGAAGCTGAAGAGCATCAGCATGCCGGTGAACTCATCAATCAACAACAGCAATCACTCGCTCAACATGCGCTCCCCGTGTTGCCTTCGCCCATCAACCATGCCGCGGTAGCCGAACCGGTGATCGAGGGAGAAGTACTGGTCACGCCTATCGGCGGAGAAGCGGGTCCGGCGCAACATGCGGAGAGTGGGGCGTATAGCCAGGCATCGGTCGTGCCCGAGGGTATGCAGGCGCATGCGGAAAGCATGCCTGCCGTCGCGACAGTGACCACTAGACTTACGCCCGTGCCGTCGGGGCACGCCGCCCCCGATGCGCGCACGACGCCGCGTATGGATGTCGCGTCCGCCGCTGAAGCACTGGGCGTCTCCGCCACCGTGGGAAACAAC
>JAGUZN010000155.1 GCA_020060775.1 Armatimonadota bacterium
CGTGCACGGCGATGTCCTCGCGCAGCGGCCCTTCCGGCCCATCAAGCATCGTGCGGTCGTACGTGACAATCTCGGTCAGGATCACAGGTCGCATGGCGCATCCTCCGCCGGAGTCGTTTATTCGAATTCGATGCGCGCCCAGCGCTCGGCCATGGCCTGGTGCTCAGGCAGCGGTTCCCGTGCGTACGCCCGTTGTCGGATCTCCGCGTCGTTCACCACGTTGACGATCTGCGGCCCGATGTCGCGAAGATCCGCTTCCCTCTCCCAGTCCCAATCGGCCCAGGTCTGCTCGTAGGTGTTGGGCGTGTAGCGTAACACGACGATCGGTTCACCCTGGCGGAAGATCGTCAACACGCGCTGCGGTCCGTCATCCTCCAACCGCGCGGACATGCCATCCTCAACCGGTATGAGCTGCGCATCCAGACGGAGATACAGGCGCTGGCGGTAGGAAAATTCTGCGACAAAATGCCCATCCAGATACTGGTACGCCCCTTGCGCTCGGAGATGCCAGTAGTGCGCGTGAAACTGGATAGGCCCCGTGAGCGCATCTAATGCCCCCACGCGTCCGCCATACACCTCGCGCAGCACAATCAAGGTCATTGTGTTAACCTCATGTCCTTTCCACCTGAACGCGTGGCGGATTCTAGAATCTCGTCAAACGTTCGTAGTTTGACGTTTTTAAGGTATTCGAAAGTTGGTCCTACTGGATGACCATCATACCGATAATTGTTCCGCTGTGCAATCCATTGTCTTGCCATATCTGTAGTCAGTATCTGGTACTTAGCGCGTAGGTAATAGCGTAGATCGCTCACTTGCTTTGCGATGGTTGCCTTATCTGCTCCACGGGCAATTTCCCTTGATTTCCAGTTTTCGACTCTCGCGAGCGAACGATTATATTGTGTGCGGACGAAATCGTTCCATGTGTGTTCAAATGCATCAGCCGAGGTATGGTATGCTTGATCAAGTGCTTTGGTACTTGCCTCATACGCTGCATCGCGTTCTGCTCTTGAGATTTGCAATACCCCAATATTTTCCAACCCCTTAGGCAAGGGCACCTGGGATGCCATATCTTCCGCGATATTGGTGGCCATTGGTCCGGCGAACTTGCTGCCGATCTTCCCGATGCCAAATGTCAGCGTTCCATCAATAATGCCGGCTTTGAACGCCTCATCTACTTCGCGATGTTCAAGGTAGTCGCCGGCGCCGCTACCCAGGGCTGCTCCGATGGCAGCCCCCGGTAGCCCACCACCGAACGGATTGATCAGCTCTCCCACGATCATACCGAGAGTGCCCCCTGCGAAGCCGCCAATATCCTGACCTAATGTCGAGCGTTCCGGTGTGATCTCTACGGTGCGCGTCCGTCTGAGGGGTGGCAATTGTTCTCGCCATTGGAGATACTCCTCACCTGTCTTATTCATGAGCATAGCTTCACGACTATTGGGATACGGGGATGGCTCAATGCCCGGATACACCTGCTCACCCGGTATTTCAACGCGCTGTGTACGCTCTGTAACGGGTTGCGTCGTCGCCTTGGGGCGTTGCAGTTCCGGCTGGGGTTGAGGGAGTTGCGCACGCCATTGGAGATACTCCTCACCGGTCATATTCATGAGCATGGCTTCTCGCCCATCAGGCACGGACGAGGGCGTGATGCCGGGGTAAATCTGTCCTCCGATTGGCGTGGAGACGCCCGTTGGCGCCTTCCCCGCCGGCGTGTCAGCCTGTTGGGCATTGGCGATCCGTGCCTCGCGTTCGGCGTCTTCCTGGTGTACGGCCGCGTCGGCCACCTTGAGGAAGGCCTGGCCTTCCTTGGTCTTCTGCAGATGGCTGCGAAGCGTTTCCGCGATGGGCGGGGTGACCCCCGTATTGTGAATACGGTTCCAGAGCGCCATGGCGCGGGCGACGTCGGGATTACTGCTCCGCGCGATCGCCTGGTACTCGTCAATCCACTTGCTGCGCCGGCGCTGTGTGGCGTGCGGAGACAGCGTCTTGTAGACTTCGAGCGCCCACAGCGCCTCGAAGAGATCGATCTGGCGGTCCAGGCTCTTTGTGTCGTTTTTGCCGTACAGCGCATCCCACTCCTTAATCAGGCGCGCCTTGCGCTGCTCGGAGGTTTCCGGTGGCGATGGTTGTTTGGGTTTCGCCTGCGCCTGTCGCCTGGGGGTTGGCTGCGCTGGGCGCGCGGGGGCGGTCACCCGATCCAGGCCGGCCTGGATGGTCTCCAGCGGATTGGTGAAGAACTTCGTGATATCACCGACGAACTTCGGGACGCCATCGCGCGGTTGATCATCGATCAAGCGCTGCAGGTTGGCGAGTTGCTGCTGGCGGACCGGGTCGTTGGTCGGTTGCCGTCGGAATTGCTCGATGCGCTGCCACGCGCCGGCATAGGCATTTTGCAGTGTCGCATTGGAAGACTCCGCCGTAGCAAGGCGCGTGCGCCCGGCCGTATCGACATCGGTATAGCCGGTCAGCGGATCGATGCCGAACAAGGCGATATGCTCCGCGGCCGCGGCATACTGCCGGGCTTTGCTGGGTTGCCAGTGAAGCTCCTGTATCAGGCGATTCTCCAACTGCCGGCGGCCGCCGGCAGCGCGGTAGGCCTGCATCCAATCTCCCATCATCTGTGTCCTCCTCTTCCGTGCTTCTGAGCGCGCACGGGCTGCCGTCACCCCGGGGGGTGTCAGCAGCCCGTGTCGTGTGGGCTTCCGTATGGGTGTGTGCCAACGTGGCGCGCGGATATGCGCGCTAACGGATGTTCTGTGTATATGTTAGCAAACATGTGATTGCATTGTCAAGTGATGTTGGGGATGTTTCAGGAGATGGTGCGATGTGAAGGTGTTCCCTTCCCCTGGGACCTGGCACTCGAGACCCTGGGCGCTACGGCACTCCGCTTGTGCTGCGTGCCTGACTACCAGCCCGGGGGATCGGAGGTGAGTCAGAGATCGGTGTGATGCGACGGCCAGGGACGGCCACCCTCCACCCCCATCTGCACTCTGCAACCTGGAACTTGGAACTTGGAACTTGGAACTAAAAAGGGGCCGCGCGAGCGGCCCCCTTCTGTCTTCTGTCTTCTGTCTTCTGTCTTCTACTCCAAAAAACAAATCCCCTTGCGCACCTGCGAGTCGGCGATGACGTGCGCCAGGCGGCCGTCGGCGGCGGCGGGCACGTCGATGAGGTGAATGATGTCGGCGTAGGGGGCGCAGGCGGGCAGCAGGTCGCACAGCGCGTTGGGCGCCGTGGCGAAGAAGCTGCAGTTGAATTCGGCGGCTTTTTCGGTGGGGAAGACGGCCATGAAGACGATCTCCGCCTCCACCAGGTCCTGGAAGAAATGGGTGCCGTAGGAGATATCGGGCACCTGGCCGCTCTCCTCGGCCGCCACCTCCACCAGCACGGCGGCGTTGTCGATGTCGGCATACCCCACGTTCACCCCCAGCTCGATGTTGCTGCTGCCCCAGCGACCCGGCCCCATCATCACCACGCCGCCGGCCACCACGTCCGGGTGGTCGTTAATGCGTCCGACGATGCGCCCCAGCGTCTGCTTCACCGTCATGTCGTCGATGGCGCTGTAGCGGCGCGGGTCGATCCACAACAGGTAGCGGATGTCGCGCACCACCCCGCCGTTGATCATCGATGACGAGCGGAAGAGGATGCGCTCGCGCGGGATGTGCGCCTCCACCGGGGCGCTGGCCGCCGCGCCGGGCAGGAACAGCGGCCGGCACTGCAGCAGGTTCACACGCACCCCGCCCTGCGCCTCCACCGACGCGGTGAACTCGGTATCCACCGGACGGCCGTAGGCGCGTTCCAGCCGTTCGAGGATGCGCCCGAGCAGTGGCGCCAGCTTCGTGCCGGTGATGAGGTTGTTGAAGGTGAGCACCGCGCGCTCGTGCTGCAGGTCGATGAGGTTGCTGACCGGATCGCTGAGCACCCCTTCGTGCATGAGGGACACCAGGAAGCGCCGGTTGGGCTGCCCCGGGGCCTGCAGCACCTCGGCGATGGGCAGGGTGACCAGCGCGTTCCGCCGCAGGTCGAGCACGTCGGCGAAATGCTGCGAGTAC
>JAGUZN010000258.1 GCA_020060775.1 Armatimonadota bacterium
ATCACGCCCAGGTGCAGCCAGCTCAACCAGTGATCCCCCCGGCCCGCATGCACCGCCGCCTCCAGCCGCTTGCACCAAGCATCCTGCACCAGACAGGCGCCAGGGGCATGCTGCGGGTCTCCCTCCGGCAGTGCGCCGTCCTTGAGCAGAACGAGCCACGGGATTTGCTCTTCGCCCAGCGAGGCATCATCAAAAGGCAATGGCGATTCATCGGTCTGCACTTCACCGTCCATGATGCGCCGTCGACGTTCCAGCGCACCCCAGCCCGACCCCCGATGCAGGATCTCCTCGGGCGGATGTGTCATCACCGTTCGACCGTGTTCGAGCACATCGGTAAGGCGATGTGCCGGCAGCAGGGCCGCGAGTCGTCGTTCCACCGCCGCCACCGCGCCGCCCCACTCTGCGCCATGCACCCGGCATGCATCAGCCTCTAGCAATCCGTAGGCCTCAATCCAGTCCATCGTTTCACCGGGCTGCAGCGGAAACGATTCGTGCTGCGTGCGGGCAACCCCGGCTTGGATCTCAATATAGGGATCATCCTCGCGGTCGGAGAGAAAACGTTGCCAGCGCCGCCCTCCCGGACCAGTGCCCCAGAGAAACAGCTTGCGCCCACATAACGGCGCGGTGGAAACATGTGCCAATCCGTGACCTTGTGCATCGAGGGCAGCTTCCCACGGGCGGCGATCGTTGGGGATGTAGAAAAAGAACTCGTACGCGTTGTACACCCGACCGGGATACGTCAGGTCGTACCCCGGGCCGTCGGGCAGCGGCAGCATGGCAAACGAGCGCCACCCATCGCTGACGCCGATCACCTCTTTCGCCGGCGCCAGCACGCGAGTATCCGGCTCTTCCGGCACGGCGATATTCGACCACCAGTACATGGGGATCGTCCGCTCATGCGGGTTGACCAGGCGCACGTGCACAAACAACCACGGCGAGTCGGCTGGCAGCAGCACGTCGATCTGATACGGTATCTCCCGAATGCGCTCCCACTCGTACAGGCGCAGCACCGGTGAGCCGTCAGGCGCCGTGAGCCGTGCGGCAAACACCGGGGAACAGGTGAACGGAGAATGCCCCTGTATGCCGGCATTCCATTCCACCCCGCCGGCAAACCAGGCATTGCGCACCGCTAGATTGCGATAGCGGATGATCGCTTTGTTCGCCAGCAACTCGCGTCCGCTCGGCTTGTGCACCAGCGACCAGAGCCTGCCGCCCAACTCGAGCAGAAAGGTGGCCCGCAGGTAGTCATTCTCCAGCACCGCCGTGCGCAAACTCTGTGGCTGCATCGCCTCGCTATAGCCGTCCTGCAGGCGATACGGCAGGCAATGCGCTCGCGCCCCGTAGCCGACGCGCTCGCGCACGTCGGGGGGAATGTTATCAGCTAACTGCGGAGGAGGTATGGATCGGCCAATGCCCAATGCAGGCAGGGGGTTCTCCTCGCCCAGGTCAGACGCCGTTATCATTAGCGAATCAATGCGCAGCGTGGTTGAGGACATCGCATCCCCCCGCAAAGGTTACCAGAGGTTGGATACGATGCCGGGTTCAAAACACCTGCAGGATAAGTGAAAGAATCAGGAGGAATTCACGCGATAGTTACACGCACAGCGGGCAGTCCGGCTGGCGTTGCAGGCGCACTTCGCGGAAACGCATGGTCAGCGCATCGAGCAACAGCAAGCGCCCGATGAGCGGTTCCCCCACCCCGAGCAGCAGCTTGATCGTCTCCGTCGCCTGCACGGCGCCGATGATGCCCGGCACAGCTCCGAGTATGCCGCTCTGCGCGCGTTCCGCCATATAGGCCTCCGACGGCAGGTCGGGAAACAGGCAGCGGTAGCAGGGCCCCCGGCGGGCGTCGAACACGGTGGTCTGCCCCTCGAAGTGGTATACACTGCCGAAGACCAGCGGCTTCCCCAGCCGCACGCACGCCGCATTGAGCAGGAACCGCGAGGGGAAGTTATCGGTGCAATCCAGCACGACATCGTAATCGGCCAGCATGCTCTGCGCGTTCGCTTCCGTGATGCGCTGCGGGATGGCGATCACCGCGACGCCCGGGTTCAGACCGTGCAGGCGCGCGCGCGCCGATTCCACCTTCGCCTGGCCCAACTGTGGGGTGCCGTGCAGGATCTGCCGTTGCAAATTGGAGAGTTCCACCGCGTCAGCATCGGCAATGCCCAGCGTGCCCACCCCGGCGGCCGCCAGATACAGCGCCGCCGGCGAACCGAGCCCGCCAGCCCCCACCACTAACACCCGGGAGGTGCGCAAGCACTCCTGCCCGGCCTCGCCGAAACCGGGCAGGATCAGATGACGGTAATAACGCTGGGCATCATCGCCGGTGATAGGCATGGTCATTCAACCACGATAATCGGCAGACTACTGCGCTGCCTGCTGCAGCAGATACGCCACCAACGTGCGCATCGGCACGCCGGTCGCGCCTTTCGGCTCGTAGGCGCGAGCTTTGTCCAGATACGATGTGCCGGCGATATCCAGGTGCGCCCACGGCTGCTCCCCGGCAAATTCCTTCAGGAACATGCCGCCCTGGATGGATGACCCCTCGCGCCCGCCGGAGTTCTTGATATCGGCGATATCGCTGTCCAGCATGCTGCGCACTTCGTCGTCAAATGGGAGCATCCACATCTTCTCGCCGGTCTGCGCGCCGGCGGCGATGATGGCGTCGATCAACTCCTGGTCTGTGCCCATGACACCCGTCCACACGCGGGCAAGGGCGATGACGCAGCCGCCGGTGAGGGTGGCGATATCGATCACCGCGTCATATTGCTGCTCGGCGGCATAGGAGAGTGCATCGGCCAGGATGAGCCGCCCCTCGGCATCGGTATTGTCGACTTCGATCGTTTTGCCGTTGCGCGCGCGCAGGATATCGTCGACCTTGTATGCCGCGCCGCCGACCATGTTCTCGCAGGTGGGAATGAGGCCGGTAACGGCTACATGTGGCTTGAGTTGTGCGATGGCCTGCATCACCCCCAGCACCGCCGCCGCTCCTGACATATCCGTCTTCATATGGCGCATGTGCTCGGCCGGTTTCAGCGACAGGCCGCCGCTGTCGTAGGAGATCCCCTTCCCCACCAGGCAAATGCGCCGGGCCGGCGTGCCTGCGGGCATGTAGTCCAGGTGAATGAAGCGCGGCGGGTGCGCGCTGCCGCGCCCCACCATGGCCAGACAGTTCATGCGCTCCTCCACGATGCGCCCTTCATCCCACACGTCACACTGTAGCCCGCCGTCCTCGGCCAGTTGCCGGGCGGTGCGCGCCAGGTAATCGGGCGTCACCACGTCAGGCGGTTCATTCGCCAGATCGCGCACCATGTTCGCCGCGTCGGCGACGATGCGCCCGCGAGTGACCCCCTCCTCGATGACAGCGATCTTTTCGGCGCTGTGTTCCACAATCATCGCCGTGCCCAGCACCCGCTTGGGTTCGTCTTTGGGCGCGGACTTATACTTGTCAAACTCATAAGCGCCGAGCACCGTGCCTTCGGCCACCGCCTGCGCGCAGGCCGCGGGGGGCAACCCGGCAATGCCCGCGCCATGCAACAGCGTCACCATGGTTTCGGCCTGCAGCGCTTTGGCGCGCTTCACCGCCGTCGCCGCC
This sequence comes from Armatimonadota bacterium, assembly GCA_020060775.1. Lineage (GTDB taxonomy): Bacteria > Armatimonadota > Hebobacteria > CAIYQO01 > CAIYQO01 > JAGUZN01. The sequence continues at coordinate 3,599 of JAGUZN010000258.1, forward strand.
GCCTGGCGAATCTGCTCCTCGCCGAATGCCTCCGCCTTGCCCAGGCCAACCACCACCACGCGCTTTGCGGGCAGCTTGCCGAAGGTCGGAACATCGAGCGTGGCGTTCAGCTTGCCTTTGAACTGTTCCTGGGCGATGAGGTCGGTGATCCACCCCCCCAGCGCACGGTCCACCGCGCCGGTGGCCCCGCCGGGATGGGTGACGCCTTCAAACAGGTTGACGACCAACACGTCGCAGGCGGCCTGCGTCAGGTCGCCCTGTTGCACGATCAGTTCCATGCTCCGCTCCTCTATCGTAACAGTAGCGCGCACCCGTGTACGCGCGCCGGAATGTGCATCTCTTTCATCAATTCCGGCAACGATGCCTCCACTCCTGCTGAAAGTGGGCGATCGGATTGCCGGCTTTCGGCAGGATAACGTACATTGGGCGGGAAAAGATTACAGGACGAGGTATCGGCATGTTCGATCATGGATCGCGCGTGGCCTGGGCTACGCCGGATTCCCTGGCTAAGGCCGCGCGCATTGTCAGCGAAGGCGGTGTGATCGCCTTTCCCACTGATACAGTATACGGACTGGGGTGTGACCTGTTCAACCGTCAGGCCGTGCGGCGCATCTACGAGATCAAGGGGCGCCCCGCGCACCTGCCGCTGATCGCCATGTTTGCCGACGCGCAGTATTGGCCGCAGGTCGCCGCCGGGCTACCCGAGTCGGCGCGCGCCTACATGGAGCGCTGGTGGCCCGGCCCGCTCACCATCATTCTGCCTGCACGCTCCGACATCTCCGCCGAAGTACTGGGCGGTGGCAAGACCATCGGAACGCGCATCCCCAATAGCCCGATCACCCAGCAATTGCTCGCCTTGTTGGAAACGCCGTTGGCCACCACCAGCGCCAACCGCAGCGGGCATGCCCCGGCGACCACGGCCGATGAGGTGCTGTCCCAGTTGCATCGATTGGTGGACCTGATCATTGATGGCGGGCCGTCCCCGCAGGGCGTGCCCTCTACCGTGGTCGATTGTACCACCGCGCCGCCCACCATCCTGCGCGAAGGCCCCATCACCGCTGAAATGCTGGGCCTCGCCCCCGCATGACGCGGACTTATAACGAAAGGTACCCTGTGTCGACGATGGAGCAGTTCCGCATCTCGCAATTACACAACGGCATCCGATTCATTACCGAGTCGCTCCCCGGCCTGGACACCGTTACCTTCGGCGTGTGGACGGACATGGGCGCGCGCGATGAAGACGAGGGCAACCACGGCATCGCGCATTTTCTGGAGCACATGCTGTTTAAGGGCACGCCGACTCACTCCCCCTATCATCTGGCCGAAGCCATCGAACGAATCGGTGGCCAACTGAATGCGTATACCGAACGCGACGCGACGCACCTCTATGCGCGTGTGCTCACTGACCACTTGCCGGCGGCAGTGGAACTGCTCGCCGATATGATCGTCAACAGCACCTTCCCGCCCGAAGAGATCGAACGCGAGCGGCAAGTAGTCATCGAGGAGATACGCAAGTATGAACTGCTGGGTGAGGAACGCGTGCACGACCTGCTCATGGAAGGGCTGTGGCACAACGGCGCGCTGGGTCATCCGATCCTGGGCAACGAAACGAGCGTGGCGGGGTTCGACCAGACTGCGGTGCTCGACTGCTGGCGACGGCACTTCTCTGCCGAGCGCGTGATCATTACCGCCGCGGGAAAGCTCGATCACGACGACCTGGCCGCCCGCGTCGAAGACGCTTTTGCCGATCTCCCGCGCGTGGCCGTCCACGACCCCCTCCGCCCCATGGGCGAGATCCTGCCCCTGCTGGTGGAAGAGGACGATGAGGAGCAGGTGAACTTCTGTTGGGGCGCGCGCACCTACCCGGCGCACGACGAACGCAACTTCGCGCTGGTGCTCGTCGACGCCGCGCTGGGCGGCTCCACCACCTCGCGCCTCTTCCAGGAGATCCGCGAAAAACGGGGGCTGGCCTACGATGTCTCCTCCTACACGCTGGGCTTCAAGGATACCGGCCTGTGGTGTGCAACCGGCGCCACCAGTCCCGATTCCTTTGCCGAAGTGGTGGGCCTGGTCCGTCGCGAAATCCTCGACCTGCAGCGCACCGGATTGCCCCCACAGGAATTCCAGCGTTTGAAAGAACAGCTTAAGGCGGGCATGGCTCTTTCATTAGAAGGCACTGCGGAACGTATGCGTCGATTGGCCATGCATTGGATGACATGGGGCGAAGTGTACCCACTGGGCTACTTGATGGACCGGCTCGAACGCGTTACCCTTGAGGAGGCGGCTGGAGTAATGGAGGAGATCCTGCACCTCGACTCCTGGACTTTCGCCGCGATCGGTCCCCTGCAGGAGGATGACGTCAGGGGACTCATCCACGTCTGACGGCAGTCGCTCGCGTTTGAAGGAGTCGCAATGCGCATACTTGTGACGGGGGGAGCCGGTTTCATCGGTTCCAATGTGGTCGATGCCTATCTTGCAGACGGCCACGCCGTGGCGGTGCTGGATAACCTCTCCACCGGCCGGCAAGAGAATATCTCACCGCAGGCGCAATTGTTCCAGACCGACCTGCGTGATGCCGTTGCGGTCGAACGCGTCGTCGCCGAGTTTCGCCCACAGGTGATCAACCATCACGCTGCGCAAATCGATGTGCGCCATTCCACTGCCGACCCGGTGTACGATGCGCAGGTGAACATTGCCGGATCGTTGCATCTTCTGCAGGCGGCTGTCACCCATGACGTGCAGCAGGTCGTATACGCCTCCACTGGCGGCGCGGTCTACGGCGAACCCGAATACTTGCCCGTCGATGAGCGGCACCCGATCCGCCCGCTGTCACCCTATGGCGTATCCAAGTACACCGTGGAACAATACCTGGGCATGTTCTGGCGCACCTATGGCCTGCCCTCCATCATCCTCCGCTACAGCAATATTTACGGCCCGCGGCAGAATACGCGCGGCGAGGCGGGCGTGGTAGCCATCTTCGCAGGGAACATGCTTGAAGGCGAACCGGTGACGATCTTCGGCGACGGCCAGGCGGTGCGCGATTATCTCTTCGTGGGCGATGTGGTGCGTGCCAATCTGTGCGCGCTGGAGATCCCGAATTATATGACAGTGAATATCTGCACAGGCATTGGCACCACCGTGAACGACATCTTCGAAAAACTGGCAGCCACCACGCACTACGCGCAATCGCCGATGTACGCCCCGGCACGCGCCGGCGAAGTGCAGGCCATCTACCTGGATCCCGCGCTGGCCGCCTCGGCCCTCGGCTGGTCGCCGCAGGTGACGTTGGACGAGGGGCTGCGCCGCACCGTCGACTACATCCAAAGCCATATGGTGACACCATGACAACTGTGCGAGAGATTCTGACGGACGCGATCCCGCAGCTTGCCGATGCGGGCATCGACAGCGCACGCCTGGATGCCGAAGTGTTGCTGGCGCACGTGGTGGGACGACAGCGCGGCTGGCTCTGGTCGCACCCCGAACAATCGCTCTCCACTGAGCAGACCCGGCACTTCACGGATCTGCTGACACGCCGCCGACAACGAGAGCCGCTGGCCTACCAGCTTGGCGAATGGGAATTCTACGGGCGCGCCTTCGTGGTTTCCGCCGACGTCCTCGTGCCGCGCCCGGAAACAGAGTTGCTGGTGGAAGCCGCACTCGCCTGGCTGCGCCGGACGGCGCATACCACCATCGCCGATATCGGCACGGGCAGCGGGGCCATCGCCGTGACGCTGGCCGCGGAACTCCCGGCGCTGCAGGTCATCGCCACCGATCTCTCCCCCCATGCGTTGGAGGTGGCGCGCAGTAATGCGCAACGCCATGGCGTAGAAGAGCGCATCACCTTCCTGGAAGGCGATCTCACCGCCCCCCTGATTGAGGCAGGCTGCACGCCCGTCGATGTGCTGGTCGCGAATCTGCCGTACATCGCCGATGAGGAATTCCCCGGCCTCATGCCCGAGGTGCGCGTCTACGAGCCCCCCACCGCCTTGCTGGCCGGCAAGGATGGCCTTGATCTCATTCGCCGCCTCATCACCGAAAGCCCCGCTGTGCTCGGTGCCCCCGGCCTGCTCGCCATGGAAACCGGGGCGGGGCAGGCGTCGGCCGTCGCCAATGTGTGCCGTGAGCACGGCTGGCGTGAGGTGTGCATCATCGATGACTATGCCGGCATCCCCCGCCATGTGCTCGCCGAACGATAGCTTCGCACATCTTTTGACCAATGTCTCGCCCTGCACCCCGGCGAGCACTCTGCAGGACGTTGCATTTCTATGACTTTTGGGTACAATTGGGCAAATAACCGTCCTGCCGTGATCTAGACCAGTGCGGCATTGGACTCTCTTCCTGTGAGGCGCTATGCGGTACATGATATCCCTGGCGGCGTTGGCCGCCCTCCTGGTCCTCGCCGGCTGCGGCGGCAGTGATTCCCCATCCACCCCGATCATCAACCCCGGGGCTACCGGCACCGTCAGCGGGTATATTTACACTGACGGTGCGGCCGGCAAGTTGCTCGTCAACGCCACGCGGGTGGACGACCAGCGGGCGGTGGAGGGCGCCACCGTATTCGTGCGTGACTACCCCCACCTGACGGCACAGACGAACGCCCAGGGATACTTCAGCATAGCCAACGTGCCCTGCGGCAACCAGCAACTCATTGTGGAAGGCACAGGCTTCGTGCGCACCCTGCTCGATGTGCTCGTACTGGAAGGCGACAATACCCCGCAGGTGCCCTCCCTCGATCAGGCGGATTATAAGTGGACCATCATGGTGTACATGGCTGCCGATAATGATCTGGAGCAGTGGGCCATTGAAGACTTTAACCAGATGGAAATGGTCGGCTCTACGGGCGACGTAAAAGTACTGGTGCAACTCGACCGTACACCGGGGTATGACAGCACCAACGGCGACTGGACCGAATGCCGCCGCTACGAGGTAGTCAAGGATGATGATCCCGCACTCATCACCTCCACCCTGTTACAGAGCATGGGCGAGGTTGATACCAGTAATCCGCAGACCTTGAACGATTTCATCGCCTGGGGGCAGCAGTACGCGCCGGCCGAACACTACACGCTCATTCTCTGGGATCATGGCACGGGGTGGAGCCCCTATGACGATCGCTCCCGCGCTATTGCGTATGACTTCTCCTCCGGCTATTCCAACGCGATCAAGGTCTACGACCTCTCGTGGGCGCTCGATGCGCTCTACCCGATCGATATTGTGGCTGCCGACGCCTGCCTGATGGCGACGATGGAAGTCGCCTACCAGATTCGCGGTCAGGCGGACTACATGGTCGTCTCCGCCGAAGAATCGCCCGGCCCAGGGTATGATTACTCAAAAGTATTGGCCCTCTTCACCTCAAGCGAGGGACTCCTCAAATCTCCCGGGCAGTTGGCGCGGGACTTGTCGGCAACCATCTTTAATGACTGGCGCGAGCGCTTCGGCATGACCTTGACCTGCTCGACAATCGACCTGAGCCGTACTGACGAGCTGGCATCTGCCCTGGGCACGCTCGCCCAACGGTTAACAGCCGTCGCGCCATCGTATCGGGAGGCCGTGGCGACCGCCCGAGATAATACCGAATTCTACAGCATGCTCACCCGCGATTTGCGCGATCTCTACGATTACACCAATCAGGTGAAGGCCGCTATTCCCGATACGCTGGTGCAGCAGTACGCCGGCGAGGTGCAGGCGGCGATGGCGCAGGCAGTGCTGGCCAATTACGCCTATAAACCTTCGGATGCCGGATACGCCACGCGCGTGGGAGGCTTGAGCATCTACCTGCCCGCTCCCATCGTCTTTGTCCGTGACGAAGTAAAAACACCGTATGCGAAGTTGAGCTTCCCGCAGAACACCTACTGGGACGAATGGCTGGCGCAGCAGTAACCGGCAACAGGCGTAGCACGCGGCGGCACCGGGTACCCATAGGGTAACCACTGCATCAAGGGGTATCCGCATGTCCGTTCCGCGGCTGGTCGCCGCCGTCACTATCATTGCGCTGGGCATCTTGCTCGCCGGCTGCTCCGATCCACCCGCCGCCAACACCGGGCAGGCGACGGGCACGCTGTACATCGCCGG
>JAGUZN010000356.1 GCA_020060775.1 Armatimonadota bacterium
GCATCCGGATTCCCATCAGGTGCGCGCGGACATGACTGAAACGCTGATTTTCATCCCGGCGATTTCCGATGTCGAGCAGTCACTGGTGGTGAACTATCTGCGGAGCAAGTGGGCCGAATAACGGCGCATACTGCTGAAACGCATTTCGAGGACGTCCCGGGGTCGGTCACGCGACTCGGGATGAAGGCCAATCCCCCCGCACAGGCGGGAGAATGGGAGATGACCGAGCGGCACACCCTTTCGACGCCAGCCCCCACGCATACGATGCGGGGGCTGGCGTCGAAGCAAGCCAGAGTGTGGCTTCCCATCACAGACCTTGCCATAGATGGCAATGCGACATGCACGGGTGAGTGTCGCAGCGATTACGCCTGTGGCGTCAACAGGCCTTCCTCGTACATCCAGCGTACCGCGCGTTCCATCGTCTGCTCGGGGGTGTAGCGTGGGGCGTAGCCCAGGCGCAACGCGGTGCGGAAGATATCCGGGCACATGTGCGCGAGGAAGTGGAAATTGGCGCCCACGTCGGGCAGGATCTCTCGGGCGTATACGTCCGGGGCGACATAGCGGATGGGAATCGACGAACCGTAGATTTCCCCGTAGGTGGCGATGAAACGCTCCGAAGTGAGGGCGTACGCAGAACCCACATTATAAATCTCACCGGCCGCCTCGGGATGTTTCACGGCCAGGAAAAACGCCTGCGCGACATCCTCGGCATCACAGGGGCCGACCAGGTTCGTGCCCGGGTCGGGGAGAACGACTTCTTCACCCCGCTGATGCGCACGGTGCGCCTCCAGCGAGCGCCCTCCCCACCCATCGAGGGGAATCTTGCCGGGGCCGCAGATGTTCGGGGGCATGATGGCCGTGAAGGCAAAGCCATCCTGTGCGGCGAGCGCGAGCACCGCCAGCATTTCGGCATAACGTTGTGCATAGCCGTCAAACGGGCAGTCGGTCTGGGCCACCGCCGGCGTCGGGACGACTTTGGGCCTGCCAAACATCCACACCGAACCGCACACCACCAGTTGCGCCACCCCGGCCTGCCGGCAAGCATGATAGACGCCCGCATTCTGCCCCTGCAGGATATCGACGACGGCCTGCGGCTGTTCGTTCTGCAGCAGTTCCAGCAAGGAACCATTCTGCAGCGACTCCGCATACGGCATGCCGACGTACTTCACCCGCGCGCCATTGGGCGCCACTGGCACAGGCGTTCGGCCGGAGGATTGAACAATCACCTCCTGCCCATCCTCCAGCAACATCTGCACCAGAAATTTACCGATATGCCCGGTACCGCCAATGACCAGTGTCTTCATCGTACGCTCCTCAATACCTGACATGACACGGCAATACGTGATGCCGTCAGGGTGTTGATAGGGAGTGCGCCTGACTCGACCAACTCAATGACCGGCAGACAATAACAACACGGCCAGAGTATACCATGCTGAGCGAGCGATTGGCATCCCCTTCCTCCACGGTATGTGCTGCAGGCGCTTGGCAGGAGGGAAAGTATTATGCGACAATCAGTGATGCGCTTCATCCGAAATACGTCGTTCGAGACGAGGCCGAAGCCCCATGTCGTGCTGCGACACTCCAAAGTGGCAGGCGCTGGTCGAGATTTTCCGTCGTAGACGAATGACGCCGTGTCCACTGCATGATGGGAAGATATAATGCGCCTGCTTTTCACAACGTGCCTGTTGTTGCTGGTGTTTGGGCCGACGTGGTCGAGCGTAATGGCGCTCAACCTTCTACCCAACGGCGGATTCGAGGAGGGCAGTGCGGGGTGGCATCTCAATCCAGCGGCCTCCATGGCGACTGATGCGCTCGATCTGCTCATGGGCCCGGCAGGCGAGACCGTGTACAGCGGTCGTCAGGCCCTCCGCGTGCGCGCCATGAACGCTCACGTGCAGACGCCGGCAACAGGGAAAGCGGATGTGGAGTACGCGCTCACCTTCCGGGCACGCGGCGGACAGAAGGTGACGGCAGCGGATGGGGCCATCTCCTCCCCCAATGTCAGCGTCATCGTCTACGTGTACGGGAAGTCAAAGGAATATGGGCGTCAGGTGTTCTTACGCAACCAGTTGAAGCGCAACTTCGGTGCACTTGGTCAGGAGTGGCGCGAATTCCGCCTGACGCTGAAAGTGGCCGAGGCCGATGTGGCCGGCGCAGAAATCTTCAATCTGGTCTTCGGTATTGGCGGCGAGGTCGTGCTGGACGACGTGGCCTTGCTGCCGGTGGAGTCGTGGCGCGCCAAACTACTTTTTCACCTCCCATTTGATGCGGGCGTTGACGCCGCCAATGCCCGGGGGATGGCCCACGGTGATGCGCACGGCGCGGTACGTCTGGTAGAAGGGCGCAGCGGCAAAGCGGCATCGTTTACGAAAAACGCATATCTGGTGTATGACGCCGCAGGCAATTTCGACCAGGCCGAAGGCACGGTGGCGATGTGGGTGAAGCCTTACTGGTCAGAGCATGACGGTGTACCGCACTGCTTTTTCGAGGTGCCGGGCGCAGGGAAACATGCCGCCAACCCCGATGCGGGTTTTACGGTTACCAAGGGCTGGACAATCGGTAATAGCCCCAACCTCTGTTATTTTCACACCGGTACCGCTGACTATACCTGGGGTCAACATATCGGAGGATTTCCGTTTGGGTTTCCACCGAATGAGTGGGTGCATCTGACCTTCAGTTGGAGTGCGTCCGGCGCAGTTACGAAATTGTATAAGAATGGCGGGTTGCTCAAGGTCGCGCCGGGACCGCTCGGCGCCAAGCCGCCATCAGTTGGTCGGTCGATGCTCATCGGGGCCAGATATGGCGGTATCTACGGGGCTGAGGCGGCCATTGACGAAGTGATGGTCTTCAACGCCGCCCTGACCGATGCCGAAGTTGCGCAACTCGCCGGCATGGACCCGGCCGCGGTGGCCTCCGTTGAGCGCGCACCGATGGATAGCGCCCACGTTAACGTGGTGGAGATGGGATGGGAGACGCCGCATATCGCCTGCAATCGCCCGACTGCGCTGGAACCGGTGAACGCCCTGTTTCTCATCGCCTGGGCGCACGGACGGGATATCGTCGAGTTGGCGCAACGATACGAGATGCGGTTCAGTGCGGTGACGACACACCGGAATCGCACCTCCTTCGGCTTCGACGACGCCTATCATGCGAACTGGGCGGATATCTCCACGGCGGCGAAAATTGTCGAACTCTCCGCCAGGCTTGATGAAAACCCTGACGTGATCACGATCGTCAATCTCGATTTCGCTCGTATCCCGGCATCGTTGCAGCAGCGTATTCTCGCCATGGTGCAGGCCGGGACGGGGCTGGTGTTGATCGGGCCGCGCCACCTCCCCGTCGGCCTGAGCCCACTCGACGAAGCTGGCCGGGCGCAGATCCTTTGCGGGGCGCCGTTGAGCGGCATGACGGATTGCTACCCCGAAAAGCAGTACACCATCGATGCACTGGGCAAGGCCCTGGTGCAGGCCTATACGCTGGGGGCGGGCCGGGTGGCGCTCATTCGCTGGTATACTGACCCTGGGAAAAATGATCCGGTGGGAGAAGCCAACGATCTGGGCATCAGCCCGCGGGCAGCGTCCGGGGTGGTGAACCGGCAATTCGAGCATCGGTATAACTATTACCTGGCGCTGGTGGGCCGGTGCCTGGGCTGGGCCGCCAAGCGCGAGCCGCGGTTGGTCTGGAGTACATTACCCGAAGACGGTGCGGACTACCGGGCTGCGGACTGGCCGGCGGATGGCCTGGAGGTCGGAATCACCTGGCGCGGCGTCGCCGGTCATCCCGCTGTGCTGCGTGCCGTGCTGCGCAACCAGACGGGCACGGCCATTGAGACCCGCGAGCAGCCACTGCAATTGGCAGCGGGCCTTAATGCGTTACGCATACCGCTCGCACTGCCCCCGGGCGGTCGTCACTACCTCGATCTGATGGTGTTGTCGGAGGGCAACGTGGAGAATTGGGCCACCGTATCCTTCCACGTCACACGACCGGAGGAAGTGGTGGCAATGACCACCGCACGTGCGCACTACCAGCGCGGTGAGACGGCAACAGGCCGCGTGCAGATGCGCGCACCGCTACCCCGTGAAGCGCAACTGGTGATGAAAGCGATTGATACCTATGGCCGGGAATATGCCCGCGCAGTGTTCCCGATTCGGGCTGGGGCTGATGCGGTCGATTTCGCAATGCCGCTGGCAGGCACTACCAGCATTGCCAACTACCTCGAGGCGGACATTGTCCGGGAGGGCACCGTGCTGGGCCAGGGCGAGACGGTGGTGTACGTGCCCAAGCCGAAGGATCGCGAGTTCCAATCGATGATTTGGGGTATCTACCCCTTGCCCGATACCATGACTGGCCACCGCACCTACCAACAATTGCGCGCAGCCGGTTTCAACTCGCTTCTTCGTTGGGCATATATCGGCAATTTCCACAACGAGGCGATGGCGGATATTATGCCGGTGGAATACTGTACGCGCATGATCGCCAAGCCGGACAGCCGCGGATGGCTGCAGTCCTTTGTGAACGAAACGCACGGGATCGAAGACGCCTCGCTGGCCAACCCGGCCGTACAGGATGCCCTGAAAAACGTGGCGCAGCGCGTGCTTAAAGCCAGTGGACCGCTCTCGCCCTGGTGGTATAGCTTGGGCGATGAGAATTTCATGCATCGCGGGTTCGGCTATTCTCCGTACGGCCTGGAATACTTCCGCAAGTTTCTGCACAGGCGGTACGGCAGCATTGCCCGGCTAAATGCGCAGCATGGTACAACTTACACCAATTTCACGGAGGTGCCCCGCTATCGTAATGCCGGTGCGGTCGCGGTGAAGGACATCCCGGCGCTGCTCGATCACGAACTGGCTGTCGATGACGAGTGGGCGGGCATGCACCAGTTCTTGGCTGACGAAATTCGCCGAAGCGATCCCGGCGCACGCGTCGGCGCCGAGGGCTCTGAGGCCGGGAACATGGATCGCATGCTGCAAGGCACCCAGGTCTGGGCGCCCTATGCGGGTCAAGGAGAACTCCTGCGCTCGCTCGGCCCCGATAAGTTGCGCTCGCACTGGTGGGGCCACTACATCCCCCCGGCACCCGATGCGGGCGAACTCTGGCGCTGGCTCTTCGAAGGGAAAGCTAATTTCCAGGAGTACTACGCTTCCACAGGTGTGGATGGCATCCTCAACCAGAACCTGACCTATATGGATTATTTCAACAATCTGATGCCCGACCTGCAGGAGATCAACAATGGGCTGGGCATGTTGCTGGCGAATGCCCGGGTGATCAGCGACCAGGCTGTCGTCATCCACTACTCCCGCGAGTCACTGCATGCAAGCAAGGCCTTCGATGCCCTCGCCAGCACTGGGGCGTCGGATCGGGTGCTGCTCGAAATCCTGCGGGCGCGGGGGCAGGACTTCCGCTATGCCAGTTCGCGGCTGATCACCACGGGATGCTTGCAGACGCCACGGGCGAAAGTGTTGTTCCTGCCGGCCTCGTATTGCTTGAGCGAGGCGGAAGCCGCCGGCATTGCGCAGTTCGTGCGTGAGGGCGGCACGCTTGTTGCGGATGTGCTGCCCGGTGTGCTGAATGAGTATGGGTCTCGTCGGATGGCCGCACCGCTGGCCGAGGTCTTCGGTGTGCACCAGACCGGCGCCGCTGCGCCGACCCGCGCCGAGGACCTCGTGGTCACAGGCGACCTGTGGGGACAGCAGATCACGCTCGGCCTGGGAGCAGCGACCTACGACGCAGCCATCGCCTTGCAGGGCGGAACAGCGTTGGCCACGGTGAACGGGACGCCAGTCCTGATCAAACACGAATATGGCAAGGGGCGCGTCATCCTGTTTAATGTCGACCTGGCTCGCGCGCCGAAAGCCATGTCCGCGCAACTGGTGGCGGCCTGCCTTGGCGTCGCGGGCGTCACCCCCGCGTACCGCCTTGAAGGTCTATCCGCCTCGACGATGACGTTCGCCCCGGTGATCGTCGGCGCTCCCGGGGAGACGGGCGGCGACAGGGGGCCAGCCGCCCGCGTGTCGGTGTTGCAACAGGGGGGCGTCGAACTGGTGGGTATCGTGCTGCCCTCCGCTGAACCGCAGGAAACGTGCCTCGTCTGGGACCAACCCCGGCATGCCTATAACGCGCGCACCGGCGAATATCTGGGCAAGGTGAATCAACTCACCCTGGCGCCATTGCCGCCGACCGCGTACGGCAAGCGGGCTCAGGTGTATCTGATATCCCTGCAGGACTATCCGCTGAAAGGCATTGCCATCAGTGCGCCATCCACCGTGAAGCGCGGGGGCATGCTGTCACTGACGGTCGGAATCGATATGGGTCGTACCAACCCTGACGGACGGTTGCTGCGCATTGATGTCATAGATCCCGCTGGGCGTCACGTGAAAAACCTTCGGGGCTTCCTGACACTGCGCGGGATGAAGGGACAATGGCACATCCCCTTTGCCTTCAATGACGCGCCGGGCGCATGGACCGTGCGCGTCACCGACCTCGTCACCGGCGTACACGCCGTTCGGACCGTGCGCTTACGGTAAGCAACAGTGACTGCCGTATGTACTGATGCATGCAGGATGGCTTCTTTGCATGGCGTACAAGTGGAAGCGACTGACTGTGAGTTCTCCAGTCGTTCTGTTGATAAACGAACAAAAACGCACAGCGTGTAATGTATATGACATCGTGCTGAACGAATGATTAGCATATAGTGATCAAAGCTGTTCGACTGATGGTAGAAATGTGAGATGATTTCTCGCCACCCTATTGACAAAAACGCCAACACCACTTACATTAGTGTATGGCGTAACGTCACTCCTTTGTCGCCCTCTATCACCGCCTCCTGGTGACGTTCTTGCACTACGATTCGATTAGAGGAGAACATGCCATGCGTCTTTCATCAACGAAGCGAGGGTTCACCCTCATCGAGCTCCTTGTCGTCATTGCGATTATCGCTATTCTGGCGGCAATTTTGTTCCCCGTGTTTGCCAAAGCACGTGAGAAAGCACGGCAATCGAGCTGCCTGAATAACCAGCGGCAGATCGCCGTGGCCATCCTCATGTACGCCCAGGACCACGATGAGATGCTGCCCGACCACTCCAGCGTGTGGCCGGAGATCAACGTGGATCGCAACATCCTCATGTGCCCCACCAAGGGCAAGAAGGTCGCCAACGCCTATGTCTACAACTTTGCCGTGAGCAGCCAGGCGCTCGGCGAAATCATCGACCCCACCGGTTCGTTGCTGACGATGGACGGCCAGCATGCCGCCACCACCAGCCCGGTCACCTATGACAATGTCGCGTACACGATCGACGACCTCGATGCCCGCCACAGCACCAAATTCGTCGCCACCTTCGTCGATGGTCACGTCGATGTGATGAGCTTGTATGCCGATAAACTGCCGATGCGCAGCGGACTCGTCCTCTGGCTGCAGGCGGATAGTTTTGAGTCGATGGCCTCCGGTGATCCGGTGAACACCTGGAGGGACAGCAGCGGCCGGGCGAATGACGTGGGCACCTCGGCGACCACGGGACAACCGACCTTCCAGAACAACGCGCTCAATAACTTGCCTATCGTGCGCTTTAACGGTTCGGCGGGCAGCATCCTCACCAACCTGAAGACCTTCCAGCCGCGCACGGCGGTGAACGATAGCTACACGGTACTGGGCGTGGTCTCCCCGCATGCCGGCACATCGACGACCGCGAACTGGCGCACGTTGCTCTCCACCACGCGAGCCGGCAGTGCGTATCGGCCAGAGAACTCCGGTTTAGCCGCCTTGATCAACGTGAATACCGTCAAGCAGATCACCCATATTGGCGCGTTCGCTGCGTGGGAGGCCCCCGGGATGGCGAATGGACTTGCTTCCGTAGTCGATTCCCCGGATTTCGGCGTGGGTAGCTTCCACGTGGCCGAGTGTGCGTATGATGCTCGCCACCAGAGCGGACCGATCGGCAAGGCACTCCAAGACGAAAGTTCCGTCTCTACCCCGGTCAGCGGCACCTCCCTTGGGCCGCTCTACTTTGATAAGGTTGATGTCGGCGCCTACTACAACTACACCGCCTATCAGTGGATCGCCGACTTTGACGTGGCGGAAGTGCTGTTCTATACTCCGGCGCTCTCCGACCTGGAGCGCGCGCTGGCCTACAACTACTTGAAAAAGAAGTACGCCCTGTAATGCAGACTTGACCTGCAACACACAGCCGGGCCTTCAGTCTCCTGGAGGCCCGGTCGATATTTGGTATGGAACACGAGTATTTTTTCCTGTAAACAATCGTGAATTCGCTTTCCATTGACAAAGGTCGCCTTCATGCTGATAATGTGAGTTACCGTTAATACGGCGCCATAGCCGCATGGTGTGGCACCCGTAATCACCTACTTACTGCAAAGGAGTTATTGTTATGCCCTACCGCGATCGTCAAAGAGGCTTCACCCTGATCGAGCTGCTGGTCGTTATTGCGATTATAGCGATCCTGGCTGCCATTTTGTTCCCGGTCTTTGCGAAAGCCCGTGAGAAGGCGCGACAGACGAGTTGCATGAACAATCAGCGACAACTCGCCGTCTCGATCCTCATGTATGCCCAGGACCACGATGAGGTGCTGCCCGATGCCGCGAATGTCTGGGTGGACATCAACGTGGATCGCAACATTCTCATGTGCCCCACCAAAGGCAAAAAGGTCGCCAACGCCTACGTCTATAACTCGGTCATTTCAGGTGAAGCATTAGGTGAACTCACCGACCCTTCAGGCGAGATGCTGACGGCCGACGGCCAGCATGCCGCCACCACCTCGCCGCTGACCTTCGATAACATCGCCTACTCGATGGATGATATCGATGCCCGGCACAGCAACAAATTCGTCGTCGCCTATGCCGATGGCCATGTCGAAATTGCCCCGCTCAACCCGACGACCCTGCCGGTGCGCGGCGCGCTCATCCTCTGGCTGTGTGCCGACAAATTCACTAACGTCACCGGGGGCGATGCTATCAACAAGTGGATCGACTTTAGTGGACGCGGCAATGATCTTACCGCGACAGGGTCCACCGGTCTCCCCACGTATGAGACCCGTATGGTCAACGATTTTCCAGCCATCCGCTTCTCGCGTACCGCGGGTGGCGTGCTGCGCAGTGGCAAATTTCAACCGTCCAATGCTGCAAAAGACGGCGTTACCATCCTGTCGGTAGCAGCGCTGAACGCTTTCTCCGGCAATGCCAGTGACCGCCATACGATGTTCTCGTCGAATGCAGGCGGGTATTCCGACTCTGCGACCGGTGTTGTCTATCGCTTTGATCATGGCCCGACACCGGGCACCTACGCCATTGTTGAAACGTACAGCGCCTGGTGCAATGCCACGCTTAGTTGTGTGACGCGGCCGGGCGCCGGCACGTTCCGTATCTCGGCATATGACTTGAACGGCGAGATCATGAAGGCGCGTGTGTGGACGGATGCGGAAACGGCCGCCGAGGTAACCAATCTGTCCCCGACCACCATTTCATTGCAGCAAGTGCGCGTGGGCGCCGATAGTGCCGGCGGCAACTTGCTCGGCATGGATGTGGCGGAACTGCTCGTTTTCACGCCGCCGCTGTCCGAGTTCTATCGCTCCTGGGCCATCCGCTACCTGGAGAGCAAGTACAATCTCTAGTATCGTGACACTAGATGAGCCGTTACACGGGGCACGCCAGGGGCGTGCCCCGTGCGCATGCCGGCGCGGAGTTGGCCTCACAGCGGACTCGGTGTATAATTGTCGCGATTTTCACCATGAGGGAGTCCACTATGCGATCCGACACCATCAAATCCGGCTACGACCGCGCTGGCCACCGCGGGTTGTTGAAAGCTTGCGGCGTCACGGATGACGATATGAAGAAGCCGTTCATCGGCATCGCCAATTCGTACACCGATATCGTACCGGGACATGTGCATCTGCGCGCGTTCGCTGATGTGGTGAAAGACGCCGTGCGCGAGGCCGGGGGTGTCCCCTTTGAATTCAACACGATCGCCGTGGATGATGGCATCGCCATGGGGCATCTCGGGATGCGCTACTCCCTGCCGAGCCGCGAACTCATCGCCGACGCAGTGGAAACGATGGCGATGGCGCATTGCTTCGACGCGCTCGTCTGCATCTCCAACTGCGATAAGATTACCCCGGGCATGGTGATGGCCACCCTGCGCATCAACATCCCCACCATCTTCGTCACCGGCGGTCCGATGAAAGCCGGCGTCAAGCCGGATGGCACGCACGGCGACCTGATCACGATCTTCGAAGGCGTCGGGAAATTCCAAACCGGCGAAATGTCCGCAGAAACCTTGAAGATGCTGGAGGATTCCTGCTGCCCGGGCTGCGGCTCCTGCGCCGGCATGTTCACCGCCAATTCGATGAACTGCTTGCTGGAGGCAATCGGCCTGGCGCTGCCGGGCAACGGCACCATCCTGGCCATCGACCCGCGGCGGCAAGAGCTGGCGAAAGCCGCCGCGCGGCAGATCATGTACCTGGTTGCGCAGGATCTCAAGCCGCGCGACATCGTCACTCAGCAGTCTATCGACAATGCGTTCGCGCTGGATATGGCGATGGGCGGTTCCACCAATACCGTGCTGCACACCTTCGCCATCGCGCGCGAAGCGGGCATCGATTACCCGCTCGAGCGCTTGAACGAGGTCTCGGCGCGTATCCCGTGCATCTGCAAGGTCTCCCCCTCCAAGCCGGATGTGCATATCGAAGACGTGGACCGCGCGGGCGGCATCAGTGCCATCCTCAACGAGATCAGCAAGAAGCCGGGCGCCATCCACCTGGATGCGCTGACGGTGACGGGCAAGACCCTGGGCGAGAATATCACCGGAGCCGCCATCACCGATGCCCATATCATTCACCCGCTGGAGCAGCCTTTTACCGCGGATGGCGGGCTGGCCGTGCTCTTCGGCAACCTGGCGCCCGAAGGGGCGGTGATCAAATCCGCCGGCGTGGACCCTGAATGCTTTGTGTTTGAAGGCGAGGCCATCGTCTTCGATTCGCAGGATGAATGCCTCGCCGCACTCGACCGCCGTGAGATCAAGCCGGGGCACGTCGTGGTCATCCGCTATGAAGGCCCCAAGGGTGGGCCGGGCATGCCCGAAATGCTCTCGCCCACTTCCATGATCAAGGGGCAGGGGCTGGGCAAGCAGGTGGCGCTCATCACCGACGGCCGCTTCTCCGGCGGCACCGCCGGTACCTGCCTCGGGCATATTAGCCCGGAGGCGGCAGAAGGGGGCCCCATTGCTCTGGTGGAGAATGGCGACCGCATCCTCATCGACATCCCCAACCGCACGTTGACGGTGAAGGTCGAGGATGCCGAGTTAGCTCGCCGCTGCGCCGCGTGGTCGAAGCCGACCCCGAAAATTAACACGGGATGGCTCGGGCGCTATTGCCGGCTGGTGACCAGTGCCAGCAAGGGCGCCGTGCTTGCCCTGCCGGAAGAAGTGATGGTGAAAGGGTAGCGCACCTCGACCGGCAACCACTGCAGCGATCCGTGGTGATGAAAAGTGCAACAAACAATGCCCACCCTCTTGCATGGGGGTGGGCATTGTGCTAGACTTCCCCTGTAACCGCTTACAGCAAGGGCGGTATAGTCTATTCCTCAGTGAGGGGGCTAGGTAACATGGTGTCACTACAGCGCGATACGCGCACCATCACCATCGACAACGGCTACTGGCAGGTCGTGCATGACCTGCAGCAGGGTGGCGCGGTCACCGCCGTGCGTTTTCTGAAAGATGATGGGGCGAACTTCCTCGCCCAGCCGCTGGAGGTACGCAACGGGGCCTACAGCAGCCTGCGCTTGACCGACCAGCAGGTGAACGTGCGCCGCACGCGCGACGGCTATCGCCTGCGCATCAGCGGGCGGATGACCGACGCATCGGGGAAGGCCGGCCCGTCCATTGACATCCAGTACCGCTACACCGAGGCGTGCGCGCGCGTGAACATCGTGCTGCGCGGAGCCGAGGGGGAAGTGGATTGCTGGCATGCGTCCTTCACCCGCGCCTGCGGCTGGGTGGAGCGCAGCCAGTTGATGTTCGATGCGGATGTCGTCGAGGCCGGATGGAGTCGTGTTGAGCAAGAAGGTCTACTCTACGAAGTGGACAATGCCCCCTACTGCTGGGGCGGCTACACGACGTATGGCGCGGGCGCGCAGTTCATGATGACCGAAGTGCCCGAGTCCTGGCGCGGCCAGTCCCGCTTCATCGCCGAGGTGGACGCCAATCAGGTCGAACTCAGCCACCTGCATACCGCCACGCCGGAGATGCGCTGGGGCTTCCACTTCTCGCCCACCAGCTTTGGCCGTGGCGAAGCGTTGAAGCAGCGCGAAATCGTCATCTGCTCACAGCCCTTCCCCAGCGATGAGGAACTGGCGCAATTCAAAGCGCAGGGGGTGAATCTGGTGCGCATCCACGAAGGCGCCAACTGGGTGAACACCAGCGACGACTTCTGGATGACCGGCATGGTGCCGCCCTACCCCGGAAAAAACCTGCAGGAGATGCAGCGGGTGATTGCCACCTGCCACCGGCTGGGTCTGCCCATCTACTTCTACAATTGCCTCAGCGAGATCCATCCGCTTTCCGATGCCTTCCTGAAGCATGCGCACGAATGGGGTGGCAAGGTTGCCGGCCACTACCTGCGCTGGTCTGGTCCGCTCACCGATCAGCTCTGGGGGGCGATCATGTGCTCGAACACCGGCTATGCTCCCTGGCTGGTGCGCTACATCGAACGCATGATCAAAGACTACGACTACGACGGCATCTACCTGGACGGCACCGGCACCGGCTACGGTGTGCATGATCACGGGAAGAACGGCATCATCGCCCACTGCACCTCCGACAGCCACCTTACCGCCATCGAAGCGATGCGGCGCAAGATGCCCGATAAGTTCATCGTCATCCACCAGGTCTGCTCCATCACCTTGAGCGTGGCGCAGTTAAATATCGCCGACCACGTGGTGACTTTTGAGGAGATGGGGCTGGGACAGGTGCCCACCCGGGCGGATGATCTGCCCATCACCATGCGCATCCCCGTCGGCATCGCCTCCACCGCTATCGTCCCCAGCATTTACGTGCCCGATGGCGGCGTGCCGCTCACGCGGTGCCTGTTCGGCTTTTCCTATGAGGAAGGCAAATATCCCGTGCCCTCGCGCGAGAAATTCCGCAAGGCCACGCCCGCCTTCCTGCTCAACGGCAATGTGCCCTACACCTACATCTTCAACGAACATTTCCTGTGGGATTACCAGAATTTCCAGGATCGTGATGAGGATACCGTGGGCATCTACGCGCTCTTCCACGCCTTGCAGGAAGTTGGCGACACCTCAGGACGCTTCCTGCCCTGGGATCGCTGCCCCTACCAGGCCGATGCGCCGAGCGTGGGCGTGGCGTGCATCGAACAGCCGGAACGCACCATCCTCATCATCGCCAATCAGGAAGATACGGCGCTGGAGACAGTGACCATCACCGGCCCCGGCCTGGAGCCGATGCGCGTCTCGCTGGCGGGGTACGGCTACCAATTCCTTTCCGTGAAGCCCGCCGCCGTCGCCGCCATGCCTGTCGGAGTGTAAGGTACCCACTGGCCACCGGGTGCGCTGGATCAACGCCCGGTGGCCAGGATGACTTCCATCACGCAGCGCGCGCAGTCGAAGCGCAACTGCAGGCGATGCCCCTCCGCGTCGATGAGCGTGAGCGGTTCGTCCACGTGCTTCCCCGCGCCCTGCCGGGGGCATAGCCCGAGCTGGTGCTTCAGGCAGTACTTACTCGTCATCACCACCCGCCCGCGCAGGTTCAGGCCTGATTCCGCAGCCGGTTCGATCTGGCGCACGCCGTGCCGGCGATAGAACGCCGCCGCACGCGCGTTCAGCACATTCCCCCGAAAGGTCAAATCATGCACCGGATAGGGCACGTCGCTATCGGTCACGCCACCGCTGCGGCGCGGGCGCTGTGCTTCGCGGGCGACCGTCAGTTGCTCCAGCGCGCCGCGACGCAGCGCATTGAGAGTGGAGACGGGGAGAAAGCGCGGCACGGGCAGGTCGATGACGACCTCCCGGCAGCGGAAGCTGGTCCCGCCCGTTTTGCGCAACTGCTTATCGATTTGTGCCAATGCCTGCTCGGGTTGTTCAGCGGGGGCAGGGGGGTCATCCAATGCGTACACCGCTTCCACGCCATCCTCGTCCAGCGCGTGCAGCATCACCCCCTCGGCCGTCTCGCGCAGCGTGAAGGTCACGGCGATCTGGCGTTGCGGCCGACTCTTGTCTAATTGGCTGAGGAAGGCGTGGTCATGGTTGCGGAACATGCGCGTGCCGCGGGTGATGCCGTCCATGCGCACAGGGGTGATACGCGACTCCTGCGCCGTGTTCACCTGGGTGCCGCACAACACGCCGTGTGCATCGAAAAAGGCGATGCCGTCACCGTTGTGCAGCGGCACATCCCCGTCCAGCGTGAAGCCGCGTGGCGTGACCGCCGACACCACACCCACCGCTTCGCCTACCATCTTTGGCGTGTCGAGTGCGCCGATCGGTTCACCGCGCCCGTGCAGGTGATAGGTCGAGTACCCGCGATTGAAGGTCTTCTGCGGATTCGGCGTGAAATCGATGACGCTCGTGCCGGAGGAACTGCGCGACAACCCCTGCTCGCGTAACAGAACATCCAGTGCCGCGCGGTAGTGCGCCACCACGTTCATTACATAGTTGCGATCCTTCAAGCGCCCCTCGATTTTGAAGGAATACACTCCCGCCGCCAGCAGTTCGCGCAGGTGTGCGGTCAGATTCAGGTCGCGCAGGGAGAGCAAATGACGGTCGCGTACCAGCACCGCGCCCTGTGCATCCACCAGCGTATACGCTTTGCGGCAGGGCTGCGCGCATTGCCCGCGATTGCCGCTGCGCCCGCCCAGCGCATAACTGAGGTAGCACTGCCCGCTGTAGCCCACACACAACGCACCGTGGATGAAGCATTCCAGTTCCACCGCGGTCTGCCGGCGGATCTGCGCAATCTCCTCCAAAGAGAGTTCGCGCGCGAGGATTACCCGCTGGATGCCCACCTGTTCCAGAAAGGCAATCTTTTCGGGCGTGTCATTGTGCATTTGCGTGCTGGCGATGAGCGGGATGGGCGGCAGGTCACTGGCCAGCAGCCCGGCATCCTGGATGATCAGACCATCTGCCCCCAGGTCGTGCAGTTCGTGCGCGAGTTGCACGGCCTGCGGGAGTTCTTCATCGGTGAGCAGCGTGTTCACAGTCACATAGACTCTCGCCCAGTACTGGTGGGCGTACTGGATTAACGCAGCAATCGCCTCTAGCGTGTTGCGCGCCTGCTCCCGTGCGCCGAAGCTCGGCCCCCCGACGTACAGCGCATCGGCGCCGCAGTCGATGGCGGCCATGCCGCATCCCAGGTCTTTCGCCGGAGCTAATAATTCAATAGAGGTCATTCTCTCGTCTTTCCGCAGTGGCATCGTCCCGTATTATACCGGGTTTCCCTGATTCCATCCGCGCCAACAGTGGTTGCCCGTATCCCGGAAATATCTGCACGACATGCCGCCGGCATATTGCCGTATCGAGCGATATCATGTATGATCCCTCCGTATCGTTACGGAGGACTCTGTATCCGATGAGAGTTCTTCCATTCGAATGCGATTACTTGTATCGCGAGGTAACCATGAGTATTCAGCAGGCGGGTCAGAGTGTCCATACGCTCGTAAAAGCGGAGGTCATCGACCATCAACTCACGCTCGCTACGACGAGAACGGTGACTTTCGTTGAGGGCGGCAGTACGACCTTGCGCCCGGTCGGTTGGGTGCCCGAACTGGCCGGGGCGGCAACCGTGTCGCTCGATGGCGAGTGGGCGGTGACACGCTGGCCGTTCCCGGCGGATGAAGCCGCACTGTTGGGTGCCCAGCAGGGCATGGCATCCTGGGAGAGTGTGCAGCAACCGGGACCGGTGTTCTGGTATGACCCTGAGCAATCGCCCGACGGCATCCCCGGATGGAATCGCGTGACACTGGAACACATCGATCCCGACGACGGCGCGCTCCTTTGCCGCACGCTGACGGTGCCCGCGGCGTGGGCGGGCAAGCGCATCCTGCTGCGCTTCGAGGGTATCTACCCTGCCGGGCGCATCTATTGGGATGGCCAACCGGTGGCGGAACAATGGAGCGGTCTGACGCCCATCGAAGTCGACGTCACCGAGATGACTGCTCCCGGTGGGCAGCACACGGTGGCCGTGCGCTGCTATCGCCGGCATCCCTCAGTGCAATTGGATATGCCGCGCCATGCGATGGAGTTCACCGGTCTCGCGCGCACTGCATTCTTGCACGCGGTTGAGCCCGTGCATATCGGTGACATCAACCTCTTTTCACTACTCGCCGATGACTACTGCACCGGTACGATTTCCGGCGAGGTCTCCCTGCGCAATGCCGCCGGACAGGATGCCCGGGCCACGCTGACGGCGCGCCTGCTCGATGCCGATGATCGGCTGGTTGTCGAGCACCAGTGCGCGGTGGTGGTGGCGGCCGGGAGTTCCATCGCACAATCGCTGAGCATGCACGCCGGTGTGGTAGCGCCCTGGAGCGCCGAGTGTCCCGTGCTGTACACGCTCGAACTGCACGTCTCCTGCCCCGGCCAGGCGGAGCAGCGCGTGCGGCAGCGCATGGGCTTCCGGCGCTTCGAAATCGTCAGCGAGCGCCCGTTGCTCAACGGCAATCCCGTGAAATTCCGCGGGGTGAATCACCTCACCTGTCATCCGGAGAGCGGGATGTATACGCCCAAGCCGTGGCTGCGGCAGAATCTCATCATGATGAAGCGCGCGAACATCAATGCCATCCGCACGCACTTCACCAGCCCGCGCGAATTGGTGGATCTCTGCGACGAGTTGGGCATCTACCTGCTGCAGGAACTGCCGATCGACTGGGGCCATACCTATCTCTTCGACCCCGTGCACCTGGGCCCGGTGCTGCACCGCCTGCATGCCGGCGTCCGTCGTGACCGCCATCACCCCTCGCTCATGGTGTGGAGCGTGGGCAACGAGAATATGGCGCGTACTGAAGAAGAGTATGGCGTGTTCATGGAGCATATGCACCTCTTCCACGCCCTGGTGAAGCGACTGGATCCTCAGCGTCCCACCATGTTCCCGCCACCAGGACCGGCGAATAAAATCGCCGGCATCTTTGAGGCGAGAATGGGTGAGATCGCCGATATCCATTACAGCTTCAACCTGATCCGCGAATTCAACGAGACCGGCGTGGTGACCAACCCCCGCACCTGGGAGCCCACCTTCGAGACCCATACCCGGCAGCAGTTGCTCGACCAGGGGTGGAGCGGCGTGTGGTTCTCCTCGGAGTACGGGATCACCAATCACCAGGCCGACCTGCTGCACGCACCGTATCTCGGCATCATCGCGGATATCCAGGAGGACTCCTTGTCCGGCAAAAACAGCCAGCAGGCCTTTTATGACCGTCTCGCCCGCGAGTGGGGCTATATGCGTGACGACCCCACCTGTCTGGGCGGCGCGTACTTCTGCTGGATCGCCGGCGGCGTGGGCGATCCCTGGGGCTGGACGCGCTGGGGCGAGGATGCCGACTGGGGCGTGCTCACCGGCGACCTGACGCCGAAACCGGCGTTCTGGGTCGTGCGCGAATTATTTTCGCCTGTGCACTTCCCCGCACGCGTGACCTGGCATCCGGGGCAGACGGCGCTGACGCTGGCCGTGCGGAATGACTACAATTGCATCGATCTCGCGGCATGTACGCTGCGCACGCAAATGGGCGGCGGCCCGCCGTGGATAGGGTGCATGCAGCCCTGGCGCGATATCCCCATCGCCGGCGCCCCCGGCAGCGTTGCGACGGTCGAGATCCCGCTATGGAATGCGGGCAGCCTGCAGGCGCTGGAGAACGGCAACCCGATCGCCTGCCGCTGCACGCTGCTCGATCCGCAGGGATTCCGCGTGCTCATGACCGATATCCTGGTGTTCCCAGAGGATGTCGCACAGGCTTCCCGGCAGGAGGCGATGCCGCTGGGACCGGATGCCGAATAAATCGCTGTTCCTAGCGATAATACAGTGCGGCCACCTCACAGTGCTGGGGTGGCCGCATCGCGCAGCCCCCCCTCATTCCTGCATCGTCTATCCACCAAATGCAAAATTTTCCAAGGGTTTTTAACGCAAAAGAGGGAAAATGGTAGAAAAGCAGAACATTCCTAACTTAATAATCAGTAAAGGAGCTTTTCCATGCCCACCCCTTCACTTGCTCGTGCCTGCCGGCTCACGCTCGTTGTGTTGGCCGTGCTGGTCACCGCCGCTGCCATGGCGGCTCCCGTCAAGTTCTTTGTGTCCGGCTACGTGCAGGGCCGCATCAGCGACCGTATCGGCGATCAAGGAACGCCGGCGAATTCGTACTTCGACATCAAACGTGCGTCCATCTACATGCGTGCCTCGGTCAATGAACACGTCACCGG
Organism: Armatimonadota bacterium; assembly: GCA_020060775.1. GTDB lineage: Bacteria > Armatimonadota > Hebobacteria > CAIYQO01 > CAIYQO01 > JAGUZN01. The sequence continues at coordinate 18,421 of JAGUZN010000356.1, forward strand.
CGTGCTGTTTGTCTCCGGCACTCCCAATGCGCGCATCGAACATGCCTATGCCGAGTATGCCGATAAGCCGTATTCGGCACGTTTAGGATTGGCCCCGGTACCCTTCGGCTACGAGGCCCCGATCTCCTCGAGTGGACTCCTCACCCTGGAGCGTTCACAGATCATCACCGATCTCTTTATCGTGCCGGGCGTGTTGTTGCTCGACCGTGGGCTCTACGGGTTCTACATGCCCGGTGAGGGGTTCAACGCTTCGCTTGGTATCGTCAATGGGACGCCGGTGAACGATCTCACCGTTCCGGAGAAATCCGGTAAGGTCATCGTCGCCCGTCTGGGACATAGCATTTCCGGTGGCCAGATCGGCGCCTCTATCTACGATGGACGCCGTGAAGAAACCGTGGGTAACGCCGCCGTGATCGCGGATGCGACCATCCTTGGCCTGGACCTCCAGATGAAGCGCGGCCCGTGGACGATCCTGAGTGAACTCGTCGATGGCGAAGATAACAATATCGACAAGTGGGGCGGCTACGTCACCGTCGGCTACCGCCGCGAAGGTTCGCCCTCCCAGCCCTACCTGCGCCTGGATTACGAGGATCAGAATGAGAACGCGGGGAACGATGTCTTCCGCCGCGCCACCGTCGGCTACCACTACTATCTGACTCCCACCAGCAAGTTGACCGCCGAATACGAGGCGATCGATGCGAAGCCGGGATTCTCCCCCGCTCAACCTGAGGGGCGCATCACGGGCCAGTATCAGATCATCTACTAAACAGTCTTAATCTGGCAAGTGCCAGAATTGGCAGGTTGAGGAGGCACCCCGTGGAGACGGGGTGCCTCCTCTTTTACGTTCAACACAAGCTCATTGAGCTTTGCCTTCCTCGAAGATCGTCACTTTCAACCCCTTGATCTCTCCCGCGGCAAATATCAAGAAATGCCGGTTATCGATTAATCGACCGTTAAGACGTTCTTAGCATCGGGTTAATCATTAAATCTGAACTTTGTGTTAATAATACAACACATGAACCAAAAGGAGGTCGTCGCCAACCATGCGACACTACATCACCCTCACGCTCGCCGCCTTCCTGCTGGCGGCCACGCTTCCCGCTCTGGCGGCCACCGTGAAGATCGGCGGCTATGTGCAGAGCCGGTACACCGATGCGCTCGGCGCTGCACCGGGGAAAGAAACCGTCAGTGGCTTTGACGGCAACGGTACGTTCAATGTCCGCCGCGCTCGCATCTCGACCAAAGCGACTATCGATGAAAACACCATGGCCGCCATTGAGATCGACGCCGCCAAAACCAACGTGTCAGTCAAGCAGGCGTTCATTTCCTACGCCTTCGCCGATTTGTACACTTCGCTGGGTCTCACCAAGCTCCCGTTCGGATACGAGAACCAGCTCTCCTCCTCGGCGATCATCCCGCTCGAGCGCTCGATGATCTCCAATATGGTCAGCGAATACGGCACAGGCCTGTTTCTGGTTCCCAGCAGCGACATCATTCCGGTGGTGAAGACCAAGTTCGCCGTTATCAATGGGGAAGAAACGGATACCATTGATAAAGACAACAATAAGGTCGCCATCGGCAATGTCGAGTACCCCTTCGGGGACACCAAAGTCGGCGTGTCCTATCTTGCCGGCCATGGTCAGGCGGCCAATGCGTATGTGGCCAACAAGACCGGGCGCTTCACCACCGTCGCCGAGTACACGACCAGCAAGTACAATGACAAGTTCCAGTTGAAGAACAAGTACAAGGGTTTCTACGTGCTGGAAGCCTTCGAAGTGAATCCGAAGACGCAGGTCTATGCCCGTTACGATGAATTGGATCAGGACAATACTGCCAACTTCAAGAAGACTCGCATCACCGCCGGCGTAGCCTACCTGCTGAATGACACCACCGAACTGACGGCTGAGTACCAGAGCATCGATGATGATGCCAAGCCGGATGTGGATGGGGCGGTCGGCGTGCAGTTGCAGACCAAATTCTAATGAAGCCGCTTTGACAAAGTACCCCTGGGGAGCGGCACACGTGTCGCTCCCCTCAACTTCGTTCAAGAGAGGTTAAGGTGATCTTAGCGCGCCCTTAATCCACGCAGTGCAGATTTCGGGTATAACTCGGAGGGATCGCGAAAGCGCCCTGTAAAACACAACTTGAAACGTACTTGCATTGAGCATAATCGGCTTGATGCCATTCCGAAAGGAGCATGAGATGAAAACCTTGGTGACCGTACTGGTAGCGGTCTGCGTCCTGGGCTTTGCGGTGTACGCCGGCGTGTCCGCGCCGAAAGTGCTGCAAATTAAAGGGTCTGACACGATGGTCAATCTCGGTCAGGCCTGGGCCGAAGTCTTCATGGCCCGCTACAAGATCCCCGTGGCCGTCATCGGCGGCGGCTCCGGCACCGGCATCGCCGCGCTGATCAACGGCAAGACCGATGTCTGCCAGGCTTCCCGCCCGATGAAGGAGGAAGAGATCCACCAGGCGCGCCAGAACGGCGTCAGCCCCGTTGCCCACATCGTCGGCTACGACGGCATCTCCGTGGTGGTCAGCCCGAAGAACCCGGTGAAGCAACTCACCATGAAGCAGTTGGGCGAGATTTACCTCGGCAAAATCACCAATTGGAAAGACGTCGGCGGCAGCGATGGTAAGATCGTGCTCCTCGGCCGTGAGCTGAACTCCGGCACCCACGTGTTCTTCAAAGAGCATGTCATCCAGAGCATCGACAAGAAGGGCGAGTACGCGAAAGCCATGCTCATGCTGCCCTCCAACCAGGCGATTCACGATGAAGCGGCCGGCAATGTCAACGCTATCGGCTATATCGGCATGGGGTATGTGACGCCCAAAGTGAAAACGCTGCCCATCAGTTCCGATGGGAAGACCTACGTCGCGCCGAGCGTGAAGGCCGTGATGAACAAGACGTATCCGGTCGCCCGTCCGCTGTACTGGTACACCAATGGCAAGCCCAGCGGCACCGTGAAGAAGTTCGTCGACTTCGCCAAGAGCGCCGAAGGGCAGAAGATCGTGCAGAAGCTGGACTTCGTGCCCATCAAATAGTTCGCGCTGCCCCACCTATCGCTGCATGGCCTGCCCGCATGGGCGGGCCATGCGCCGTTTCCCGGTATTGCTACGATCTTAACAATCCTTAATCTGGCACCCCTGTTTTTCAAGACACGACTGCCGTTTTTATTGGTATGCTTAACCTGAGTGTCTTGTCATACCGGTCTTGCGAATTCGACCTGCGTGCATTGCGTATTCACAGCATGCCATCACGGTCTTTTCCCGTACGCAGAGAGCTTAGAGAAGGAGTCGTACTGTGCCGACGGAAGAATTAACGCCCGAGATGGACAAACCTGCCGTCACTGAGGAGATCTCAGAGACGTTGCCGGCGCCGAAGCGTCCATTCCGTCAGCCCAAGCTGTATTCGGCGCGGCATGCGCGCAAGCGCGTCATCACCGAGTGGTTCATCGAGAACTTCCTCATGCTCGTCGGCCTGGTGGCTGTGGCGGCCACTTTGCTGGTGCTGGCCTTCATGCTGAAAGATGCCTTGCCACTCTTTCTCAAGGATCGCATTCCCTTCCTGACATTCGTCTTCGGCGACACCTGGTTGCCCATCTCCGAGCCTCCCCAGTTCGGCATTCTCGCCTTTGTGGTCAGCTCGCTCATTGTGACCGTTGGCGCGGCCGTCCTCGCCATTCCCGTCGGCTTTGCCTGCGCCGTGTACCTGGCCGAGCTGGCGCCGAAATGGGTGCGCGAGGTGCTCAAGCCCACCGTCGAGTTGCTTGCGGCCATTCCCTCGGTGGTTCTGGGGTTCCTCGGACTGATGGTGCTGAACCCCTACATCGCCAAACTGCTGAATTTGAATACCGGGTTGACAGCGCTCACCGGCGCGATCATGCTCGCTTTCATGGCCATGCCCACGGTCATTTCCATTTCGGAAGACGCGTTGACGGCGGTGCCGAAAAATTACCGTGAAGGTTCGCTGGCGCTCGGCTCCAGCCTGCTGTCCACCATCCGTCACGTGGTGCTGCCCGCGGCGCGTTCCGGTCTCATCGCCGCCGCCATGCTGGGTATCGGCCGTGCGCTAGGCGAAACGATGGTGGTGCTCATGGTGTGCGGCGGATCGCTGCAAGTCCCGCTGAGTTTCCTCGGCGAGAACTCGATGGCCTTCATGGAGAAGATGCACATGTTGCTCACCACCGGCTTCGGCTTCCTCCAGAATGCCCGCACCATGACGGCGACGCTGGCCTCAGAAATGGGCGAGACGGCGGTCGGCAGTGCACACTACCACGCATTGTTTGCCATCGGCGCGCTGCTCTGTCTCATCAGCTTTGCCGTCACCATTATCAGCGATTACGCCCTGCGCCGCGTGCGTCGCTGATACGGGCGGATGGCATCCGGGCCGTGATGCATTTGGGCATCACATTTACCGGGTGCATGTGATCGGTGGTGTCTCGAACAAGTGATGCCATCACGTGCAGCTGTTGAACCACCGGCAGCCATCCTACACGCTTGCCGATTGGGACCGGCAGGATGCCGGCGCTCCGGCCAATCAGCCCGTGCTTCACCCGGCACGGGCTGTTGCGTTTTCTCCCCCGCTTCCCCGGCGTACCCCGCTACTTCCCGGCTTGTTCCGATTCACCGCCAGAGTTACCGCCAATTTTTTCGCTCCAGTGGTTTACAATATATGATCATATGGTTATAATATAGTAGACACTAATTTCGGAGGTGCGATATGAGCGCAACCGTTCAACAGGTGACCGTCAGTAACTTTACGCAGGAAGTGTTGCAATCGTCCACGCCGGTGGTGGTGGATTTCTGGGCGCCCTGGTGCGGCCCGTGCCGCATGGTCGCCCCGGAACTCGAAACAGCGGCCGCAGAGCTGGGGCCGCGGGCGAAAGTGGTGAAAGTCAATATCGATGAGCATCCCGCGCTCGCCGGCAAGTACGGCGTGATGAGCATTCCCACGCTGTTGATTTTTCACCAGGGGCAGGAGATCGGCCGCCATGTCGGCTTTATCAATGCCGGCCCATTGGTCGAGTCGATCAATCGCTATCTCACCCCGGCAGCCTGACGATACCGATGATGCCGCAAGGCATCCTGCGCCATCCGGACACCCCGCCCTCGTCCGGGTGGCGCACTGTTTCTTCACTGGCCTGTGCGAACGCACAGTGTTGTACCCCTTGCCATGATACTTTTGTGCGTTAGCACACATCTACTTGGCTATTCACCCGCCTCTCCATGCAACTTCTCATGTTGTTTACCGGTCAAATTTGGCTTTGAATTGGGTTTGTTTTTCACATTATGTTAAGTCGTGAGCGTGAAATTGGGTTTGTTTTGCTAAAAAATATTTTGGTGCAGAACCGGTGTTCGGTATTGGTTAGTTTGGTGTGCGGTGATAGTGGTTTCCCTCACCCCCTCGATCCCCCTCTCCCATTCCCCTTCGCCAAGGCTATGGGGGACAGGGCGGGTAGAGGGGGAAGAAAATAAGTCGTCCTGCGGGGACTCCAGAGGATTGAGGGATTTCCTGTTCCCGGCCCTGAAGTGCCGCGCTATAGTCAACGGTCCCGCTGGGACCGGTCTGATCGGTTTCCCCGGGGCGAGTTGTCGGGCATGGTTCCAGGCCCGGGAAGTGTGGGATGCTCGATGAGGTGCAGGGGTGTGCCCTCACCTTCTGTCGCCCCCTGGGGGCTTGGGGCATCGTGTGGCCTTCGTGCCCACAGC
>JAGUZN010000033.1 GCA_020060775.1 Armatimonadota bacterium
ACCGATGCCGGTAACGACGCGGGGTCGAGCTGGCTCCAGCCCAGATTGAGCGCGAGGACGACCGCCAGACGGGGTTGGGCTCGCAGGGACGTGCCGTGAGTCATGACGACTAAGAGCGCCAGTAGGAGCAAGGAGGTGCGCCATGCCGGCGCCGGGCGGCTCACGCGGAGCGGCGTCGTCGTCGGGGTGGTGCAGGCAGGCCGGCAGCGGCTACAGGGCATAGAGGAGCAATTCCGCACGGCCGCACGATCTTCCTGCCACCGGAGACATTGTCAGATGAATCGTACAAGGAACCGGCCTGAGTCGGCGAAAAGTCAGGTAGAGTACTGCTGAACAGGATAGGTTGCAGCCTGTTCATCCGCTGAATACCTCTCGCAATCGCTTGTAGGAAAAATTTGACACGCTTGCCCCAGGATGTGCTCTATTATGGGGGTAGCTTGCGCAGAACGTCATGTGTCGCATACAATCCTGTTACCGATCTGTTCCATCGCTGCTCATTTCGAGTGGTTGTTCGAGAAAGGAGACCCGAATACGATGGTTAGTCACGACAAAAAGAAAGTTGGCTTGCGCCCGATCGACGTCCGCGATCTTGTTGAACGTCTGCGCCTGGGCATCGGGCAGGCGGCCTCGCTGTGCGATGTGTCCATTCGCCAGCTCTCATACTGGACTGATAAAGGCATCATTACCCCGGTCGACGAAGAGAAGAACCGCTGTTATGATTATATTTCGCTGGAGAAGGTTGCACTCATCAAGCAGGCGTTGGACCAGGGGTACAGTTTAGAAGGCGCCGTCGCGGAGGCCGAGTCGTTCATCAAGCGTCGTGATCAGGAGCGCCAGCGCCTGGAGTCGATGCCCGATGCCGAACTGGAGCAGTATGTCCTCAATCAAGCAAACCTCTTGCAGGGACTGTCGGATAAGATCCGCCGTGAAATTCGCACCTACCGCGTCAGCGGTCAACTGCAAGGGGCAGCCGCCTCACTCGGCGGCGTGGATCGCCTCATCTCTTTCTTCGAAGCCAACCCCTACACCGTCAACACCGCGCGCCAGATCGCCATTCGCCTGGGGCGCGAAATGAGCGAAGTCGAGCGCGAGTTGCAACTGCTCGAACAGAAGCATTTCATTCAGAAGATCAGCTATCCCGGATCCGATGTGTACCGGTACATCCCGCAACGCCGCTAAAAATGCAGGACGAATCAGTCAGACGTTCATCACCCTCTGCGCCAGGCCATGGTCGGCGACAGGATCGCAACACGGGTGCACGATTTACGGTCAATCTTTGGAGGAGATATCATGCCCATACAACGCGTACCAACCGGTGTTCCAGGTTTCGATGACTTGATGTACGGCGGCTTTCTTGAAGGTGATGCCGTGCTGGTGGCCGGCGCACCCGGCACCGGCAAGTCCACCTTCGGCATGCAGTTTTTATATGAAGGGATCGTCCGTTATAACGAACCCGGCTTTTTTATCACCTTCGAGGAGTTCCCGCAGCAGATCTATCGCGACGCGATGAACTTCGGCTGGGACTTTCGTGAATTGGAGGAGGAAGACAAGCTCAAGGTGCTCTTCACCTCCCCGGATCTGATGTATCAGGATATCAAGCGCAACGAGGGGATCTTCCCCGAAATGATTCGCGAGATCGGCGCCAAGCGCGTGGTGGTGGACAGCATCACCCATTTCCGCCGCCTGGCTGATAACCCGGGCGATCTGCGCGAAGTGATTTACAGCTTGATCAATGCGTTGAAGCGCGAAGGGCTGACCCCGCTGCTGTTGCGCGAAATGGTCGAGGGCGAGGTGGTCGGCACGGTGGCGGAAGAGTACACCGCCGACGCCGTGGTGCATCTCACCATGGATCGCGTGAACGAACAGCGCATGCGCTTTGTGGAGATCCTGAAGAGTCGCGGATCGCGCCATGTCCCGGCGAAATCGCTCTTCTTCATCAGCAACCAGGGGATCGAGGTGGTATCGCCGTATCAGGAACCATTCTTCCGGTACGCGGAGGCGATTTCAGTCGGCGCGCCGGAGTTCGACAGCCTGTTGGGCGGCGGCATTCCCTATGGGGCGTTCTACCTCTTTGAAGTCTCACCGGAGTTCCACCAGGAAATCTTTGAGTTGAACTTTATCAACGAGACGGTGCGCGCGAACGATCTGCTCTTTGAATTGGTGTCCAGTGGATCGCGCAAGGAGCGCCTGCGCAGCGCGGCGCAGAGCTTCGGCCTGCAGGATGATGTGAACAGCGCTCTCGATTCCGGCGTAGTGCGCATCATCAACCTGTTCGGAGAGGAGATGGAGACGGCTCTGCCGTTGTTAAGCCCCCCGGAGGATGAGGAGATGGAGGGGGACGACGCGGTGTTTGAAGCGCTCAACCAGTTGGATCAGGCGTTTCAACAGACCAGCCTGTCGCAGCGGGGGCGCGTCTTCCTGGACATGACGCGGCTGCTGACCGCCGTCGACGACGACCTGTTCTTCATCGTGCTCAATGCCGTGTCGGATATGATCAAGCAGTATGGCGGGGTTTGTCTCGGGTTCGTCAACCCGGACGCCATCCCCAGCTCCACGCGCGAGAAGATCCGCATGCAGACGGATGGCATCGTGCACATGTGGAAGGACGGAAATTACAAATACGTCCAGGTCGTGAAAACGGTGAACTCGGTGTTGACCCCGATCCACGGCATCGTGGAGACGGTGTCGCCGCCGTTCGTGAAGCTGCTGCAGTACTGATCTGGATAGTCTGTGGGGAGGGGACCAAATCCCCGGGGCCGCCGCGAAACTCGCGGCGGCCCCGTTCATAGGAGGTACCCAGTGCCAGCCGGAACCGAAGTCCCGACTGCCCCCTTTGCACTGGGCCATCAAGGTTGTACCCGAGCCAGTGCAGTCTTACACATTTACGAAAAAAATATTTCGATTGTCACGAAAACTGTACATCGTCGTCAGGCAAAGAAAACGTCAGTATTACTAAAAAAATAGAGATGGAAAGTTGTATGTCAATCTGTTTTATTTTTAATGCAAATCAGTAACAAACTCTCCAAAGTCAAATGGGCAAGCTTGCCGTATGTTCTACCCACGCCTGTACCGCTTGGAAGCGTTCCAGCGGTACGGCAATGCCATCCGCCATCGGCGCCAGGCAGAACCGTGATTCACGTAAGCGTGGTGTGATGAGGCGGTCGAGCGCAGAACCCATCTCGTCCACCGGGCACTGCACCCAAACCTCCGGCACCAGGCAGCCGAAGATGATCAAGTCATCGCCCAGCACATCCAACGCGGTCTCCCACGGCGTGTTGCCCAGCGGAGGCGGGGTCAATGTGTGAATGCCGTCCGTGCCGGTTTCCTTGATGAGCGGCAGCAGATCGAACAGGTGCCCGCACTGGTGCAGGATAGCGGTCTTGCCCACACGGTGCATCGCCTCCACAAACGCCTGCTGCGAGGGCATGTTGTAACGCGCATAGATTTCAGGGCTGATGTACATGGTGCTGGTGTTTTCGCACATGATAATGACATCGCACGGATTCCGCTGTACGATCTCATACTCACGCAGTTCCTGTGCCTGCATGACGCGAATCAAGGCATCCATTTCATCCGGATAGTCGTGCAGGAGAAAGTAGAAATTCTCCACGCCGCATTCGTATTCCAACAGATGGGGGATGGGGGACTCGCGCAGGAAGAAGACGGTGATGCCGTCATCGCCTACCGCCTGCTCGATCTCCTCGAAAACTGGACGATCATCTACCTCGTCGTACTCGGCGTTCTCCCAGTGGCGAATCAGGAGGCGCACATCCGCGATCGTTTGAATGGGGTGTTCCACGGGATGCCATGTCGGACTGAAGCGCATCGTCAGCGTGCCGTGCGCGGAGCGGCGTTCCTGCAGGTGAAAGCCGTGCTCATCGGTGGTGGTGATCACCTCAACGCCGGGAAACCGCGGCAACGGTTGGGAGAGTTCACGGGGCAGACCCCACCCGCCAAGCTGCAGGATGTCGCACCCCACATGCCGGTAGAACTCGAGCCCGCTGCAGCCGCGCAACGGCTCAGGCAGGGCGTTCAACGTATGACGGTCGACCAGGGTTGTCCACGGCAACCGATCGGTTGGTCGTCCGTCCAGCATCGCGCGCAGGCGTTCACGTCCGGTCATGTCTCGCTCCTTGGTGTGACAGGTGAAATGTATGATAGGTTATGAGAGCTTTATTTGCAATCGAACATAATTATAGATTAATTAAGCTCGGTATGCAACCCTCGTCTCGCCATAAAACCGCTGTGCTATGCGGATATGGTGTTTGTTTTTGTGCGAATTATCCACTTCGAATCATGCACGGTCTTGCTGGCGCCCTGCATTGCCCAGGATTCCCGCCGCGGACTTGCCGAGATGCGGCATTTTGGGTATCCTTATAGCTGTATTTACCTCGCTCATGTACGCGGAGGGGTGGCCGAGCGGTTTAAGGCGGCGGTCTTGAAAACCGTTGTGGCGTATCCCGTCACCGGGGGTTCGAATCCCTCCCCCTCCGCCACCTCTTCATCCACGCTCTCAGCTGTTCAACTCCTCTTCGTGATTCGCGCGACATCGCTTCCCTTGACAAGCAATCCATGCGTTTGGTAAATTACCATTAGTTAACGTTACTTGTTTATGCCGGTAAAATAGCCTTATCGATGTGATCTCTGCTTTCACTGCCTTACCGTATGTTGGTATGCTTTATCTATAGAGTGACACCAGACCTGCGCCTTTCGGCCTATACTGGTAGGAAAGTTGTATTCGCTGGGCCAGTTGAGGATGGATGCGCATGTCTCGTGACAACACTGCCCCACAACCTGATGGGCGAGTCGCCTTGCTCGAGCAGGAACTGCAGCGCCAGCGGCAGGAGTGCAGGCACGCCCAACAACGCCTGCAAATACTCACCGATTTGATCGATCGCAGCCCCGCCGTCATGTTCCGCTGGCGGATAGAACCCGGTGTATGGCCGGTGGACTATGTATCGGACAACGTTCGACAATTCGGCTACACCCCAGATGATTTTATTGCAGGCCGCGTATCCTGGCCTGCAATCACCTACCCGGACGACGTGTCGCGCCTGGAAGCCGAGGTCGCTGACTATCTCGCGCGGGGTGTGCGTCAGTTCCACCAGGAGTATCGCATACTGACCCGTGCGGGCGAGGCGCGCTGGATAGACGATCATACCGTCGTCGTCGCCGATGACGCCGGGCATCCACTGCATTGCGAAGGCGTGCTGATCGACATCACCCCGCGCAAGGAGGCTGAGGCCGAGTTACGCCGCACCCATGCGCAACTGGAAACACGGGTGGAGGAACGCACCGCCGAACTCTCGCGCGCGAATCGAGCGCTTCAGGAGAGCGAACGCCACTATCGCGATCTCTACAATCGTACGCCCGTCATGCTGCATTCCATCGATGCGGATGGGCGCTTAATCAGTGTGAGCGACACCTGGCTGGCCGTGCTCGGCTATACGCGCGAGGAAGTGCTGGGGCGCAAATCCACCGAATTCCTCACCGCGGCATCCAGCCGCCGCGCCATCGACATCGAACTCCCACGCTACTTCGCCTCCGGTGAAGCGCATGAGGTGCCTTATCAGTTTGTCAAAAAGAACGGCGAGATCATCGATGTGCTGCTGTCGGCCATCGCCGACCGCGATGCGCAAGGACGCATCACCCGCACCCTGGCCGTGCTGATCGATGTGACCGAGCGCAAACGGGCCGAGGAGGCATTGCGAGCGAGCGAGGTGCGTTTCCGTGTCATTGTCGAGCACGCGCCTGACGTCATCTTCGAACACGATAGGGCGCTTCGGTACACGTGGGTGGCTAATCCCGTCGCGCCCACCACGGCGGAAGATATCCTGGGTAAAACTGATGCCGAACTCACCACTCCGGAACAGGCGGCCTTTGTGATGGCGCGCAAACGCCAGGTGCTGGATACGGGCATCCCGGTGCGTTTCGAAGTGTGTCTGCGCATCGGCGAAGTCGATCACTGGTTTGATACCGTGCTGGAACCGACATACGATGCGCAGGGGCAAGTATGCGGTGTATTGGGCTACGGTCGCGACATCACCGAGCGCAAGCAAGTTGAAGAGGCGCTGCGGACGAGCGAAGCGCGCTTCCGCGCACTATTTGAACGTGCGGCGATCGGGATCGCGCTGGTGGATCTGGAAGGGCATCCATTTGCCATCAACCCGACCATGGTTCGTCTGCTCGGTTATCCGGCCGATGAACTGCGCTGCATGACCTTTCGCGACTTCACGCACCCGGACGACGTGGCGCTTGACGAGACGCTGTTTCAGGAGATGATGGCCAACCAGCGCGAATCCTATCAAATCGAAAAACGCTACATTACGAAAAACGGCGCGATCGTCTGGGCGCAACTGGCCACGTCGTTGGTTCGCGACGAGGATGGTCGGCCGTTGTTCGGCGTCGGCATGGTCAGTGATATTACCGCGCGCAAGGAAGCTCAAGCCCGTGTGGCAGAACTCCTCAACACGGTGGAACAACGAGCGGCGGAGATGGACGCCACGATTTCGGCGATTGCCGACGGGGTGGTGATCTACGGATCGGATGCGGCCATTCACCGCATCAATCGCGCGGCAGAAGAGATACTCGGGTATACCCCGGAAGTTGAAGCGCTTCCCAGTATGGAGCGCCTGGAGCGCCTTCAGGTGACGACGGCTGAGGATGTAAGAGTGACGCCTGCTGAGTACCCCTACCAACGTGCGCTACGCGGGGAAACGATTCAGGGATCGATCCTGGCCTTTACCCGCGCCGATGGGCAGCGTCGGTGGATCTCGGTGAGCGCAGCGCCAATCTGCCTGGCGGCCGGGAAGTGCATTGGCGCGGTGGCGACCTTCTCCGACATCACGCCGCTTCGCGAGTTGCAGCAGCGCCAGGAGGATTTGCTGTACATTGTCTCCCACGATCTGCGCACCCCCATCACGATTATCCGCGGGCATATTGACCTGTTGGAGCAGGAGCTGCGCAAGCGCGGTATCGACGGCGAACTGGGTGTGAATACCGACACGATCAGCCGTAATGTGCAGCGGATGAACACGATGATTCAGGATCTGGTGGATATGGCGCGCCTGGAAGGCCAGCAATTCACACTGAACCTCGCCGTTGTGGAATTGCAGCGCTATCTGCCCGATCTCCTCATGCGCTTGCGCGGTATCCTCCCCGTGTACCGCATCACCATCGAGATACCGGAAGATCTGCCACCGTTGCGCGCGGATTATGACCGGTTGGAACGCATACTGTTGAACCTGCTCACCAACGCGTTCAAATACTCTGAGGTGGACACCCCGGTGCGGGTGAGGGCTTCCAGGCAGCATGATGACATTGTCATCGCCATCAGCGACCGGGGTCGCGGCATCCCCCCGCAGGATATCCCTCACCTGTTCGAGCGCTTTTACCGAGCCAGCGGGGATCGGAAAGCGGAGGGGATCGGCCTGGGCCTGTACATCACGCGCCTGCTGGTGGAGGCGCACGGCGGGCGCATCCAGGTGGAGAGCGAAGTCGGCAAGGGCAGCACGTTTACCTTCACTTTACCGATGGCGTAGAACACAGACGCCCAGTTGCCTGCTGCCCGAATAAGCACGGCGCATCCGACAATCTTCACAAGTTGTGACTCCCATGCTTCACGAGCATATACTCCATCTTTGCGTGATGTCAGCGCATACAGAGGAATTCCATGCGATCGTTATGCATCCATCCCAGTGGCCGTTACCTCCAGCAGCCTGACGGCACGCCATTCTTCTACCTGGGCGACACCGCCTGGGAGCTGACCCACCGTCTGACTCGTGAGGAGATCGAGCACTACCTGCAGGACCGTGCGGCCAAGCGGTTCACCGTTATTCAAACAGTGATGCTGGCTGAACTGGATGGCCTGCGCACGCCAAATCCGTACGGCCATCTCCCGCTGCACGACCTGGATCCCACCCGGCCGAACGAGGCGTACTTTCAGCACGTAGATTTTATGATCGACCGTGCCGCCGCCTATGGCTTCTATATCGGGCTGTTACCCACTTGGGGTGATAAGGTGGTGGACAGGATGGCGGGCGAGGGACCGGAGATTTTCACCCCGGAGAACGCACGGGTGTACGGCGAATTCCTCGGACGACGTTACCGGGAGAAGCCGATCATCTGGATCCTCGGCGGCGACCGCCCGGCCGACACCCCGGAGAAAGTTGCCGTGTGGCGGGCGATGGCGGCGGGATTGCGCGCCGGCGACGGCGGCCGCCACCTGATGACCTACCACCCCTACGGCAAAACCTCCTCATCGTACTGGCTGCACGATGAGCCCTGGCTTGATTTCAACATGGTGCAATCAGGACATGGGGAACGGGATCGGCGCAATGACCTGATGGTGCTCGTCGATTACCAGCGCGTGCCGGTGAAGCCGGTGCTCGACGGCGAACCGCGCTATGAGAACCACGTGATCAACTGGGACCCGCAGGTCGGATGCTTCGATGCCGCGGATGTGCGCCAGGCGCTGTACTGGGGACTGCTGGCGGGCGGATGCGGTATTACCTATGGCTGTGCGGAAATCTGGCAGTTCTATCAGCCGGGCCGCGAGCCGATGTGGCACGCGCACCTTGATTGGCGCGAGGCGCTGCTGCTCCCCGCGGCCTCCCAGGCGCAGCATGCCCGGGCGTTGTATGCCTCCCGTCCGTTCACGCGGCTGGCGCCGGATCAGACGGTGATCGCTGCCGGCGAGGGCAGAGGTGCCGATCACGCGGTGGCCGCACGGGCCACCGATGGCAGTTTCCTCTTTGCCTATCTTCCCACCGGACAACCGCTCGCCATTGACGCGACATCGCTTACCGGCGAGACGGTCAATGCACACTGGTTCGACCCGCGCGACGGGACCTGGCTGCGCATCGGTGATTGCATGCGCTCGGGCGTGCTGTCATTCGTGCCGCCGTCATCCGGCCGCGGCTGCGATTGGGTGCTGGTGCTCGACGATGCTGAACGCGAGTATGCGGCGGGCGCATAGGTGGTATGCGAACGATGTCCAACACAACCGACCGGCCCACGCCTGTTGTCGTGAGCCGGTCGATGCATTGTCCTGCTGGGTTACTGCATAGCGACGAGCGCTTTGAAGTCGTCCGGATTCGAGGCTTTCTTGATCGCTTCTTCCAGCGACACTTTGCGGTCGAGCACCAGTTGTTTTAGCGAGGCATCCAGCGTAATCATGCCGTATTTCGCGCTCGCCTGGATAACGCTGGGAATCTGGTGGATTTTTCCCTCGCGCACGAGGTTGCGCACGGCCGAGGTGGACATGAGGATCTCCATCGCGCAGCAGCGCCCTTTGCCATTCTGGTTGGGCAGCAGCGTTTGCGTGAAAATCGCTTCCAGCACGTTGGAAAGCTGGCTGCGGATCTGGTCCTGCTGGTGCGGCGGGAAGACGTCGATGATGCGTTCAATGGTCTGCGCGGCGCTGGTGGTGTGCAGGGTGGCGAAGACCAGGTGGCCTGTTTCCGCGGCGGTGACGGCGGCCGAGATCGTTTCCAGGTCGCGCATCTCACCGATGAGGATGACGTCAGGGTCCTGGCGCAGCACGTGACGCAGCGCGGTGGTGAAGCTGGTGGTGTCGGCGCCCACTTCGCGCTGGGTAATCACGCTCATTTTGTTCGAGTGCAGGAATTCGATGGGATCTTCGATGGTCACGATGTGCGAGCGTCGCGTCTGATTGATTTCGGCGACCATGGCCGCCAGCGTGGTCGATTTCCCCGAGCCGGTGGGGCCGGTCACCAGCACCAACCCGCGCGGACGACCGGTGAGCTCGCGCACGATTGGCGGCATGTTCAGCTTATCCAGCGTAGGGATGTCCATAGGAATGGTGCGGAGCACGGCGCCGATGGAGCCGCGCTGGCGCAGTACGTTGACGCGGAAGCGGGAGATGCCGGGCAGGCTGTAGGCCATATCCAGTTCCCAGTTGCGCTCATATTCGGTCACCTGCACATCGCTCAGGATGGCGTAAATCATCGGTTGCAGGGTGGCGGGTTTGAGCACGGGGTAGGACATCGGGCGCAATTCGCCGTCCACGCGCATCATCGGGGGCGAGCCGACTGCGAGGTGCAGGTCGGAGGCGTGATTTTGCATCATCTCCATCAACAGGTCGTCGAGTGTGGGCATATCACTGGGCGATCCCATGCCGCCCGCCGGACGTTCGAGCTGTTGTGATTCGACAAAATCCATGCCCGGATACTGGAGGGTGAATGCGTCGGGCTGGGGTTTGATGGCGGCGCCGAAGGCCGATTGGTAGTTAC
Organism: Armatimonadota bacterium; assembly: GCA_020060775.1. Classification (GTDB taxonomy): domain Bacteria; phylum Armatimonadota; class Hebobacteria; order CAIYQO01; family CAIYQO01; genus JAGUZN01. The sequence continues at coordinate 10,254 of JAGUZN010000033.1, forward strand.
TATCGATGAAATCGAGGATCTCGTTACGCGCGGCTACGTGCACCACGATTTCGCAACCGGCAATCCCGCGCAGCGTCTGCACTGCCATCTCGTCCAGCGGATTGGCCATCACGATCACCAGGCCAGCGTCCTCAAAGCCGATCGGCGCCGCGCAATGGCTCAGGCAGGTATCGGCGGCGATGTGATCCAGCGCCCGCGGGTCTGGCTGTAAGAGGGCCAGGTGGTCGAGCGGAATGCGCATTTCCGTGGAGATGGCCTCTGCGATCTCCTGGTACGAGAGCAGGCCATCATCAGCTGCCACCTGGCCGAGCCATTCCTGCAGGGTTTGGGCGCGGCCGCTCAAGCCGTCCAGCACCTCGGCAGGCAACAGGCCTTGCTGAGCGAGCAGTTTCGCCAACTGCGCGTTTGACGATAAGACGGAAGCGGTCATCTCTTTCTCCCTCCAGGCAGTGGGATGGGAATCCCGTGCATTGCTGTGCCGCGATGGTTGTTGTCGTATGGGGGTGCGGTTGGGCCGGTTCACCCCTCTATTCCATATCTCCCGACGTGGCGCACCACGCAGTAGGATGCCTTGATCAACTTTTCATCCGCCGGCGTACAGCGGTGGTTTCCCCCACTAGTTTACTCCCACCAGGCCACCATGGCAATCCGGCCGGCTCGGCCGCCTTGCCCGCGGTGGGAAAAGTAGCGATCGCTACGGCACTGGGTGCAGTCAGGATGCACCTCGATCTGGGCGGCAGGGATACCGGCGGAGCGCAAGTCGGCAGCCACGGCGGCGGGCAGGTCTACGTGTGGCTGGTCATCATGGGCTGTCACCACTGCCGGGCCGAAGGCCTCGCGCATGGCGTCGGCAGTCTCCTCGCCTACGGCAAAGCAGGCGGGGCAGATGGCCGGGCCGATCCCGGCGACCAGGCGCGCCGGGTCCGTGCCCGCACCATCGATCAACTGGCGCACGGCTGTCGAGGCGATGCGCTGTAAAGCTCCGCGCCACCCGGCATGAAGCACCGCCAATACGCGGTTCACAGGATCGGTGAGAAGCACGGCAGCACAGTCAGCGGTCTGGATCATCAGCGGCAGATGCCGCTCGGCGGTGATGAGCCCATCGCACCGGGGAACGGCATCTTCCCAGGAGGTGGCGCCGCATCCGGCGTCATTGGCACCCACCCAGGCGATATGCATGCCGTGCACTTGCTGGGCGGTGACCAGGCGATCGAGATTGAAGCCGGCCGCTTCTGCCAGTCGACGGCGGTTGGCCGTCACCGCGGCATCGTCATCCCCCACGTGATACCCCAGGTTCAACGAGGCGAACGCCGCGGTGCTCACCCCGCCGTGCCGGGTGGTGATGACATGATGTAACCGTGGAACGCTTGTGAGCAACGGCAGATGTGTGAATGCCATTCCTGATTACCAGAGGAGCTTGAGTCGCGTGCGGCGGGCGAGGTAATAGTCGAGTCCGAAGGTGCGGCCCGCCGCGGACACCAGCAGCGCCAACGCCACCAAGAAGATGCCGGCATGCAGCACGGGGGAGGGAACGCCCACGTGCGGCGCTACAAGACTGGCCGGGACATACGCGGCAGTGGCCAGCAGGACCAGCAGACTCGACCCACTCGCGATGAGGGCGGCCAATCGCGTGAGTAACCCCAGCATGAACAGGGCGGCGATTACCGCCTGTGCGATCATGATCACCCACGCCGCCGCCTCCGCATTGGGGGAGATCGTCTGCTGCAGAAATGCCGCAAAGCCCGGCAGGGCATTCCCAGCCACCAGCGTTCCGCCGCTCGTTGTGGCGGTACGCAGGTCATCGCTGAAGGCGATGGGGTCCCTGAACTTCATGGCGGCGCTGTGGGCGAAAAAGAGGCCGAGTGCGATGCGCAGCAGCACCATGCCGGCTTTACTGCCCTGGGTATGACGATCGGTGTTTCCTGCTTTTGCCATGCGAGTGCCTCGTCGAATTCGGCGTTAGGGCGCGACCGCAAGGCCAATGCCTGCCGACATCGCTGTACCTCATATTCGCCGCTGGCAGATTTCTTCCTACCGCATGCAATCTTTCTTGGTTAACGGGCAGGAGTGCGTGAAGGCAGGACGAAATAAACATGCTGTTATGGCTAAGCTCGTTCAGTTCGGCGCCGGCAATATCGGTCGCTCGTTTGTCGCTCAACTGTTCTCTCGCGCGGGATACGAAGTTGTCTTCGTGGATGTCGTTGATGAGCTGGTGGCGCAATTAACCGCGCGGGGACGCTACCAGGTGATCATCATGGACACCCCGCGGGAAGAAATCTGGGTAGAAGGCGTGCGCGGCGTCCACGGGAAAGAACTCGATGCCGTAGCGCGGGAGCTGGTTACCGCCGATATCGCTGCCACCGCCGTCGGCCCCAATGCCCTACCATACCTGTACCCGGCCATCGCGCGCGGCCTGCAACAGCGTTATGCCGAACGCGGCCTTTGCCCGTTGGATATTATCCTGGCGGAGAACCT
>JAGUZN010000172.1 GCA_020060775.1 Armatimonadota bacterium
GGGCACGACGATGAGCTCCGCACCATTGCGCACCTGCCGCACCACCACATTGGCATAGTCGAAATCGTAGCAGATCGCCACGCCGAGCAGGCCGACATGGGTGGGCACCACTCCCGAACCACGACCGGGCACGCCATCGGAGAAGAACTGCACGGGGTATTGCTTATAGTACTTTCCGCTCACCTCGCCATTGGGCGCCAGGATGAGCGCCGTGTTATAGAACAGATGTCCTTCGGCGGCCATCATCCCTCGCCGTCGCATGCCATCCACCTGGACCGTATTCGGCGCGGCGTCCTTGCATCCCAGCACCAGGGTGGCCTTCATCGTGCGGGCAATGCCCTGCAGTTCGGCGAGTAGGTCCGGTTTCTGCAGCGGGTAGTCGTGCACCGCACATTCCGGCCAGACGATGAGATCGGGTTTCGCGGCGGCATGTGGGAGGGTGAGCGACCGTAGCTCGTGGAGGCCGCCGCTTTCATCCTGCACGATCAACGCGGTGATACCCGGCCCTGCGTCGTTTTCGCCATCATTCGCCAGCCATCGGCTGGTGATGCCGACACCCAGCACACAGACGATGCCGATGGCCATTGCCAGCAGACGTCGTCGCAAGGGGTGTTCGGCAGCGGCCAGGAGGGCGATAGCCGCGTTCGTTAATACGATCAGGAACGTCGCTCCATACACGCCTACTGCCGGCCAGAGGGTGGAGGCGAGTTCACCGGGCAGGGCCAGGCCGTATTGCGCCCAGGAGAAGCGGAAGTACCAGCCCTCGCAGCGCAGCCATTCGGTGGCCAGCCAGAGCACCGGCGTGAAGAGCAGCAGACGGGAGAGAGGCGCCGTGTGACAGGCCAGACGGTACAGGAGGCCGAAGAGCACCCAGCAGGCCGACACCAGGATGAAGATGCCGACCACACCCAGTTGAAAGATACTGTGCAGCCAGTGGAGCGCAACCGAGCAGAACACGAGGCCAAATAGCAACCCCAGGTAGGCGGCCGCGCGTATCGTTACTGTGCGGCGCAGTACGATGAGCAGGGGCGCCAGGGCCACGGGGAGCAGCATCCAGAGATTGTAGGGCGGAAAGACGAGGCCGGAGAGTGCGCCGGAGAGCAGGGCAGGCACGATGTATCGCTGGAGGTCGCGGAAGACTTCCTGTGTCGTGGGATGCGGGCGAACCTCCTCCCGCTGAACCGGTGTGGTGGTGTCAGTCGTCGCCATAACGCCATATTCGTTATCAGACATGCTCTTTCCTTGTTGGGTTTGGCAAAAGCTCTCTCTGTTTTTCGCAGATGGATCGTGCGTTGGGTCGCCACAATTCCTGCCAGTGGCAAAGAATTGTGAGGCTACAGTTCCGCGCGGCGTGCACTGATGCGCTACACTCAACAGTGGGTACGCGTGAGGAGGTGCTGCGCATGACCACCCGTGATCACGTCGTTCATCAGTTACAGCTGCTTTACGCGCTGCATCGGGACTTGTTGCCGATGTTTGACGAGATGCATCACCAGGCCGGGTACGACCCTGTACGCCGGGTGCTGGACCGTCAGCGCGAGGACTTTCGCAACGAGGTAGAGCGGTTGGAGCGGGGATTGAGCCTGCTCGGAGCCCAATATAAGATGGAGCGCAGCGCGGTGGCATCGGGGTTCAAAGAGGAAGTACACCGGTTCAAGCACCAGATGAATCCGGCGCGCGAGCAACTCGATTTGCATGCGGTACTCGATCTACTGGCGATCGCCCACTACCTGATTGGGGTATACCAGGGCTGTGCCGAACTGTTGCGCACGATCGGGGAGCAGGATGTGGCGACGCTGGCCGAGGAGAGCCGGCAGCAGCAGCAGGAGCATGTGCGGGCGCTCGAGGAGTTGCTGCAGGATCTCGCGCAGGAAGTGGCGATGATCGAAGCGCGGCGTGCGGCGTAGTCACTCGTGGAGATCGAAAGGGAGGAGTTCGTTCAAGTCCTGGGAGTACTGTTCGCCCAATCGCGCGTAATGCATTTCGCAGGCGAAGATCCAGAGTTGAATGACCGCCTGTTCGGTGGGGAGATCGAGGACGCGCGCGAGAAATCCGGCCACTACCTGCTCGAAGGTTTTTGCGGAATCCGGGGGGATCTGGATCGGCGCGGCCTCTCCGTTGCCCTGCGGTCCGAATTCACGGTACACGCGCGTCAAGAATTCGTGCACATGCGCGGGGGTTGCCCGTTCCATGCCCGGCCCGAATTCTGCATGCACTAACTCGCGGAACTGCTCAAGGGTCATCGGGAATCCCTCCCCGTGAACAGCAGGGCTCCCGGAGCGCCCGGGAGCCCGTATCGTATTGAGTGTCAGTCCACCGTCGGTTCGATGAGCCCGTAATGGCCGTCGCGTCGTTTATAGATCACGTTGATCTGGTCGCTCTGGCTGTTGCGGAACACATAGAAATCGTGGCCGATGAGGTCCATTTCCATTTGTGCCTCTTCAGGGGTCATTGGTTTCACGGCAAAGCGCTTGGTGCGCACGATGGTCGGCTCTTCTTCCTCCTCCTGGAGGGTGGCGGGCACTTCTTCCAAAGCCGTGGTCAGCACTTCCGTGGGTTTATGCCCTTGCAGGGATTGGTGGGAGCGGGAGATGAAGCGTCCTTTATAGCGCTTCAGCTGACGTTCCAGCTTATCGACGACGAGGTCGATCGAGGTGTACATATCGGGTGACCGTTCTTCGGCGCGGATCACGCGGCCATTCGCCGTCATCGTGACTTCCACAATATGCTGGTTGCGCAACACGCTTTCCACCACGTGCACTTCCAGCATTTGATCGAAGAAACGACTGAGTTTTTGCAGTTTCGTCAGCGCATACTCTTTGAGCGCCGGCGTGACCTCCATGTGCTTGCCGGAAAAGATGATCTGCATGGCACACTCCTTTTCTCATGACTTGCCAGCCGGGTATCGCCGGCTCGGATGGGGATCCTGCTCAGGATCCCTGATCCCCTACATCAGCCACCCAGGGCAGCCCCGGGCAACGGAGGGACGTACATCATACCAGTTCCATCGGCCGGGCTACAAGAGGACGGCATGGGCGGGCTGAATGGCGGCGGCGGCATAGGCGGCCATGCCCTCGCCACTTCCCGCGAACCCCAGTCCTTCGGTCGTTGTCGCCTTCACCGAAACGTGTTCGACGGGCAGGCGCATCGCGGCGGCCAGGCGCCGGCACATCTCCGGGATGAACGGCGCCAGGCGCGGGGCCTGGGCCACGATGGTCGCGTCGGTATTCACCACGGACCACCCGGCGGCCTGCAGCTTGTCGATCACCTCGGTGAGCAGGGCCAGGCTGGAGGCGCCGCGAAAGGCTGGATCGGTATCCGGGAAATGTTGGCCGATATCGCCCAATGCGGCCGCGCCCAGCAGGGCATCCATGATGGCATGCGTCAGTACATCGGCGTCCGAGTGCCCCAGCAGTCCACGCTCGCTGGGCACGGTCACGCCGCCCAACACCAGGGCGCGTTCCTCCACCAGGCGATGGACATCGTATCCGAAGCCGGAGCGGCACGTGCCCAGCACGCGCTCGGCCATCGCCAGATCCTCGGGTCGCGTCACTTTGAAATTCATGGCATCGCCTTCGACCAGGTGCACGCGATGTCCGGCGCGTTCCACCACGGCCGCATCATCGGTGACCCTCCACCCTTCCTCGCGCGCACGGCGATAGGCTGCGAGCAACACGTCGGCGCGGAAGCCCTGCGGCGTTTGCGCGCCCCAGATTCCCGTGCGGTCGACGGTGGTTTCCACCGCGCCCTCCGGGGTGGCGCGTTTCAGCGTGTCGGCGACCGGACGGGCCACGACAGCCGCACCATGGCGGTGTACCGCGGCGAGGCAGGCATCGATAACCCGATGTGCGATAAACGGCCGGGCGGCATCGTGTATGAGCACGATCTCCGTCCCGGCCGTAATTTCTTGCAACCCTTGCCACACCGAGTGCAACCGTTCAGCGCCACCGACGACGACCTTTTCGGTCACTGACGGCGGCCCGGCGGCGACCAGCTGCTGTGCCCGTTCCATGTCATCCGCGGCGACGACCAGTATAATCTCGCGCACGGCGGGGTGGGTGCGGAAGGCCCCCAGGGCATAGGTGAGCAGCGGGCGTCCCGCCAGCGGCACCCAGGCCTTTCGCTGTGGGCTACACAGTCTTGCGCCGGCTCCCGCGGCCGGAAGGATAACCGTTACGTTCTTCGGCATGCTCCTGTGGCTCGCCCTCATATTTCAACTCGGCAAAGATCATTTTGCCGGCTACGGTCTGTAGTACGCTGGAGACGGAGACGGTCACCTGGTCGCCCAGCATCTTCTTGCCGTTCTCCACCACCACCATGGTGCCATCGTCGAGATAGCCGACGCCCTGGTTGTACTCTTTGCCTTCTTTGATGACGGTAATGGTCATTTCCTCGCCAGGCAACACGACCGGTTTCACCGCATTGGCCAGTTCATTCACGTTCAGTACGCGTACGCCGTGCAGCTTGGCCACCTTGTTCAGATTGAAATCGTTCGTGACGATATCGGCGTGCATGGCTTTCGCCAGCTTCACCAGCTTGATATCGACGCCGTCGCCAGGGGCGAACGAGACCTTGTATCGGTCTACCACGCGCAACACGCTATCGAGCTCGGTTTGCATCTGGTGCAGGATATCCAGGCCGCGGCGGCCGCGATTACGGCGCAGCGCATCGGAGGAATCGGCGATGTGGTGCAACTCTTCGAGCACGAAGCCGACGAGGATCAGCGGACCGTCTAAAAAGCCGGAGCGGCAGATATCGTAGATGCGACCGTCGATGATGACATTGGTATCGAGCAACTTGGGCGGCGCGCCACCATTCTGTGGTGCGGCAGTATGGGCCGCGTTGCGCGCGGACATCCCCGGCATGAGGAACTTCAGTTCATCCTTCATGCTCAAGAAGATGAGGTTCATGAACCAGATGATGAGGACACTGGAGAGCAGGACCAGGGCGAAGCGCGTAGTCCCGTTGGCCAGGTCCACCTGAGGGCCTTCCTGGAAAAAAGTCATGCCGGAAAAGAGCAGCCCCACGAGGTAGGCCGGCACCAGCCCAAAGATCGTGCCGAGGATGCTGGCGATCTTGTCTTCGGCAGGGATGCGCTTTAGCCCCTGGCCGATTTCGAGCATACGGCGATACAGGCGATTGCCCAGCGAGAAGCCGAGAATTAACCCGAGCACGGCGAGCAGAATCCCGACATACCACCAGTAATTGTTACTCGGGAGGTTGTCGCGGACGTACTTGGTATTCATCCAGAGACTACTGAAGGCAAAGCCGATCAGCCCGGTTCCGAGTGCGAATACGAAGCTGAATACGAACCCGACGATGCGAACACCCATGAATCCTCTCCTTTGCCATGATGAAGCTGCGGCGGATAGGTCAGTGAACCGGTGGCAGTCCCACATGATATGTAGACGGGGCCATACTCCGACCCCAGGTGAGAGTATTCCCTCTTTTGTTCAATTATATGCGTTTTGCGGGCGAGCGTAAAGCAAAACAATGGCACCGTCATTCGCAGATGGACGGGGGGGCGCACCGGGGGGTGGAACAGTGCGCCATTGGCCCCAGAAACTGTACGAACAGTCTCTGTCCGGTCTCGTTTGATCTTTCCGCGGCGCGGTCCGCGAACAGATCCTTTCCGTACAGCTTCTCAGGAATGATCATCAGGAGAGGAGGGCGGCGCCGGACGCGCGGCGGCGATCTCGCTGATGGCGAACACGAGCAGGAAGATGCCCAGCAGTAGTGCGCCTAATGCCACCAGTGCGAGCAGCACCTGGCGCACAGCATCCCACCAGGCCACGACCGCCCAGAGGCCGAGTGCGAGGAAGATCAATCCGAGCAGCAGCATCATTAGTCGCGCCATCGTTTACTCCTCACTTTCCAGCATAGCCACCCCGCCGGTGGCGATTTCGGCCCGCAGGCGCTCGGCAAGCCGGGTGTTGCGCTCCAGGCGATTCTGGCTGCGCACGGCGATGCCCACCGCCCGCTTGCTCCCGAGGAGCAGGGCGAGTTTGCTGGCACGGGTGAGCGCGGTGTAGAGCAGATTGCGTTGTAAGAGGAGGTAGTGCTGCGTATGCAGCGCCACCACTACGGCCGGGTATTCGCTCCCCTGCGATTTATGCACAGTCAGCGCGTAGGCCAGCTGCAGTTCGTCGGTCTCATCGAAGCCGTAGTCGACTTCGCGGTCGGGGAAGGTCACCAGCAGGAGTTTCTCCTCAAGGTCGATCTGCGTGATATAGCCGATATCGCCGTTGAAGACTTCTTTCTGATAGTTGTTCACCGTCTGGATCACCCGGTCGCCACAGCGCAGTGTTTTCTGCCCGCGCGTGAATTCGGCCACGCCGAGTTGCCGCGGGTTCAGCGCTTCTTGCAGCAGGCCGTTCAGGTACTGCGCGCCCAGTGTGCCGCGCTGCATGGGGGTGAGCACCTGCACGACGTCAGGGGGGTAGCCGAGGGTGGGCAGGCTGCGCGTCACCACATCGCAGACTTTCTGCGCAGCCGCCAGGGGATCGTCCTGGGCGATGAACAGGCAATCCGCCGTCTGCCACTGGCTGGTGGGCACCAGTTCGGGCATCTCGCCGCGGTTCACCCGGTGCGCATTGGTAATGATGGTGCTTTCCGCCGCCTGGCGAAAGATCTCGGTGAGACGCACGACCGGCATTTCTCCGCAAATAATCAGGTCGCGCAGCACATTGCCCGCCCCCACGCTGGGCAACTGATCGGCATCGCCGACGAGCACCAGTTGTGCTCCGGCGGGGAGCGCGCGCACCAGCGAGTAGGCGAGGTGGAGATCGACCATGCTCATCTCGTCGATGACCAGCACATCGCATTCCAGCGGATTGCTCGGGTCCCGTTTGAACTTGAAGGTGGTGGGATCGACTTCGAGCAGGCGGTGAATGGTCTGCGCCGGGTAGCCGGTGACCTCGCTGAGCCGTTTGGCGGCGCGCCCGGTGGGGCTGGCCATGAGCACCTGGCGCTGGCAGCCGAGGAAGGCGTGCAGGATGGCGCGGGTGGTGGTCGTTTTGCCGGTGCCCGGCCCACCGGTGAGAATGAGCAGGCGATTACTGAGCGCTTGCTCCACCGCCTGGCGTTGTTGCTCGACCAGTGAGACGCCCAGCTTGCGGCAGATGCGCCCCACATAGCCGGTCACCTCGCGCGGGAGCCAGGCGGCAGCGAGCGGCTCATCGAGCAACTGTCGCAGGTTGCTTGCCAGTGCCCGCTCCATGAGAAAGACGGGTTTCAGGTAGATGGGCGCACGCTCGTCCTCGGTGTCGCGGATGAGCAGGCGCGCGTGCACCAATCGTTCGATGGCCTCCTGCACGGCCTCGAGTGTCGGCCCTCCAGCCGCTTCGGCCTGTTCGTCTTCGGCCGCCGGAGTGAGCAACTGCAGCGTGGTGTGCGCCAATTCCTCCTCGGTCAGGAAGCAGTGGCCCTGATCGCCCGCCTGCTGCAGCGCAAAGAGGACGCCCGCTTGAATGCGCTCGGGCATGTCCGGGGAAAATCCCAGTTGCTGGGCGATGCGGTCGGCCATTTTGAAGCCAATGCCGAAGACATCCTGCGCCAGCCGGTAGGGGTTGGATGTCACCATTTCGATCGCCCGATCGCCGTACGTGCGGTAGATTTTGGTGGCATAGGTGGCGGAAATGCCATGCCCCTGCAGGAAGAGCATGATGTCGCGCACTTCGTGCTGCTCGCGCCACCCCTCTTCAATCAACGCCGCTTTATGCCGCCCGATGCCCGGCACCTCGGTGAGGCGCGAAGGATGATGTTCGATGACGTCCAGGGTCTCCAGCCCGAAGTAATCCACCAGCAGTTTGGCGGTTTGCGGGCCGATGCCTTTGATGAGCCCGCTGCCCAGATAGCGTTCGATAGCGCGGGCGGTGGCGGGACGATGCACCTGATAGCGGTCGATGCGGAATTGCGGGCCATACTGGCGGTGCGTTTCCCAACGTCCCCAGAGCTGCAGTGATTCCCCGAGGGTCGGATTCAGCATGCTGCCCAGAATGGTGACGGTAGCGCGGTCGAAGGTGCGCAAGCGGGCGATGGTGAAGCCGTTCTCCTCGTTATGGAAAGTGATCGCCTCCAGTGAACCTTCGAGCATGCGCAGCGTCTCGTCTGCGGCCATGGCGGCATCAGCGTCGTGGAATAAGCGTTTGGCATCATCGGTCGGGCGGGACATTGGCCTATCCTTACCCGCGGGCGTTCGCGGTTACGCACCGAGTGGCATGATGCGCCGCGGGAGTCAGCATACTGTTTTCCCGCTTGTCGTCCCGGAATCCTGCCGCAGACAGCATGGTTGCCTGATCTCGAGGAATTTGCTACGATTCAACTGTGGCGCCGCGTGGGCGTTGCCAGTTGCATTGGTAAAAAAAACTCCATACGCCTCTTGACAATTAAGACAGGCGTGCGTATAGTGTACTACGTTGACCGGATGGCGGCTGCCTCCGGTCGATTCTTTGTCAAGTTGGTATCGTGTGCCGGGGTGCCGGAGTGGTCAATCGGAGCAGACTGTAAATCTGCCGGCGTAACGCCTACGGAGGTTCAAATCCTTCCCCCGGCACCAGCTTCACAAAGGTTATTGCCGTGCCAATGGTCACGGTCTGCGCGTACGTAGGCCTCCATAGCTCAGTCGGTAGAGCGCGTCCTTGGTAAGGACGAGGTCACCGGTTCAAATCCGGTTGGAGGCTCCACGGTATGTTGCGGGGACGAGTCGTGCTCGACCCCGTCTTTTCGTATTCACTTTCGTAAAGGGAGCCAGCGATGGGCAAAGCGAAGTTTGAGCGCACCAAGCCGCACGTGAACATCGGGACGATCGGGCACGTGGACCACGGCAAGACGACGTTGACGGCCGCCATCAC
>JAGUZN010000110.1 GCA_020060775.1 Armatimonadota bacterium
AACCCGATCCAACGTGTAAACCAGGCCGGAAAGACGGAAGGCAGGCGCGAAGCCACGCCAAACAACGTCACGCCGGCGACGGCGGTGAGCACGGCAATCACGCTCGTGGAACTCAATACGGTGTCCATGTGTTCTCCGTTCCCATTATACCGGGCCGGGGCTGCGCTCGCAAGGCAAGGGCTGGCGAGAAAAGCGTAGTGAGCGGATCTGTCCAGTGAGCAGGCAATGCCTCAGGAACGTTTGATCAATTCGTGGCGGATGGCGGACTGCATTTTCATCTGCACCATGGTGGCCAGTGCATCCAGTGTCATGCCGGCGGCTTCGGCATCGGCGGCAGTCAGGGTGAAGACCGGAATTGCGCGCAGACGTACGGCAGCACGGTCCTGTTGGCGGTCGACATCCACATCGAACACCTGCAGGTAATCGCGTTGTAAGCGTCTGTTGATCATTTCGGACGCCGCCTGCGCGCGCGCCTTTGGATCTAATCCCCCATCCGGAGCGGTGAAAGTGATGATCGGCACAGTGCCCATCCGCACCCCATACCCCGTTTCCCCTTCCACCGGCGGTAACACGTCGGCACGGAAATTCACCACCTGCCAGATATTGATTTTTACCTTCTTCTCTTTGAGCGCCTTCTCCAGTAACACTTTACGTTCATCGGAATAGGGGTGCGTCTTCATATAGCCGAAATCGCGAAACGGACGGCGGCTTTCGATCTGATGAAACCCCAGGATGACCGAGTAGAGGCCGACTGAAGAGTACTTTCCCAGCTTATCCAGATAGTCGACGGCATTGGCGTCGGCTTCGATCTCCAGCTCCTGGCTGTAGCCATTGAGCAAGCCCTGTTTGAATAGCTCGCTCATCATCAGCAATTGCATGGAATCGACATTCGAATCCCGGTCGGAGGAATAGACGGCGCCGATTGCCACGAGAATCTGCGCAATGCTGTACTTCGCTTCCCGCTCCATCATGCGTTTCGAGTGATACAGGGAGTTGTGTGCGATCTCGTGGGCAATGACACCGGCGAGTTCATCATCGCTCTCCACGGCTTCCAGCAACCCTTTGGTCACGTAGATGATGCCGCCGGGCAGCGCCATGGCGTTCAACGCGCCGGTATCGAGGATTTTGCAGGTGTAGGTCACATCCGGGCGTTGGGTATGTGGGGCGATGCTGTTGGCGATCTCATGCAGCCGTTTCAACGCGGCCTGATCATCGACGAGTTTATACTCTTTCTCGATTTGCGCGGCAGTCTTGGCGCCCAGTTCGGCTTCGGCCTCGGTCGTCGCCGTCGGGCTCGGACCAGGCGGCGTTTCCTCCGCAACAGCGCGGCCACACCCGAATCCAAGTATCAATGCCAGCATCACCAACGCCAGATATCGCATGTCCCATCCCTTCTGCATTCAATATACCATACGCGCGCGACAGGTAATCGTTTCAGTTAGTGATCAACTGGCGGTAATGTATGAGATGAAGCAAGGGTTTCCACGGCGGCTTGCGGCCGTGGCGCCGCGGCAAGTTGCTGAACGACAAATTCGGCGATTCCCTCGGGATGCAGGCCGAAGTGCGTCAGTAGCTGGGCGCGCGATCCTTGATTGGGAAAGAAGTCGGGTAGACCGATGGCACGGCAGGGTGCCGTGATATGGTGTTCGGCAAAGAGCTGTTGGACGGCGGACCCAAACCCACCGGCAATCACATTTTCCTCAACGGTCACGACCAGACGCACCTGTCGAGCGACCTGCAGGATCGTAGCCGCATCAAGCGGCTTAACAAAGCGGGCATTCATCACGCCGGCCCTGATGCCCTGTGCCTGCATCAGGTCGGCAGCAGTCAGTGCCGCGGATACGATGGGGCCGACGGCCAGCAGCGCGACATCGTCGCCGGCGCGGAGTACCGCGGCTCGTCCATCGGCAATAGTCGTAAGCGGGCCGGCATCCTCAATACCAGCGCGACCTTTCGGGTAGCGAATGGCACTGGGCCCCGGTAGCGTCAGCGCGTGTGTCAGCATCGCATCAAGTTCGTGAAACGTGGCGGGCGCCATCAGCGTGAGGTGCGGCATCATGCGCAGGTAGCTAAGATCGAACGCGCCTTGATGGGTCGGCCCGTCTTCACCCACCACACCGGCGCGATCGATCGCCAGAATTACCGGCAACTGCTGCAGGCAGACATCATGCAGCACCTGGTCATAGGCGCGTTGGAGGAAGGTAGAGTAGATCGCCACCACCGGGCGCAATCCTTCGCAGGCCAACCCTGCAGCGAGGGTGACGGCGTGCTCCTCGGCCATGCCCACATCGAAAAAGCGTGCGGGATGGTGGCGTTTGAAGTCCGTTAAACCGGTGCCGTCGCACATGGCCGCGGTGATGGCGACCACGCGATCATCCTGCGCAACGAGGGTATTGACGATGGTGCCGAATTGCTCGGTGAAGGTATTGCCATGTGGTGGCTCAATCGGTTCACCGGTTTCCAGATCGAATGCGGCGACCCCGTGCAGACGCGAACAATGCATCTCGGCCGGCGAATATCCCTTGCCTTTCTCGGTGAGTACGTGTACGAGTACCGGGCCTTCCAGGCGCTTTGCCTGCGACAGTGCGCTTAACAGGGCGGGGATATCATGGCCGTCGAGCGGCCCCAGATAGGTAAACCCGAGATCTTCAAACAGCATGCCGGGAATAAAGATCTGCTTGACGCCGGATTTCAAACGCTCAAGCAGTTCGACGAGCGCGCCACCTGATGGCAGGCGTCGCATCAGCGATTCGAACTGCTCTTTCGCGCGGAGATAGCCGGGTTCGCTGCGCGCACGGCTGAGATACCGGGCCATGGCGCCGACATTGGGCGAGATGGACATGGCATTATCGTTCAGCACCACGAGGAGGTTCAGATTGGCGTGCCCGGCATCGTTGAGGGCCTCCAGCGCCATGCCGGAAGTCAGCGCGCCATCGCCGATGACGGCGATCACGTTGCGGTCGGTGTGGCTCAATTCGGCGGCGACCGCCATGCCGAGCCCGGCCGAAATCGAGGTTGAGGAATGGGCCGCGCCGAACGGATCATATTCGCTTTCCGCGCGCTTGGTGAATCCGGAAAGTCCGCCTTCCTGACGAAGTGTACGGATGCGGTCACGCCTGCCGGTCAGGATCTTGTGCGGATAGCATTGATGCCCGACATCGAAGATCAGCCGGTCGTCCGGGGTATTGAAAACCTTGTGGATGGCGATCGTCAGTTCGACCACGCCTAGCCCCGCGCCGAGATGGCCCCCCGTGCGCGATA
>JAGUZN010000055.1 GCA_020060775.1 Armatimonadota bacterium
CGGCCTGTCGCACCTCTATGGCGCGCAATGCCAGCCCGACGCTGATCGCCACGTCCTGCTGATCGGCATGTTGTCGATACAGACGCTCCAACTGCCGGCGCACGCGCCAGCGTCCCCGCGTGCGTAATGCGGCGCGAGCCCAGGTGATGAGCGCACGATGAAATCCGGGCTCGCGCTGATAGGCGGTCCACACGGCCTGCAAGCCGGCGTCATCGTAGCGCCGGGCGAGCAGCAGGCATCCCTGGTAAAACATGCCGCGCGGGCTCTTGCGCAAATCACCGGGGAGGTGCTCGAGCAATTCGCGCGCCTCGTCCTCGCGGTGCAACTCCAGCAGCAGATCCATCTCCTGGAAGGAGGCTTCAGTCGCCACGGGTTTGAGCACGCGATACTCGCGAGTCACCGCCAGCGCATGCTCGTAGCGCGCCGCTTTGCGCAACCACTGCGCCTTGCGCAACAGCAATTCCGCCCGCCAGGGCTGGCGCGACAGCCACTCGTCCACGGTGGCCAGGGCTTCAGTCCATTGCCCCCGGTGGACCAGGATATACAATTGCCGTTCTGCTTGTTGTGCATCGTAATTCGCCATGATTCCTCACTCGTGCCATCACCACTACGATCATTGCTGCAACTTCACCCTCTTCTCGACCGCCCAGCAGCACGCGCCGCCTCAGCGCAGCGCCGTTCGGCGCAGCCAGCGTGCGAGGCGCGTCGGGTTCAACGAGGCCAGCAACTCGCTGACCACCGGGTCTTTACTCAACCGTTCGTACAATGACGGATCATGCGCGCGCGCCCAGGCGACCTCTTTCTCGGCATCGCGCTGCCGCTTGAGGGCTGCCAGGGCTATGCCGCGGAGCAGGTGCCCTTCCGGCGCGTCCGGTGCAATTGATAGTAGCCGATTCGCCGCAGCGAGCGCGTCATGATATTGCTTCGCGTGCAGGGCAAAGTAGCTTTGCCAGAACAAGGCTTCCGCATTACCGGGATCCATGTGCACCGCTTCGTCGATCAGGCGCAGGGCTTCACCGACCTCGCCGATGCTGCCGAACACCATGGCCTGCTGGCGCACGACTTCCGCATCCTGAGGCTGCATGGATTGCACGACCGCCAATTCCTCGAGCGCCTCGACGGGATAGCCGCTGTCGCGCAGCACCATGGCGCGCGCCAGGCGGACCCGACTATCCTCCGGCAGGCGCGTCACCCCTCGCTCAGCCAGGGCCAGGGCCTCGGGATAGCGCCCAAGCAGGCTGTAGGCTTTTACGCCCAGGATGTAGGTGAACGGCATGCTGTCATCCTCGGCCAGCGCCTGCAGGATTTGTTGAATCGCCTGTGCGGAATCTCCCGTATCCAGGTAGGCTTCTGCGAGCAATCCATACAGGAGCGCCGACGGGTGGCTGAACGCATTCACCGCCTGCTGAAACCAGCGCAACCGCACCTCCGGCGGGGTGAATTCCGCCAGGGCGAGATGGATGCGCAGGGCGATCTCGGCATCATCGGGCGCGCGTTGCACTGCCTGCTGAAAATCGGCCAGCGCCGTCTGCTGATCGTCCAGTAGCAGCCGGGCGAAGCCGAGATTATAGTGCAACCGGGCGTTCGCCGGGTGCTGGTGTAACGCCGCTTCGCCGACCTGCACCGCCTCCTCGACCTGCCCGAGTTCAAGGTTGCACAGGAACTGTTGCTCGTAGGCCTCCAGCGCGTGCGGCGCCAATTCGGCATAGGCGCGGAAGTCGGCCAGCGCCTGTGCGAAGTCTTCGTGTTTGAAATAGACCATGCCGCGCCGGTAATAGCCGTAGGGTTCGTCCGGGTTGTCCTCCAGATACTGGTTGATGAGGGCCAGCGCCCGCTCGAACTGCCCGCGTTCCGCGGCGAGGCGCGATTGCAGCAGGATTGTTTGCGCGGCTTGTGGGTCAACTTGCTCGAGCAGGGTCAGCGCGGCCTCCGCCTCCGGAATGCGCGCGAGGTCGGCCAGCAGGTCGATCTTCAAGCGTAGCGCCGGGAAGAACGCAGGCTGCAGATGCAGGCAACGGTCGCAGGCTTCCAGCGCCTCATCGCCCTGCTCCAGTGTGACGTAGGCCAACGCCTCGGCATAGTGGGTTTCGGGGTCATCCGGCTGCAGGGCCACTGCCGCCAGCGCGTCGGTGAGCGACTGCGGATAGTTGCCGATCTGTCGGTGCAAATGGGACCGGCGGGCGAGCGCCAGGTGATCCTGCGGCATGATCTCCAGGTAAGCGGTCATGGAGGCGATGGCCTGCTCATACTCGCCCTGCAGTTCCTGCAGCAATCCACGGTTGAGCAGCACGCCCGGGGTATTCGGATCAAGGGCTTCGGCTTTGCGCAACGAGTCTTCGGCGTCTTCACGTTTCCCGAGCATGAGCAGCGCCTGTGCGCGCCGCGCCATCGCCTCCGCATTCTCAGGTTCCAGCGTCAGCAGTTCATCCAGCGCGCGCAGCGTGCGCGCCGGCTGGCCCGCCAGCCAGTGCACCACCGCCAGCCGCATCAGCACTTCGCTGTTCCAGGGCTCCTGAGCATACCAGGCTTCGAGCAGCACTACGGCCTCGTCGGTGTGACCGGCCCTCAGCAGCTCTTCCAGCCGACCATCACGGTCGCCATTGTACTCATCGTTATACATCGCGCCTTCTCAATCGTCGAAACGGTTCGCTCTTTTGCGAATCTCAATGCCATCCTCCCCACCGGACAGACCCGACAGACGGCAGTTGTGGCACAAGCATGTGTCATGACACGCGCAGGCGGCCCGCCTGTGGCGGGCCGCCTGCCATTATCGGTGATTCGTAGAATCCCTTCACGTTAAAAGCCGACATCCGAGACGTCCATCACCTCGCACGTCTGGCGCGTGCAGTGGAAGCCGCACACAGGACACTCACCCTCTTCACGCCCCTCCGTCGCGAACATGTTTCCGCAGCGATGACAATGGAAGGACTCCTCGGTCGATCCGGTCTCTCCTGGCTCCGGCATGGCGCTCTCCTCCCTCTCGTCGTCACGATTGGTGGCAGGCCACTCGTGCGAGACGCGTGGCCGTGCTGCACTGTGAATGCTACCCGCACAGCGTTGGCCGGCGTACACGTTGCATGTGGATAAGCCCGTACAATGCACGATCATTGTCGCCGTGACATGTGCCGGGTTTTTGATGTCCACCGCTTGCCTTCTCCCCCCACACACGGTACCATAGGCGTACAGCTAGATGGACGTCAGACCATGAGTTGCAGGACGGAGCGCAGCCGAATGAAAACGATGATAGGCGTCATGGGATCCGTGTCGGGGTTTCACCCGGAAGCCAGTGAGATAGCCTATCAGTTAGGCCGGGCCATTGCGGAGCACGATTGCATTATCGTGACCGGCGCATGCCCCGGCCTTCCCTATGATGCCGTGCGTGGCGCCAAAGATGCCGGCGGCATGACGGTGGGAGTCTCACCCGGGCATAACTTCGCCGAGCACACCATCAAATACACGTCACCCTCCGAAGGGTTCGATGTGATCATCTATACCGGTTCGGGGCTGATGGGCCGTGAGATTACCGGCGTGCGCAGTTGCGACATCGTGGTGCTGGTGGGCGGGCGCTCAGGCACGCTGGGCGAATTCGCCATTGCTTATGACGAGGGGAAGCTGATCGGCGTGGTGCAGGGCACCGGCGGCATCAGCGATCACATCGACACGCTGGTGGAGGTGATCGACAAGGAGACCGGCGCGCAGATCATCTACGATCGCGACCCCTTCGCGCTCATCACCCAGTTGGTGGAGGTGAACGCCGCCCGGCGCATGGCCATGCGCGCACATCTGCATACCCCCACGGTGCCGGACTGTACGCCGGAGCACTGCAAGACCGCGCGGAGTCTCGAGACAGCCATTGCCGATATGGAGCGCGAGGTGATGCTTCTACAGTCAAATATCGCCGAGCAGCGAAAGCGGCTGGAGGCAATGCGCGATATCGCCATCCTCGGTGTGAATGATCGGGGATAAGGAGCGTGTTATGACCATCCCAATGACCGCGCCGGCGGTCAGCCAACAGGATATCGACATTTTGCGTCGCCTGGGCGAACGCGTGGCTGTGATCGCCACCGATCCGGCGATGGCGGAGCGGCGCCGCCTGTGGACGCGCCTGAGCGCGCTGCAGGGTGAGCGTCCCCTGGTGATGGTGGAGACGGGCGGCGTACTGGACGAAGTGATCCCGCGCGAGACACTCAGCTGCACGGGCGACTGGGCACGTGGCGTGGAACGCAACCTGCGCAACAAAATTTTCTACTGGGAGCAGGTGCAGGATGACACCCCCATCGAGCCGCGCGTTACGTTCAGCACCAGGGTGACCGGCACGGACTATGGCGTGCATGAGGTGGTGCACCGCGGCAATGACGGGGCGGGGCACGGCAGTTACACCTGGGAAGCCCCGTTGCAGGATCTGGAGAAGGATCTCGCCAAATTGCATTTCCGCGAGTATACGGTGGATGTGGAGGCGACGCAGCAGGAGCGGCAGGCGCTGGAGATGGTGTTTGACGGCATATTGCCCGTCGTGGAGCGCAACTGGTACTGGTGGACGCAGGGGCTGACCTGGGAGGCGATCAAGCTGCTGGGGCTGGAAGCCTTTATGCTGGCGATGTACGATCAACCGGAGGGGTTGCATGCCCTGATGGCCTTCTTGCGCGATGACCACCAGCATCGCCTGACATGGTTTGAGGCACAGGGGTTGCTGACGTTGAACAACGAGGATGATTACGTTGGCTCAGGGTCGTTCGGTTACACTGCTGCACTGCCGCAGCCTGACTATGTTCCCGGCCAACCGGCGCGCATCAAAGATCTCTGGGGGCTCTCGGAATCGCAGGAGACCGTCGGGGTATCCCCCGAACTGTTCGAGGAGTTCATCTTCCCCTACCAGTTGCCGGTGATCGCGCGCTTCGGCTTGAGTTACTACGGGTGCTGTGAGCCGGTCGATGCGCGTTGGGAGATCATCAAACGCATTCCCAACCTGCGACGCGTCTCCGTGTCGCCGTGGTCGCATGTGCATACCATGGCGGACAGGCTGGGGCGCGACTATGTGTTCTGCCGCAAGCCGAACCCGGCCTATGTGAGCAGCGCGTGGGACGAAGGAGTCATCCGTGATGACCTGCGGGAGACGATCGAGGCGACGAAGGGGTTGAATGTGGAGATCGTGTTGAAGGATGTACACACGGTGGCCAACGAACCCTGGCGCTTTGGCCGCTGGGTGCAGATGGCCCGCGAACTCATCGATGAGGTGTATGGGTGAATACGGCGAGGGTCGCCGCGATTCGGCTACACACCCTTATTTACGCTAGCAGGGGGCCGCATGGGCGGCCCCCTGCGCGTATTGGTCCAGCCGAATCGGACTTACAGCATCTGCATGGGCATGACCACGTACTGGTATTCCGCTTCGCCGTCGGCTTTGATGAGGCCGGGGTTGAGCGGGCCGGTGAGGCCGAACTCCACGGTTTCGGTATCGAGCACGGCAAGGACGTCATGCAGGTAGGCGGCATTGAATGCGATCTGCACGGGCTCACCCTCGAGGCTGATGGGGATTTCCTCATACGCCTTGCCCACTTCGCCGGTTTCGGCGGAGATGGTGAGGGTGGAATCCTGCGAGCGCATGACGATCTTGTTGGACTCGGTGCGGGCGACGATGCTCGCACGGCGTACGGCTTCGAATAACTGCTGGCGGTTTGCGACCATGCGCTTATGCGTTTCTGCAGGGATTACCCGCTCGTAGGCAGGGAACTGGCCTTCGATGAGGCGGGAGATGAGCTGCACGCGGCCGGCAGTGAAGAGGATTTTATTCTCGCTGACCATGATATCCACCGGTTCTTCACTGTTGCCCACCATACGCAGCACCTCCTGCAGGGCGCGTGCGGGAATGATGACGGAAACCGGCGCTTCGATCTGGCCGGACACGGGCACACGTTTCAGCGCCAGCCGATGAGTGTCGGTGGCGGCCATGGTGACCATCTGACCGTCGCAGGCGAAGAGGCACCCGGTGAGGGTGACACGGCTCTCATCGGTGCCGGCGGCAAAGAGCGTCTTGCGTATTAGATCGCGCAGGAGGGCGCCGGGGAGCGAAAGCCGGGTGTCTGAAGTGACCTGTGGCAACATCGGGTATTCAGCGGACGGCAGACCGTGGATGGTGTACTGCGACTTCGCCGCCGAAACAGTGAGCAGGTTGCGCTCATCAGCCGTGATCGTCAGTTCCGCATCGGGCAGATTGCCCACCACATCCTGGATGATGCGCTGGGGTACGGTGACCGCGCCTTCTTCGCCGCCATCGAGTGGCAGGGTGCAGGCGAGGCTGATTTCCAGGTCGGTGGTAATCAATTTGAGCTGTCCCTCGCGGGCCTCGAGGAGCACGTGGCCCAGGATGGGCAGGGTGCTGCGGCTGGCCACCGCGTGGGAGACACTCTGCAGCGCTTCGTAGAAGAGGCGTTTCTGACAGGTGAAGTTCACTGTGCTGCTCCTATGGCCGGTGCGCAACCGCGCCCGGGCGTCCCTGATGAGTTACATCATTGCGTATTCGACTCAGGTGTTACGACTGATTCGACGTAAGCGAAGCAATTTCCTTTTCCGCTTCACCGAGGCTCTAGCTCATCACTTCCTGCAGGCGTGAGGTCAGTTCGCTGACCACGGCACGCACCTGGCGGTCGATCTTCACGGATTTTTCCAGCTTACTGCAGGCGTAAATGACGGTGCTGTGGTCGCGCCCACCGAACTTGCGGGCGATCTCCGGGAAGGACGCATTGAGCAACTGGCGGCAGAGGTACATGGCGATCTGTCGCGGTACCACCAGATCCTGCGTGCGGCGGGCACCATTGAGTTCCTCCAGTGTAATGCCGTAGTGATCGATGACCATTTGCTGGATATCGGCAATGGTCACAGCTTTGGTCCCAGCGCCGGTGCTGTGGTCGCGCAACTGCTCCATGGCCAGCGCCACGGTGATTTCCTCGCCGGTGAGGGAACTGGCGGCCAGTACTTTAATGAGCGCGCCTTCCAGCACGCGGATATTGCTGCTGGCGCTGGTGGCAATGTAGCGCAGCACTTCCTCGGGAACAGTGACCCCTTCCTGCTCAACCTTCTTTTCCAGAATGGCGATACGGGTTTCCAGGTCAGGCGCTTTGATATCGACCATCAATCCCCATTCGAAGCGGGAGCGCAGACGGGGGTCGAGCACCTGCAGGTCTTTAGGGGGGCGATCGGAGGAAATGATGATCTGCTTGCCGGTCTCATACAAGGTATTGAATGCCTGGAAAAACTCGGACTCGGTGCGCTCGCGCGAGGCGATGAACTGAATGTCGTCCACCAGCCAGATGTCGACATCGCGGTAGGCTTCGCGGAAGGCGCCGAAGCGATCTTCACGAATGGAGGAGACCACATGGTAGGTAAAGGTATCGCCGGAGACGTAATTGATCTTCAACCCTCCGTTACTGGCCAGCGCGGCATGGCCAATGGCCTGCATGAGGTGGGTTTTCCCCAGGCCGACGCCGCCATAGATGAAGAGCGGGTTGTACGAACGGCCAGGGGCGCGACTGACCGAGAGCGCCGCGGCATGGGCGATCTGGCTGTGTTTGCCGACGACGTAATGGTCAAATGTATAACGCGGGTTCAATGGCAGCGAACTGAATTGGTCGCTGGCACGGCGCGCCACTTTGCCGTCGGAAGTCGCGGATGGTGTTCGCTGGTCGGCAGCAGGCTCATCCAAATGCAGGGAGAGTTGGCGCACCAGGAAGCGCACGGCGATGGGGCGTTCGAAGGTGACGGACAGCCCGCGGTTCACCAGAACGGTGGCTTTTTGCTCCAGCCAGTCCTTGGCAAACTGCGTGGGGACGCCGATGCTCAGCGTGCTGCCATCAAATTCGACGGGTTTCAATTCGGGAATCCACTTAGCGATTGTGGGGCGCTTTAAGGACTCTTGCAGGATGGATAAGGCTTTGGACCAGACTTGATCGAGCGTTAATGACGTTGATGATGCAGACATGACGTCCCTCCCCAGTTTCCGGTAAGTCGCAAGCCACGGACGAACAGCTCCTCAGGAGAGGCAGGGCGGAGTGATGCCATCATGTACATGAGGCATATCCTGTGCCGGTACTCGGGCAAATGGTACGACGATTAGCCAACTGGGGCTGGGCTGTCACTGCTGCAATTTTCTTCGATCAACCGCGCACCGCTGTGCGACATGACCAGACGAGGGTAGTACCTTCGCGTCCTTCCGAGTGAAGGGATCAGTGTCACAGGATGTGTATGCGATGTTCGGCGTCTCGTGTGAAGTCCGGTTCACTTATCCACAGGTGTGGGAAGCGCTGTGGAAATCCTAACCTGTTCGCAAGGGTATTATAACGCTGACCCGGGTTGAGGGCAACCGTTCGATGGAGGGGACAATGGCCTGTTTTACGATGAAAAATGCGCTTGTACAGGGCATTTTGAGTTCAAGACGTCCTTAACATACGGCTGTCATGCTGGTAAAAAATATTGAAAAAGTTGTCAACACAGACTATCCACACCTGTGGATAACTCACACTTTTTCATCCGTACGTTTGCCATACACCAATGGTAGGTGATCGCTATGCTTGGTGGACAATAACCGTCTTCCACACCTCTGGAAAAGTACCTGAGGATAACCCGGGAGGCCTGTGTATTACCCGAAGCGCTGCGGATAACCCTGCCTTCACAGCAGTGCTTTCATCGGGTTATACACAGGGCGTTTGTGCACGGCCCCTGCGCGTTTCCACATGTCCACAGGGCCTTATTATGTATTATCAAGAATATACATTTACAGCATTAAAAACTATTCTATCATCTCTGCCCAGCCTGCGGTGTGCGCCCCAGTAGACAACAGCTCGTTTTCCTCACGCTGTTTTCCCTACAAGCCCCTTGCCAAGCAGGCGAGGGATGTCTCTGTACGCTTGCCGCCGCTGCCATTTTAACTTCCATGGCCTTTCTGGTATACTCTCCCATTGGCCTGTTTCACCGGCCCGGGCGTCCACCTACCGGATGTGATGGTAGGATGTCGCAACCCCCAATACGATATCAATACAAGGATACGGTACGATGATGACTGGTGCACAGATTCGTTCGGCATTTTTGGCGTTCTTTGCCCAACGGGGCCATCAGGTGCTGCCCAGTAGCGCGCTGGTGCCCGAAGACCCGACCACGCTGTTCACCACGGCGGGGATGCAACAATTTGTGCCCTGGTTTCGCCGCGAGGTGACGCCGCCGTATGGCAGCGTGGCCACCGTGCAAAAGTGCGCGCGCACCGATGACCTGGATCAGGTGGGGCGCACCGCCCGCCACCATACTTTTTTTGAAATGCTGGGAAACTTCAGCTTCGGGGATTACTTCAAGCGCGAGACGCTGGCCTGGGGCTGGGAGTTCTCCATTACCCCGCGCGATCAGGGCGGGCTTGGGCTCGATCCCGACCGGATCTGGGTGACCTATTATCGGCCCGGGGTGGGGGAGCCGTATGAGGAAGATCTGGAAACGCGCGCGATCTGGCAGGAGATCGGGGTGCCGGTCGAGCGCATCGTTCCGCTGGGCAAGAAGGAA
>JAGUZN010000267.1 GCA_020060775.1 Armatimonadota bacterium
CGAGTTCATCATGCAGGCGGTGACTGGCGGCGTGCATCCGCGCCAGTGGCTGGAGGAGGGACGCGGTGACGCGCTGCGCGACGCGCTGGCCGATCACCTGGGCCGCTTTGCGCGCGCCTTCACCCCGCGCCCGGTGATCTATCGCTCGCTGGATTTTCGCTCGAACGAGTACCGCGGCATGCGCGGCGGCGAACGGTTTGAGCACGAAGAAGCGAACCCGATGATCGGCTACCGCGGCTGCTACCGCAATATTCAGGAGGCCGATCTCTTCGGCATCGAGCTGGCGGCGATCCGCCGGGTGCGCGAGCACGGGATGAGCAATCTGCAGTTGATGATCCCCTTCGTGCGCACCGCCTGGGAGTTCACGGCGTGCAAAGAACTGGTGGATGGTGCGGGGTTGACGGGGATGCGCGACTTCGAACTGTGGGTGATGGCGGAAGTGCCGTCCATCCTCTACCACCTGGACGACTACGCGCGGGCGGGCATCACCGGCGTCTCCATCGGGTCAAACGATCTCACGCAACTGATGCTCGGGGTGGATCGCGACAGCCAGGTACTCGCCCCGCTTTTTGACGAGCGCGATGCCGCGGTGCTGGGGGCGATCCACGACATTGTCTGCGCCTGTCATCGCCTCGGACTCACCGTCTCCATCTGCGGCCAGGCCCCCTCGGTGTATCCTGAGCTGTGCGAGCAACTGGTGCGCTGGGGCATCACGTCCATCTCGGTGAATCCCGACGCGCTGGCGCGCACGCGCCGCCTGATCGCGCAAGCGGAACGGCGCATACTGCTGGAGAAGTCGTAACCGATGAGGTGTAGTGGGTCATGCCGTTGTACCTTGCTCTCCGACTCCATCCATGTGCAGTCCGCGTTTGGCGTTTGGCGTTTGGAGAAGTATATCCCTCCTCGGCTCATGTTCCCTCACCCCTGTGTCCCCTCTCCCAGCGGGAGAGGGGAATCTTTCGGTATAGACCGGCGACATTCCTGACACAATAAACCGGCGATATGGTTGACACGTACACTAACGGCATGGCGCAGCCCATCAGCGTGAACTGTACGGCGCACATTCACGACAACCTTGCCGGGCAAGGCACAACGTGATGACCCGCTACAATCACCGGGTGTCCTGGTATGGATGCCTGGGCAGTTGTACGCCCATGGCGGCGTAGCGCGCTTCAGTAGCGCTCTTCAGCAGTACGCGCTCTTTGCGCGCCACCTCTTCCGGCAAGAGGGCGATCGCCCGCTCGAAGCTCATGATCGCCTCTTCGTATCGCTGCCGTTCCAGGTAGGCTTGGCCCAGCGCGCTGTGATAGGCACCGTTATCGGGATCATCCTGTATCCGGCGCTCCAACCCGGCGATCTCCTCATCAACGATAGCCATGAGCCGCCGCTTCTTCCGATATTCGTCGAGCATCGTCTCGGTCATCCAGTAGATGTTGAGGCCGATGAGGTAGACAAAGGCCATCCATGGCATCCCAATGATGTACGTCAGGAGCACCACGCCGGCGTGCGCCACGACGCTAAGAACGAATTGTGGAAAGGTGAGCGTTTTATCGACCATCCAGGCGGTGGTCGTACGGTAGGCCGGGAAGATGAGCAAACCAAGGATGAGCGACCAGATGATGAGCGCCGCCCCGAGAGACTCGATATCCATCTCACATGGCCCTCCGATCCATCAAGGATGCTCCATACGCCCGAATTGCCCACCGGAATAACCGCTCATATATACCTGAGTCTGCGGCTGGTGTGAGATACCCGGTTCATCCCCGTTGCCAGTACCAGAAGTTGAGCGTGGAGGCGTAGGCGACCCAGAGCAGGTAGGGGAGAAAGAGCCACCCGGCCAGCGGGCGCACGCGCCAGAAGGCGATGGTGGTGGCGAGGATGAGGACCCAGAGCAGCAGGATTTCGACGAAGGCGGCGGCAAGAGCGCGCTGGGTGAAGAAGAGGGCGGTCCACCCCACGTTCAACACCAGTTGCATGGTAAAGAGGGCAAAGGGCACGGCAGCGCGACGCACGCCGCGCTCGCGCCACACCAGCCAGGCGCTGACGGCCATGAGGGTGTACAGGATGGTCCACACCGGGCTGAAGAGGGCATCGGGCGGTTGCCAGGGAGGACGGCTCAACGCGCGATACCAATCCGCGTTGACCCCCTGCGCGGTGAAGTAGCCGCCGAGTGCTGCCGCGGCGAAGGTGATGAGCAGAAAGACGAACAGCGCGCCAATCGTGCGCCAGGTGATGCGCATCTCATGCCTCCTCACGATGCCATGATCAGACGGTCAACGTGCTTCCCCTATTTGTGCCGGGTTATCACGTTGGCCTATGTTCGGTCATCCGGGCTATCACTCCACCCCTCGGTGATCGGGCCTCGGGGTTCGGGGTTGGGCAAGTCAGCCCGAATCCCGCATGGCCATCGTCCGTGGAGTCGTGTATACCTTACCTCGCCGGAATCAGCGAAGTATAACGTGATGACCCATTACATCTATTCTACACCCCACCAGAGAAAAAAAGCGGCGAGGCATGCGGTGAATCACATGCCTCGCCCTAAGTGTTCGTATTCAATTGTCCGATCTTCTCCTTTCCCGGTCAGCATACTTCACTCTGCCGCCCGGTCTGGTTGGAGCGTCCACTTCAGGAAAACGTTCCTGTCGTCGCAGGCGTTATCTGCTGCCTGCCTTCGATCACCACGTCGGTCGCTCCACCGTTTCCAGGAGGTCGCGGTAATCACTCGGAAAGATTTTCCTTCTCTCCTTCCCAAAGCGCAGGTCGTCGGCGCATCCCGACAGGGACTTGCGTTCCCCAACCGTCCGATGGCGCGGGTTCCCGTCCTGTTGACGATTGTTCCGCATTGCACCAGTGCCATCGCTGGACCGGATCGGCATCGCCGGTGGACTTACGCTTCCACTCACATTATACCACATCATTGGGCGCGGATTACCAAAAACGCCACGGTTTGTGGTAGTAAATAGACATCCGAATGCGCAGGCTACCGCCTGCCTGCCTGGCCTGCCCACTGCCGTAGGAGTGGGAAGCACGATTTGCTTATTATTGGAGAGGTGCCGTATGGGATTCATTGATTGGAAAGAGGAGTATGCCACCGGCGTGAGCGTAGTGGATGCCCAACACCAGTGTATGTTCGAGTTGATCAATGCGCTGCACGATGCGATGCGGGAAGGACAGACGAAGGTCATTATCGGTACGGTGCTCGACGACCTGGTGGCGTATACCAAGGTGCACTTCCACGACGAGGAGGTGTTGATGGAGCAGTATGGCTTTGCCGGTTGGCGCCGCCATACCAAGGAGCACCAGGCCTTTGCGAGCGAGATTGAGGACGCCAGCCAACGTTACCTGCTTGGCCGTCCGATCAATACGGTCGATCTGATCACGCGATTGAAGCAGTGGCTGACCAGCCATATACTGGGCACGGACCAGGAGTTCGGCCCGTTCCTGCGGGCGCGCGGGGTGAAGTAGGCGTCCGTGAGTGAGACCTACTGTATACGAAGCGTCTTCCCCTCGTCGGAGTGGTTAGGTGGTTAGGTGGCATCCCTGCCGGGATGCACGACAAAGGAATTACCCCCCTCCTACCTCCCCCCGTTTCGCTGTCGCTCACAGGGGGAGGGAATGGCGCAACACCGCCGATACTCATGAACCGCACAGAGAACACAAACGATAGCCATATCAGGCAAAGCTTCACGTAACGATCCACCCTACCGGATGTACCGGCACAGGGTCACGGCGTCGAGCAGGCGACTGTGGCCCTTTTTCGCACATTCTGCTACACTCTGGTCGATATTTTCCCTCCGAGCGCTCGCAAAGCTGTACCGTTGCAGGAGGGGTCGCAGGAGAAGAGGCATGCTGACACTTGGCAAATATTCGATGGGCATCGGCGACCGCTTCGGGCATGAAGGCCCGGCGCAGTTGGCCGCATTTTTGAAGGCGAAGGGCGCGGGGATTGAAGTGCACCCGGTGTGGAATAAGTCGAACCGGGAGCACACGCTGATCGGCACCGAGCCGGGCGATACCCGCGCGGAAGCGGACAGCGCCGTGCGCGACACCGGCTGGCCGGGGTCGTACTTTGTCGATGCCGACCATATCAACCTGAGCAACGTGGACCGCTTCATCGCCGCCAGCGATTTCTTCACGCTGGATGTCGCCGACTACATCGGGGAAGCGCCGGCCGATGAGGAGTTGGCCGCCTTTGTGCGCGCACAGGAGAAATATGTCGGCCCGCTGGTGATTCCGGGCATCGACGCGGTGATCGACGTCACCCCCGCGTTGCTCGATTCCATCGGACGCACGTTTCTGAAAGCGGTGAAGGAAGCCGGCACGATTTACCGGCACATCGCCGCGCAGAAGGGAGCGGGCACGTTTGTGACCGAGGTCTCCATGGACGAGTCGATGGAGCCGCAGACGCCGGTGCAGATGTTTTTCATCCTGGCGATGATTGCCGCCGAGGGCATCCCGGCGCAGACGATCGCCCCCAAGTTCACCGGTCGGTTTAACAAGGGCGTGGACTATGTGGGCGATGTGGCGCAGTTCGCCCGCGAGTTCGAGGAGGACCTGGCGGTGATCGCCTTCGCCATCGGCGAGTTCGGCCTGCCGGAGAATCTGAAGCTCAGCGTGCATTCCGGCAGCGATAAGTTCTCGTTGTACGGCCCGATTCACCGGGCGATCACCCGCCACAACGCCGGGCTGCATCTGAAGACGGCGGGCACCACCTGGCTGGAGGAAGTGATCGGGCTGGCGATGGCGGGCGGTGAAGGCCTGGCGATCGCGAAAGATGTGTACCGCGCCGCGTATGACCGCTTTGCGGAACTCAGCGCGCCGTATGCCACGGTGATCGATATCGACCACGACAAGCTGCCCACGCCGGACACGGTAGAAGGCTGGAGCGGGGAGATGTTCGCGGACACGCTGCGGCACGATCGGCGCAACCCGCGCTTCAACCTGCACTTTCGTCAGCTCGTGCACGTGGCGTTCAAGGTGGCGGCGGAGATGGGCAACCGCTATACCGACGCGCTGGACACCTATCGCGAGATCATCTCCGAGCAGGTGACGACGAATATCTACGAGCGCCACCTGAAGCCGGTGTTCGTCGGCGTGTAGGTCCATTCAACCATGCCAGGCGCCCTCGCGTGCTCGATGCGGGGGCGCCTGGCATTTTGGCGGCGGCAGGGGATTTCGCACCGGGCGGGGAAAGGGTATAATGCTGTTGCCCCCTGGTCGAGTCACGATTTGTACACGCACTGATCTCCGGGGATTCCCCAACTGCATTCTGGGAGGACAAGACGATGGCGCGCATTCACAATTTCAACGCCGGGCCGGCGGCATTGCCGTTGCCCGTGCTGGAACAGGCTCGGGAAGAGTTTTTAGAGTACAACTGTACGGGCATGTCGGTGATGGAGATGTCCCACCGTTCGAAGCCGTTCGCGGCCATCAATGAGGCGGCGGAGGCGAACGTGCGCAAGCTGATGGGGATCTCGGACGATTACGCCGTGCTCTTCCTGCAGGGCGGGGCGAGCCTGCAATTCGCCATGCTGCCGATGAACCTGCGTCAGGAAGGGCAGGCGGCGGATTACGTGAACACCGGAAGCTGGGCCTCCAAAGCGTTGAAGGAGGCGAAAGTGACCGGCGCGGTGAACGTGATCTGGGACGGCAAGGGCGAGAATTTCACCCGCGCCCCACGCCCGGAGGAGATCCAGGAGACCCCCGGCGCGGCATACGTGCATGTCTGCTCCAACGAGACGATCGGCGGCATCCGCTTCACCGAGTTCCCGACGACCACCGCGCCGCTGGTAGCGGATATGTCCAGCGAGATTATGTCGCGCGTGATCGACGTGAACCGCTTCGGCATGATCTACGCCGGCGCGCAGAAGAACATCGGCCCAGCGGGCATGGCGCTGGTGATCGTTCGTAAGGAATTGATGGAGCGCTGCCCGGAGACGGTGAACGTCTTCCTGCGCTACAAGACGCACGCGGAGGAGTCGAGCCTGTACAACACGCCGAACACCTGGGCGATTTACCTGCTGAAGCTGGTCACCGATTGGGTGGATTCGCTGGGCGGGCTTGCCGCGATGGAGCGTCTGAACGAGGAGAAGGCGCAGGCGCTGTACGATGTGCTGGACGGCAGCGACTTCTGGCGTCCCTGCGCGCAGAACGCAAGCCGCTCCACGATGAACGTGACGTGGCGTTTACCCAGCGAGGAGCTGGAAGAGCTGTTCATCAAAGAGGCGAAGGCCGGCGGGCTGGAAGGCCTGAAGGGCCATCGCTCGGTGGGCGGCATCCGCGCCAGCATTTACAATGCCTGCCCGCGCGCGTCGGTGGACGAATTGATCGCCTTCATGAAGGGCTTCGAGGCGAAGTACCGCGACTCGGCGTTCTGCACGGCAGCGGGATAACCCCTCTTTCACGATCCGATACGCCCCTGGCATCACTGACGCCGGGGGCGTTTTTCATGCCGGCGGTCGGGAGGCCTGGCGGCGGTATTGCAGCGGGGCGAGTCGGAAGTGGCGGCGGAACCGGCTGCAGAAGTAGGAGGGGTCAGGGATGCCGCAGCGGGCAGCGACCTCGGCCACGGACAGGTCGGTGTCGACGAGCAGGGTGGCGGCGTGATCCATGCGCAGTTCGAAGAGACGTTCGATGATGGTGGACCCGGCGGTCTGGCGGAAATGTCTCAGCAGGCTGCGCTCGCTCATGCCGACATGCCCCGCCACATCGGCGACGGTGATGGGTTGCGCCAGATTATCGGCGAGGAAGGTTTCCACCACTTCCATGAACTGCATGGGCTCGGCCGCGCTGTCGGGCACGCCGGCCGGCCAGACGCCGAGCGTGAGCAGGCGCGCGAGCACGGCGCTCAGGCGCGGGGTGACGAGCAGAAAGCCCTGCCGGGGTTGACGGACGAGGTCGTCGAGGAGCACGGCGATGTCCCAGAGCACCTCGGGCCAGCATGGCCAGTGTGCGGGCGGCTGCACGCGCACGGGCGGGTCGATGGTGAACTCCAGCACCAGGCGCAGGCATTCGCCGTCCGGCACGCGCCAGGCATGCGGCGTGAAGGGTGGGAGGAGCAGCACATGCCCCGCGGAGAGCCATTGCGGAGCCTCGGTGGTGTACTCGGCGCTACCCCGCAATACCAGGATGCCCTCGTAGAAGGAGTGCGTATGCACCCCGCCGGCCAGTCCTTCGCCGGGACCATCAGCGAGCACCCGGTGCACGGTCACGCGGCGGTCGGCCAAGGTAATCTCACCGACGGCGCGCGTGGCCGCCTGGCACAAACGGCGCAGTTCGCGCATGGAGTACGAAAACGCGGGCAGCTCCGGCATCGCTCACCTCCCGAGAAGATGTTTTTTATAATTTGGCGGAATATTTATATTCTTTCGTCAAATCCTCAAATGACACCTTTTCCGATACACGCTACAATGGTCATGATTGGCAGCAGGCCCTGGTCCACGTTGACCGCTGAACGATCGCCGTGAGCACACTCCCTTGTTGTTCATTAACTTTGGCGGAGATCTCGCACTGCCGATCGACCGGTGTACAGCGGCCTGCACCGCGAGCGAAGGGAACCCGGCATGGCCTACGCGGGCTTTATCGACATCCAGGTGAACGGATGGCAGGGGGTGGATTTTTCCGAACCCGGCCTGACGGTGGACGCGGTGCGCCGCGTGACGCTCGATCTCGCCAGCTGCGGCACGCTCGCGTATTGCCCCACCCTGGTTACCTCGTCCGAGGCGATCTATCGTGAGAATTTGCAGGTACTGGCCGCCGCCATGCGGGAGCCGGACCTGGCCGGGCATCTGCTGGGCATCCACCTGGAGGGGCCGTTCATTTCGCCGGAGCCGGGCGCGGTGGGCGCGCACCAGCCGCAGTACGTGCGGGAGCCCTCCTA
>JAGUZN010000342.1 GCA_020060775.1 Armatimonadota bacterium
AACATTTGCATGGCTGCGGCGCCGTTATAGCGATACGACTGGATGAGATCCACGTGTTGCGTGAGTTCCCACCAGTTATGCCCGTAGTTGGGTTGCCGGCCATCCCCCGCACCATCGAAACCGGCGCGGGCTCCGGTGTCGCCGGCCGTACGCAAGCCATCCTGCGAAGCCTCATAAAACTCGGCGAAGGTGCGATCCGAGACACGGCGATGTTCGACCCAGGGCGCGTAGACACCCGTCGTCTTTGCTTGCTCATAGGTACTCGGCATGACGTCATCCCAGGTGAGATATGCAGAGCCCCACTCGGTGTTCAGCGTGGTCAAACTCGGGTACGTCTGCTGTAAATGCGCGCGGAACTTCGCCAGGCAGGATGAGCACCAGCAGACATCAGGATCACTTGAGTACATCGACTCGTCGCCGTTCGTGTACGCGACCGGGCCGTACGGGCCATAGATGTCGGCCTGTCCGGCCATCGTGTTATCCAGCGCATCCAGCGTGTACGGGTGGCTCATGCAGCCACGCGGATTGCCGGGGCTGGCAGACACGATATGTTGCGCTCCCGCATACAGACCGCCAAAAACGTTCGGGTAGGGGAGCACCTGCAAGTTGGTCAAAGCGATGTTGCGCGCGGCGGTGGCATACTTGAAGGGGAGATAGATCGCATCGACGGCGTCCTGCGCGGCGAGTTTTTGCAACATCTGCTGGTTGAGCGGGGTGTTCTTTACGCCGCACCAGACAATATCCATGAACTCGTCACGGTGCTGCAGGGCGCGCACGGGGAATTGCAGATTGGCACTGCTCACCAACACACCGTTGCGCAGCAAGCGTGCGTGCACGCGATGCATAATCGCCAGCGGTTGCAATGCCGGGAACGCGAATGTCGCTGTGGTACCATTGATTGCTGGTGTCGCCGCAGCCACCTGTCTTCCCCAGTTGTCCCACAGGGTAATGTCCAGTGCTTCATCCTGGGTGAGTGTCCTGGGCAGTGTGATTTGTCCGCTCACGAGATCGCCGGCATTGAACTGTACCTGGTTCAACGTGATGGCGCCGAAGGGGAAGTCGGACGTCACGGTGAAGGCGGCGCTTCCCCAGGTGAGCGTCGCTGTTCCACCGGCGGTCCGTACCCGGAGATCGAGGAAGTAATCGCCCGCCGGCAGTACCGGCAAGGTGAACTGCGCTGCAGTGGCCGGCTGATCGGCCAGCACATAGCTGGTGTTCTGATCGGAGGCATGCCGCACGATCGCACTGACGATTGCGCCAGTGGGCGCATCGGTCACGGTCGCGGATGCGATTGGCGTGGCGCCCCATGTTACGGGACTGGGCACGCTGATTGCGCCCAATTGCGTCTTCGGTGCTTTTCGCCCGGCCCAGAGGACGGCGCGTGCGACCAGCGCCTGGTAATATTCGTAGGGTACCCATTCCTGTGCCGGCAGCGTTTCAAGCGGATACCATCCTCGTTGGGGATCATCTTGCAGCCATTGTGGCGTCAGGCATGGCCAGGCAGACCCGCCGGTCGAGGGGACCGTTTCGTTGTAGTTCAGTTTAACCACACGCCCTGTCCCGAAATTCACGGCTTGCACCAGGGTCGAGGGGGCAATCGTGCTGAAGCGCGGCAATGCGCTGACCGGCAGATTACTCAATATATAGTTGAACCCCGCGGTATCCGCCTGTCCGCCAAACAGGACGTTCAATTCGTCATTGCTGCTGTGCGGATTCACATAGACCAACCCGGCGCCGTTATAAACCTTTTCCACCAGCGCCAGGCGTTGTTTAGCCGGCATGATCATCCAGTCGAGCTTCCCGAGCACATAGACCTCATAGCCGTTGCTTAATTCCTTGGCCAACAGGTCGTAGGCCAGGGTGGAATGCGGCTTGAAGAAGGCGTCAGATGGATCACCTGGATCACTGGTGACTTGTGTGAAATTTAACGACATCCACGTGGAGTAATCCAGCGATAAGCGTTGCGCCAATTCCGCCGTCTCCCGCTGACTGTAGGCCGGCGCGAGCACTAATGATCGCACATTGCCCCAGGCGTAGGGTTTACTCCAGGGCACATGCGGCGTCGCATAGGCATCGGTCAAGCGTCCGTACGGCTCGTTTTCATGCAAACCTAGTGGATGTGAGGCGATGACCGGAGGTTCACCCGGCCAGAACGCGGTTTTCAGTACAAACGCCTGGTCATCAGCCCTTCGGGTATCGAAGGTTGTTTGAGCGACGGCGTTGGCCTGGTCATAGGCGTTGAAGGTCAGGTCAATGGCCGGGGTGTCGCCGGGATAACTCAGCGTGGTGCGCACCACATAATTCGATACGAGCACCTGCCCTGTTGCCGGTGTGGGCGAGTACAGTAATCCGAGGGAGCCGGTGGCTGCAAGCTGATCGTAATAGTAGATCCATTCGTCTGTGGGATCCAGGGTGAGGATCGGCCAGGGGGCGACCGAACCCGGAGGCACCGCGAGCGTTGCGTGCGCCGTCTGTACGGTGCGATGCGATGGCCAGCCACCTGCCGGACCATAGCCACCCGGATAGCAGGCCAGGCAGACTTCGACCGTGTCCGTCGCGAGGTAGGGTGGGTAGATCTGTGTACGGCAGTGCACGGCATGGCCATCCTCCGGCACCATGAAGGTCAGGGTGACGGTGCGGGAATCTGCCAGTTCCCAGATGAGACGGAGGTAGCCGTTGTCTCCCTCGCGATACGTGATGTTATTCGCGGGCTTTGCCGCCATGATGTCGGCGCCGTTCACTTTCACGCGGATGCAACTGCCGGCATACCAGTAGTTGAACGGTCCGTTGTCCAGTCCAACACCATACTCGCCCGAAGGCAGGGAGGGGTAAGAGGGACCGGTGTAATCCGGCGGCTGATTGAGATATCGATTGTACCGGATCCAGGGCGCTTTCACTCGTGTGTGACATTTCCAGGTATCCCGCTTCTTCGGGGGAACTGTGGGCGAGCCTGGCGTGAACGTCACGGAGCGTTCGATACTGAGCGGCACATCAGGCCAAGACGGCGTGGTGTTGGCATACGTGCGGTCGCCGGCCTGTCCGGCAAGGAACGTTTGTCTCGCCGTCATGTTGGCTGGCGTGTAGGCGGTGAAGGTCAAATTGACAGTCTGGGTGTCTCCCGGGTAATTCAACGTGGTGACCACGCTATAGGTTGAAACGGTCACCTGCCCCCCGGAGAGTGTCGGGGTGTACAACAAGCCAAGCGATCCGGTGTTCGTAATCTGGTCGTAGTAGAAAATCCAGTCATCAGCGGGATCCAGGGTGATGACCGGCCAGGGAGCGACCGACCCATGAGGCACATCAACGAGTGCGTGTGCTGTCTCCACCGTGCGATGGGAGGGAAGACCATAGGCAGGATAGTACCCTCCCGGATAGCAGGTCAGGCAGACTTCGACCGTGTCCGTCGAGAGGTAGGGGGGGTAGATCTGTGTACGGCAGTGCACGGCATGGCCATCCTCCGGCACCATGAAGGTCAAGGTGACTGTGCGAGAATCTGCCAGTTCCCAGACTAAACGGAGATACCCGTTGGACCCTTCACGGTAGGTCGTCCGTGCGGCGGGTTTGGCCGCCATGATGTCGGCTCCGTTCACTTTTATGCGGATGCAACTGCTGGCATACCAGTAATTGAACGGTCCGTTGTCCAGTCCAACACCATACTCGCCCGAAGGCAGGGAGGGGTAAGAGGGACCGGTATAGTCCGGCGGCTGGTTCAGGTACCGTCTATATCGCACTTTGGGGGAAAAGGTCGCATTGGTGAAGGTCCAGTAGTCGGGTTTGTAGGGGGGGACGGTAGGTGAACCTGCCGTTGGATCTGTCAGGTGGAATTCCGGCTTCACGGCCGGCGTCGCCGGCCAGGACGGCGCAGCTGCCAGGCAGGCACGATCAGCGGCAAGTCGTGCAAAGAATGTACGTCTCGCCGCATCGATTTCCTCTTCGAAGGCGGAGAACGCCAGATTGATGCTGGACGTGCTGACCGGGTAGTTCAGGGTGGTTGTCACTCCATAGGTGGAGACGACGACCTGGCCGCCCAGGCTCGTCGGCGTGTAGTGCAATCCGAGTGAGCCGACGCTCTCATGCTTGTCGCAGTAGTAGATCCAATCATCGGCCGTATGCAAGGTGAGGATGGGCCAGGGTGAAACGGACCCGGGCGGCGTCTCCACCGCGTTATGCGGGGTAATGACATGCCGATGTGAGGGCAGGTTCCAGGCCGGGCCGAACCCGCCCGGGTAGCAGGTGAGGAGTACCTGTAAAGACGTGACGGTCATGTCCGGAGTGGAGAGTCCAACCCGGCAGAACACGGCATGACCGTCATGAGGCGCCATAAACGTCAGGGTCATAGTGCTGGTATTTTCCAGACTCCAGGTGAAGCTCAGGTAGTTGGCAGCACCTTCCTGGTACGTAATCGAGGCCGCAGGTTTTTGCGCCATGTAGTCCGTGCCGTTGATTTTGACGCGGATGCAACTACCGCTGTACCAGTTGCCGAAGGCACCGCCGCTCAAGCCGATGCCAATATCCCCATTCGGTAATGAAGGATAGGAAGGACCGGAATAGTCCGGCGGCTGGTTCAGGTAGCGCCTGTACCGAACAGACGGTGTGAGGGCGTTCGTTTCGAATGTCCAGTAGTCCGACTTCACCGGGGGCACGGTCGGCGAACCGGGTTGTGGGTCGGATAGGTGGGGTACAATGCTGACCGCATCGACGTTACCCATCAACGCTGTGATGTCATCCAAAGCGGTTGCGCCAGCTATACCGCATAGGGAGCAGGTGAACAACAGTAGAACCACATACACGAACGATTTGAGCATGGGGGGCCTCCTCCTTTTTATGTTCATGCGGCTTACGGCCGCTACACGTGTCAGCAACATCGGAAGAGCGAATGTGCAAGTCTTCGTGGAACAGGAAACGGTTCCCTGGACATTCGTGACTCATGGCATACGACATCACTCCTCACATCATGGCATCATCCAACCACGCAGTAATGCTGGCGTTCGCGGGGCCGTTGTGAGCAGTTCTGTGTCGCCGACGAGCGAACAAGAACAATTCCGCTGCCAACTCGTACTTGAAAACTGCTTCTCTCTACCTATCCGGTTTTCCCTCAATAAGTGTCATTGAAAATATAACGATAATTGCCATGACTACATGATGCCTGATGACTCTGCGCGTTTGGCAGGTTGTTATCCTACAGGTCGTCATGTGCAATGAGTCGAAGATCGAAGACCTCTGTGCTTATTCAATTATTAGCCTTGCGCTTACACCGGTCAATAGAAGGATGGAATATAATCCGTGACTAGTCACGAGAACGTTTCATACAAGAAAGATGCGCTAAAGAGCCTGTGTAACCGGCAGGACTTTCGCTCGCAAGCTTGTTTTTCCTCGACTTACATGGCAGGCTTGAGCTTGGCGAGACACTCCGGAGCGAATTACTGATCCGGACAAAAAGTAAATTATAGGGCCAAGCCCGCCTCACGGAAGGTCGCTTTCATGATCTCGGGTAGTTGTTGGATATGCTGAAGTGCCTGATTGACGGCGCTTTCCAGCTGACCCAGTGTGGCAAAGGTCTGATTGTTAAGTTCGACATATTTCAAGTAGCGCCAAATCCCTTCATCGGGATTCAGGTCGGACGCATAGCCGGGTAACGGTTCAACCTGCAGCCAAGCCCGGTTCTCAATCAGGTAGGCCTGCACTAGGTCACTGCGATGGATGGGCGCGCCGTCCCAGATGACCAGCAGCTTGCCGGGCACGACGCTATGCACGGCCTCAAGAAAGCGCAGCACCGCCATGCTGTCATACGCGTGGCGCTGTACCTGAAAATACAGGTCCCCCTCCGGGGACACGGCGCTGATCGCCGACAGATGATCGTTCGTCAGATGCTGGTGCAGCACGGGGGGCTGGCCGCGCGGCGCCCAGGTCTTCACGACGGCCGGCACGAGATAGACGCCGCACTCATCGACGAACAGGATCGTGCGTCGCGCGCGCTTGGCTGTTTTTAACGTGGGCCAGCGTTCTCGCACCCAGCGGAGGATGGCCTCTTCATCCCGTTGGTCCGCCTGCCGGGTCGGCGTTTGTCGACTCCAGTCCAGTTGGCGCAGCAGGCGGCGGACTTGCCGGTCGCAGAGGGTCACGCCGAACTGCCGCGTAATGAGCATGGCCACGCGGGCGCTGGTCCAGACATCGCCGTCGAACCCGTGGGCCTCCGCCCCCTGGGTGAGCAGCGTGACTAACGTCTCGCGTTGCACGGCGGTGAGCTTCACCGGGCGTCCAGGACTATTGCGTGCCCGCAAGGCCTCGGGACCGGCGGCGGCTTTGAGCCATTTACTGACAGCAGATTGC
Organism: Armatimonadota bacterium; assembly: GCA_020060775.1. GTDB lineage: Bacteria > Armatimonadota > Hebobacteria > CAIYQO01 > CAIYQO01 > JAGUZN01. The sequence goes on from JAGUZN010000342.1 coordinate 6,331, forward strand.
GTGACCCCCAACGCTTCCGCGATGGCGGTCTGCGGCCAGCTGGCCTGGGCGAGTTCGTAGGCATGCATCGGGCGTGCCTCACGCCAATTGGTATAGGTCGTCGCAGTACGCATACCGACGACATGCCCCAAACGGGCGCAAGCTATGAGAAGAAGACGGCCAATTACCCCGAGGCGATTCAGGCATTGTTCGCCAAGTTACCAGACGGACGGATGGGCGCGATGGAAACCGGCACCAATGCGGTCGCGATGTATCGGCGATTGGCGCCCTATTTCGTCCAGTTATCGATGGCGGCCCCGCATACGGTCTGGGACCGCCAGCAGAATACCAGCGCCAAAACCGATCATCGCGATGCCTGGGGGTTAGCCGAACGGCTCGCGGCCGGCACCTTGACCCCGTTGTTTGTGCCGACGGATGATCTGCGGGCCTGGCGTACGCTGGGGCGAGCGCGGGTGCAAACGACGCAGGACCTCACGCAGCAGACCAATCGGCTCTATGCCTTGGCACGGACCTGGGGGTATCTCGACGACAAGCGGCTGCTCACCAAAGGGGGCCGTGCCTGGCTGGACACGGTCACGCTACCCGAGTATGCGCAGCAGGTGTTGACGGAATCGCTCACGAGCCTGGAGGCCCTGCAAGCGCGGGAAGCGGCATATGAGCAATTGCTGTGCCAACTCGTGCAAGAGGACCCGATCTGTCAGTTACTGCTGACGATCCCCTATGTCGGTCCCTTTACCGCCTTCATGTTACGGGCGGAGATCGGGGAGATAACGCGGTTCGCCTCGGGTGACAAGCTGATCGCCTACGCCGGCTTAACGCCGCGCGTCTTTCAATCGGGGGAGCGCTGTCGGTATGGCGCGCTCACCAAAGCCGGCAACGCGTACCTGCGCTATGTCGCAGTGCTCTTTGCGCAAAATTGTGTCAAAGGCAAAAAAGACACGCCGTTCAAACGACGATATTATCGATTATACCATGCGCACGATCGCAATGAGATTAAGGTGATGCTGGCACGCGACTTCCTCGCGGTGGTGTATGCCATGTGGAAACACCGGACCGTCTGGCGAGAAGCGAACGCCCAGCCGCGCACGATCACGGCTTCGGCGACGTAACGCCCCGGCCTCATGGCTGGGCGCCGGACGTGACGGAATGGATCGCAGGGGAGCTGGCGAGTGCTGTCTCTCGGCACTGCGGTGACCGAGCGCTTTGGAATTCCGGCCCCCGGGATCCGCAAGCGATAATTTCGGCCCCATGAGTGAGCCGCCAGAGAGAATTCGCGACGGCACTTTGCCGTGAGCCAGAACAGCATATGCGGGTGTCAAGGAACGGTTTGATGAAAAAGGTCGACGAAACCGGGTCAGGGGACTTGACGCCACTTTCAAAGAGAAAGTCCTGACCGGATATGTAATCTAACGGTAATGCGTAATATTAAACGTCAACATGTAGTGATAATTATTTCGGCGCGTCACATAGCAATTGGAGAGCTAAGTGTTTCAGCAGGCTCTATTTCGCGAATGTGTATAAAGCTATCTTTGCTGACCAGAGCAATACCAAGTAATATGATCCCGATTCCGATCAATTTCTCCACAGTAACGCGCTCACCGAGCAGTGGCCACGCGAGGAGGATGGTGAACAGCGGGGTGAAGTATTGCATGACGTTCAACAGGGCAAGCGGGATCTTGTTCATCGCTTCATACCAAGCGAAGAATGCCACAGCAGTAGGAAAGACGCCAATATACAGTATTGCCACCCACGATGTGCCGTCCTCTGGCCAGATGTGGGTGATGGGAAGGACTTGGCGGAGGAAGAAAATTTCAATCGTGCCGAAGAGCATCGCCCAAGTAGTTGCCCGCAAACTACCGATGCGTTCGACAACCGACTTACTTATTACCATGTAAATCGCCCAGCAGAAAGCTGCTGCCATCACCAGAAGATCGCCAAAAAGATGGTTGGAGTCTACATCGATACCCTGTAGAGAGAGTACCCCCACCACAAAAAGAGTCCCCAACAGCGCAAGCACGCATCCCACTACTTTGCCTGACGAAAGTCGTTCCCCGATGAAGTGCCCAAGCCCCAGCACAAAGAGCGAGCTTAATTGTATGATCGTCGAGCTGTTGTTGGCTGTTGTAGCCTGTTGTCCGCTGAATAACAATACACTCATTCCGACGATACCAAATAGACCAAGTATCGCGAGCATCAGATAATCGGTGAGCCTAATTGCGAAGAAGCGAGAGCGATGTATGACGATGCCTACAATGAACAGCAACGCGCCGCCAATGAGAAAACGCAGCAGAGAAAGCGTAACGGGGTCGACCAGTTTCCCGGCGAGGAGATAGCGCGCGCTGATAAACGTCGTGCTCCACAAGAATGCGCTGAGCAGTGACCAGAATATCCCCATATGTACCTCAAAGGAAGTCGTAAGCCACAGCCTACTTAGTACTACTACCGTGCTTGTCTGAGAGCGACAAAAACTGAACTCGAAGCACCAAAGAACCGATCACCTGAACACCAAGTTGCGTTGAGCGCAGCTCTGAGCCGGTCTTCGCCAAGCACGGTAGTAGTATTAGAAACTGTTTTCAAATTCTCGGTCCGGTCTCGCTTGATCTGTTCGTGGTGGTCCGTGCCGGGCCTCCTCGCCCTATCGGTCCTGGATAGCGCCGCGGAGCCCCAAGACCAGCAGTCACGAACATCTACGGCGCGATCCGCGAACAGATCCTTTGAAAACAATTTCTTAGTGCCAATCAGTTAGTCGATATTCCATCATTGGCAATTGGGTGATGCCCTCTTTGTCGCTTGCCTTTACATTCGTCTGTTAACAACCGAAGAAGCCATCCAAGTCCTCCAGTTGGCGCAGTCCATGATGCCGTATCGCCTACCGTCGGGCACATGTCATCTCCCTGTCCACCAAGGAGGAGAAATCGCCCGCTAAAGATCCCCAATGGGTCATTGAACGGCGACTACTTTACCGTAGCCTAGCCGACTTGCTATACCGTGCCACCGACCACCGATTGGATGGCTTGGGTGACCATCAACCGGGGCTGCCTCACCGTCTCTACGTCCACTCCATAGTATGATGCGACGATGGCGTTATTTACTGGTGTGCATCTGGATGAGAGTGCGCTGGGTCAGGCCGCTCCACGCTTCGCGGGCCTCCACGGTCCAGCGTCCGGCGGGGTCGTTGCGGCCGAGGTCGAGGCGCAACTCGAGCATGCCGTCGCGGACAACCCGGATGCCGCTGTATTCGGGGCGCTCCTGCCCGCGAGCATCGCGCACGACCAATCGCACCGGCACATTGCCGGCGATTGGCTTACCGGCGGCATCCAGCAGCCGCAGTTGGCCCAGGCACTCCTGCCCGGCAGTGGCACGACTCGGAAGATCGATGGTCAGTTGTTTGGGCAAGCGCGGCAGCAGGGCTACAGCACGCCCCCAGAACGGCTCCAGGTCAAGTTCTACCATCAGCCGGCCATTGACATCGCGCGTGGTCGGCAGCGGCTTGCCACTCAGCATGTCGATGGCATGCACTTCTCCTCTGAGTTCCACGGTGAACTCCGCCCGCTTGGCACGGTTTTCGCTGTTGATGGCGACGAGGTAGCGCGCCTCGCCGGTGCCGAGCATCCAGGCGGCGGCCTCGGGATCATTACTGCGGATGATCGAGGCGGTCAGGCCCAGTTCGACAGAGATGACTTCCAGCGCAAAGGCGTCGCCCGGCACAAAGCCGAACACGGCTACGCGTCCCTGGCCCACGTCGTACCGCACGGCGGCAGCGGAGCCATCCTGGTAGGCATAGAGCTGGCGACCGCCCTGCGGCTGGAGTTTGTAGGCGATGCCGGTGGTAAACGTCTTGCCGGCAATGGCGGCGCCGTCAACCCGCTCGCCCCAGGTTAACGGGCAGAGGCGGGTATAGAAGTCGGTCGGCTGCAGGTTCTCGCCGATATGCGCGGAGCGCGGCATGACCAGCAGGGTGCCGCCGTTGCGCACCCAGGCCTCGATGACCGGCAGCATCTCG
>JAGUZN010000069.1 GCA_020060775.1 Armatimonadota bacterium
CCGGTAAGAGGGGCGGGGGGGCGGGATGGTGGGCGGGGATGACCGCCTGGCATTCCACTTCGACGAGCCAGCCGGGGCGGCAGACGGGGGCCAGCACCACCTGCAGGGGGATGTCGCCGATGCGCTCGACCAGTTGTTCCTGCACCAGATTGAGATCGCTCGGGTCGCGCACATAGGCGATGACGATTCCGGCATCGGCCAGCGTGGCTCCACCCTGCTGCAAGAGTGCGTCGACATTGATCAGCGTCCGATCAAGCTGGCGCAGGACGTTGCCGGGGTGGACGATCTGGCCATCCCGATCGATGGAGGCGGTGCCGGAGATGAAGAGGTGGGCGCGATCCTGGTAGGCAATCGATACGCCACGCTCAAAGGTGACGCCGTAATGGTGAGTGGGACACAGGTGCTCGGGAGCAGCGAGAAAGCGGATCTGCTCGGGGCGCACGCCGGCAATGGCGTAGGCATCCATGGCGACGGTGGCGGCGGTATCGGCTATGCGGCCCTCGATGCCGGTGCTGGCGATGAAGTGGGTGTCCGGCGTCAGCCCGCGGGCGGCGAAGAATTCGCGGCGGGCGGCGACCATGCCCTGGTAATTGGCATCGACGTTCTGCACGTAGATCCAGGTGCGCAGCAGGTGATCCGCCATGCGCATCCCGCGGACGTGCAGTTCGGTATCGTAGGTGGCGAAGATGCCGCGGGTCTGCGCGCAGGAGGATTCCCCCTGCGCGGTGAGGCCGGTGGTCCAGCGATGCTCGAGTTCGCCACGCCGGAGCGCGAGGGTGTGGCCATCCATACGTTTGTCGAGCGTGCCATCGGGCGTGCGCAGGTGATAGGCCCAGAGGGCGACCTTGGCCGGCGGGACGGGGGGCTGGCAAATCCACGAGGTAGCGCATGCGTCATCAACATCACCGAGCCGCGCGGATTGGTTGGCCAGGTCGCTGCAGAAGATGCGGCGAAGCACGGCGGTATCGCCAGCCAGGTCCAGCGCGTCGAGTGCCTGCTGATAGGCGTGCCGTACCCAGCGCCACTGGTCAGCGACGTCGCCATAGACAGTGGGGCGAATTGACAGGTGGATTTCTTCCACCCCATTCGCGCCCTGGAAGCGCGCGATGCTGACCGTCGTCTGCCGGACGGATGGTCTGCGTGTCATGGCCTGGCTCGTTATCGTAGGCATGATGATTACCTCGTTCTCACGGCTGTACAATGGTGAACGGGAGGGCGGGCAAGATTCCCAGCGGGACGCGCCGTTTGCGCGGTGCATCGTCTTTGTTGCGCTTGAATTCAATTTCCGTAGAGGCTTCGATGATGAGATTGTCCGTAAAGCCTGCCTGCTGCTCCCCCACCCCCAGCACGAGGATGAATCCGTCAGCCTGGGGTTTCACCTCGTGCAGGGTGATGCCGGCCGGCGGATCACTTAGCGTAAACTGCAGCGGAACGTCAGGCATGGGATCGATCTTGCACTTGATCTCCGCCCGACCGTTGGCGGGAATGCGTAACGGTTCACTGACCTCCAGGGCGACGCTGGGGGCGAAGCGCCCGCTGCGCGTCACGGTGACCGCCAATTGCTGCACGGGCGTCAGGTGAAAGTAGGCAAAGGCCTGCATCATCTCCTCGGCGGGAATCACCGGCCGGACGACTGTTTTGCCGTTACACTGCCCACGGCCTTCCAGGCGCAAGGTGATCGGCTGCAGGGTCGGCTTGCTGGGCGCGGTGATGGTGAGACGTACGCGGTCGCGCCCGGCGGGAATACGTCCGCCGTTCAGGGTGAATCCGGCCGGCGTATCCTGAAGGTGCAGTTCGACGTCGCCATCCCAGCCGTCTTTACGCAGGGCGTACACCGTGATTTCCGCCGAGCGCCCGGCCACCAGGTTGATGCTGGAGGGCGCCATGCGCAGGGCGAAATCAGCCTGCCGCGGCCCAATGCGCACGGCATAACGATAGGCTTCGCCACCATGGCGCTGGGCATCGGAGACCTGCAAATAGTACGTGCCATTGGCCGGTAGTTTGGCGGTGAGATAGGCGTCGGCATGATGCGTGAGCAGCCCGGAAGCGGGGTCTTCGCAGTCATCGTTCCAGGCCACCACGTTGCCTTTCGTATCGCCTAGCCGCAGCAGCGCATCCAGCGGGGAACCGCAGCGACGCGCGTACACCTCGGCGACGATTTCGTCGCCAGCGCGCCCGGTGAACTTGATGAGGTCGATGTCGCCGGGGCGGTCGATGCCGCCGTGCACGACCAGCGGCATGGTGGCGGCGAGGGCACTGCGCCCGGTGTCGTTCGGTTCGCGTTCATCGCGCCGGGGCAGGGCGTCCCCGATCATCGCGTCATCAAATTGAAGTGAGGACCCGGCCAGCGCCACGCCGCCGCGCGAGCCGGGCAACATCGCCTGCAGCTGCGCGGGTTCACCGACGACGAGGCGATAGACAAAGTCCTGCCGCCCGCGATAGATGGCATCGCGAATTTCGACCTGATAGACGCCATCTTTCGGCGCCTGGTAGCGCAGGACGGGGTCGGGATCGAAGCCGCAGTCGTCAGCGAAGGCGACTTCCTTGCCCTCGGCATCGTACAGCGCGACGACAGCCTGGAACCATCCGGGCACGGCGTCGGCAAGATAGGGAATTAACTTCCGCGCCTGTGCCGCGCAGACGATCTGTTGCCCCTGGTGCAGTTGCACGGGGAAGCGGTCGACATCGCCGGGCATGATCTGGCCGTTGAGCACGACCGGGAGTTCCGCCGTGGGCGGGGTGTATGCCGGCTTCTCCCGCTCCTGTTCGCAATGCTCCGGCACGTTACCGACCTGAAAGACCAGCGGATTGGATAACCCGACGGGCGTGCGCAGGCGCAGCTCGCGGAAGCCGGGCTCCGCCGCGGGGTCCATGGTGATCTCCAGCGTTACCTCTTCGGCCATGGGCGGCTTCGGACGCTTATTAGGGTTGAGGAACTTATTCGCCAGTTCCCGAAGTTCTTGCGCGGATTTCTGCTCCAGGTTGCGCAGTTCGGGAAGGTCGGGAAGCTTCACCTCCGGTTGTGGTTTATCCGCAGGTTGTTTTCCCTCCTGTGGCTGCTCCTGCTGCGGCTTGCCGCCTTTGTTCGTGCGCTGCTCCCGGATCACTTTCAAACGGCGTTTCAGTTCTTCCTGCTGCGCGGCGTTCAGCAAGCCCATGGGGCCCACATACTGGACGACCTTGACGCGCACGCCATCCCCGGTGACGTAGACGGCATTGACGCCGCGCAGGCGCTGGCCGCCCACGGTGGCCAGAAAGGTGGTTCCCTGTCCGCCGCCCGCGGGGAAGATGTAGGCCGAATAGGGGTTTTGACTGTTCGTCGCCCCCCAGACGACAACCGCGCCGGCCAGTATCCCGAACAATATGATGCACCGCATGGTCGTACACCTCAGAAACTGTTTTCAACGTCTCTGTCCGGTCTCGCTTGATCTTTTCGCGGCAGTCCGTGTCGGGCCTCCTCACCCTATCGGTATTGGAGAGTACCTCGGCGCCCCGATACGGACTGCCACGAACATCTACGGCGCGATCCGCGAACAGATCCTTTGAAAACAATTTCTCAATTCACATAATCTCGCGCAAGCGGCCGCGCCCGGGTCCGTCCTCCGACGCGGGCATGACTTTGAGATCCAGCCCACGGTCGTTGGGCAGCGGGCCGTCAGGATTGATGCCGAGCATTTCCAGAATGCTACCGATGAGATCCGGTGGATAGACGGGGCGCTCGGCCACTTGCTCGCCGCGGGCGTCGGACGCGCCGACGAC
>JAGUZN010000265.1 GCA_020060775.1 Armatimonadota bacterium
CGGAAGCTTTTCGCGTGCACATCGACCGGCACAAAGCCGTTGCCCGCGTAGCGGTAGCCCGGATCACGCACCCACTCATACCCATACCGATCCCAATCCGTTGTTCCTTCGGCATCGGTGGTGATGTGCGGCGATGGCTTGATCTCGGTATGCACATAGAGGCGTCCGCCGTGCGCGCCGCTGTAATAATCGACGCCCGGATCAGCGGCGGGCATAAATTCCAGCCCTTCCGGGAACCATGGCCCACCTCCGGTCACGCTGGTCGTGTTCAAGCTACCTGATTCGTTATCGGTATTCGTTTCAGCGTAGGGGATCCTTCGTAGTCGCCACCGGGTTGCGTCTCAAAACAAACGATATCTCCCTCCTCACGAGTGGTCGGCACAATGTTACCCTCGGCATCGGTGATGACGATTTCCGGCCAGGGGGTATGGAGGCGACAGGGCGTGCCGCGTTCGCTGGTAATCTGGACGGATTGTACCGTGCCCTGTTTCCATGCCGCACTGACCAGGAAGGCGCCTTCGGCGCGTAGCGTAGTGAAACGAGCTTCCACATGCTTCGGCCAGGCAGGGAACAGGCGGATGCTGCCATCCCAGCTTTGCAATAACATCTCCTGCAGTGGAGCACAGACGCCTAACGACTCAGTCCACCCACCGCAGTGGCCATATGCGCCTACTGTCATCGCCCAGATCAACCCATTGCCATGGCGCCAGCGGGCGATGAGACGGCGGAAACGGTCAAAATCGCCACGGTCCGCCTGGTATCCACCCAGGCGCACATATTGCATGTAGAAAAGCGGGGCGTGTCCAAAGTACCAATCGTACTCGTCATCACCGGGAGCCGGCCAGGGATCCTCTTCCGGTGAACGGCCCTGCCCACGCAAGAGCCGCGGAGTAAACGCATAGTCTGCGCGGAATTCCGGGGCGCATTGCATACGGTAGGTCTGTGTGGGATCATCCAGATTCACCGGTTCCCCCCCGTCGTCCCCGGCACAACGCGTTAATCGGTCACGCCAGAGGGCGACAAGGTCGGCGTCCTCGCTGAGAATTTCCGCTGCCTGGATTGCCACCCACAGCGAGTAGCGCACGTGCTGCATATTCTCCTGGCGATCAGTGTAATGCTGCGGATCGCCAGTGAAGCCATCCTCAAATTGGTTGGACGGAAAGAGATGGAAAAGTCCATCGTGCCATTCCTGCAGGAAATCGGCGTAGAATAAGGCGGATTCGCGCAGCGCAGGATAGCCCACCTCGCGCAGCCAATCGATATCCATCGTGTGACGCCAACGCCACCAATACATATGCGTGGCCCATCCGGTCATATAGGCCATGCGGCCCATGGGCACCACACCCAAGGGATCGTCTTCGGCAACGATGGGAAAACCGGCAAGCTGGTAGAATACGCCGCGACAGTTATAATAATCCCGGGCGATCTTCCGTCCAATCTGCCGGAAGAAGTCCATCGCGACAAAATAACTCTCACCCATCTCCACCTGGTTGGCGGCGAAGTCTCCCCAAAATGGAGATTGAATATTGTAATTCGTATGGTAGTCGCCATGCCAGTGCTGGTAATCCGGCACAGAGCTGGGCAGGAACAACCCGGGGGGAATGGCATCCTGGCGGTAGGCGCAACGCCGAGCGTGCAGTGTTTCATACCAGAGGTTTTCCAACAGCGCATCGCCAAGCGTCACCGACGAACGCTTCCAGAATTCGCTGGCTGCTTCTCGGTTCTCTACCTCCCACTGCGCCAGGACACTCTCGGCATCGTCGCGCAGCGCGGACATTGTCGCCAGTGCCGTATCGACTCCTCCGGCATCCCGCGTGGTATTCACCGCTACCGCGACCCATCCATCGCGCGCCGGTAGAGGCGGATTCAAGAAAATGCGTGCGGCCACCTTGCGATTGTAGGCGACAGGTTCAACCTCGGCCGCTGATGCCGCCGCCACCATCCAGTAACGGAAGCCATTGGGGAACGTTGGTTCCGGATGAAATGCTTGCTCAATGATCCATGCGCCATCCTGTTCGCGCAACCCCGGGGTAGGCAGTGGCGTCACTGAGGGGTGGATAGACGGCTTGCTGTACATATGGTGGTGACTCTCGCCATATGCACGAGCGGCAAAATCCTCCAACGCGGGGTCAGCCCAACGGTATAGAGAAAACCGCATAGGCGGTAGATCGGAATGGAATCCTATGCCTTCGACCCACCCCTCCATGCGCCAGTGCACCACGAACACATTCCGCACAGGGTGGACAAAGCAGGTGGTCGTCACCGTCACCCCTACCGGCCAGCTACAGGTAATGGTCACCGTCGCCTCTTCGATGCACAGGCGTTGCGTAATGCGCATGCCCTGCAAATCCGGCGGCAGGTGCAACGATAGTTCACCCACAGGTTTCGGGCAGGGATAGGGGCGTCGTTTATAGCTGGGCGGCGATCCCTGGCAGAGCTCGCGCATGCGCTCGGGGTTGTCCGTGCCGCTCAATGCTTCAACCGGACCCCCATAGGGCGGGCATGCCCATCGCTCGTCACGGATGCCACGTGCGACTTCCTCGATATGCGCCGGTCGTGGATTATCGCTCAAATCCAGACGCCGGTCCCATACGTCTCCTTTGCCAAAGCGCCAGATGATGCGATCCGCCGTTTGATACACGCTGACCGAGAGATCACCATTTCCGAGCATTAATCCATCTTCTGGATAGAGCGTTCGTTCCTCAATTTGTGTGTAATGCATGCTATTCTCCTACCCCTTATAACGAGAACAACGTCTTATGCTATCCTCGTCGATGCTATGCCGTATCGATAGAACTGTGCTTTATCCGAGTTGACAAGCGCCATCGCCTGCGAAGGATCAGCAGCACCAGCATTGTGCTAATTCACAACGAAAACTTCAGGGTCTCTCACTGAACAGATAATTGTGCACATCACGCAATGCGTCCTTCCGATTCTCGTACCAGAAGAGGGTATTGTCTTGTCATAGGCACAGGCAGTATACATGTGCATACAAGCAATAGAGGCCCTTCCCTCCTCGTAAGTTCACTTACCCAGAAAGCTTAGGCGTCTATCTCAACTCGTCTCGCGGGTGTGGCCCGCGCCTAGCAGCCTCCAGATGTGCTCGCACCGGCAATGGTTTGTTCTCTAGCGTTGTGCTACGCATTCATCTCTGGCGTCTGTCACTCAACAGCATGGCAAGACACAAAGTTTGCCCATCGCTGTATTCCTGCGCCACTGCTCATTGGAACACTATCCGGAGGCTGCTGGCGTCATTGGATGTCCTGCGTAATGTATCACCACTGACACACTTTCCGATATCCCCTCGCCAGCCACCGTCCATCTTCCACGATCCACTAACGACTCGTGTTGAGATAGTCTCTTATGCTTATAGTGCCGGTGCGTTACCGAAAGTGATGCGCGATAATGGTGCATCGCAGGTCATCCAGTTCAGCATCGAACGCGGCGGCGAGGGCATCCCCACGATGGATGTAAGGCTGACACTGCGCGCCGTTGGTGATGGAAGCGGTGGTGATCTCAGCAATGAACGCCTGGCGCTGCGCCATCAAGGCCTCGAGTTCCGCCGCCTGCGCCCGCGCCGCCACCGGGTAACGGCGGCGCAAAGTACGCATCTCTGTCTGAATCTCGGCAATACGTTGCATATAGTAAACGGTGAGCCAGGTGGGATAGTCGGCGAAAATGATATGCCCGAAGCGACTGGGGTTATGGAACGGCCCTTTGGTATCCGCCCAGCAGAAAGCCCCGGCATCGGGGAATACCGAGCGCGCGCGGTTCAGGTTCAAGCCCCACAAGCTGTCCGCCTTCGGCGTCATGCCGATCACGGTGAACGGAATGGCCATCTCCACCGTCCAGGCATCATCATGTAACTGCCTGGCGCCCTGCCAGCGGGCATCAAAGGCGGCATCGCCATCCGTCTGCACATGGGTATCCCGCTCGCCCAAAATGCCGACGCGGTATTGCTTGTAGGCAAAGTGATCATGTCCGGGGTTCACGAACACCTCGATGGATTCGCCGTAAAGCGATACAATATTGCGGGCGATGTGCTCACGCAACACGGCCATCTGCGGTTCCGCGCAGATCAACGCCACATAGAGGTGTTTACGGTCCCAACAGACCTTGCCCCACGTGGGCACCTTCACCGCCGCCCCGCCGATCGCCGTCAGCGGGGCACTCAGCTCAGCCGCCTGCCAGCAGGGATCATCCAGGCTGCCGTCGATCTTCGGAGCGGTCTGCACCGGCAGCGCACAAATGAGCGGAGCAAATTCCGCCCGCGCCCCCGCCAGGAGGCCCAATACCAACAGCATGTATACGAGTATTCGCATTATCAGCCTCCTAACGGATATCCACGATCTTCATGGCGACGGTCCCGCTCATCACATCACGAGCGGTAAGCGTATAGCGACCCGGCTTCTCGTTCAGCGCCCAGGGGATGGTTGCCGTGGCTTTGCCGCCCTCGGCCAACAGATTTTGCGCATAACAGGCGAGTAGTGTGCCATCGGGCGCCAGCACCTCCAGCCTGATGCCGTGGCGGGAGGCGGCGCCTTTCTCCACCTGCACCGTGATATTGACCGTCGTAGCCGACCCCGGCGCCGTTTTCCCGGCGGTAGTGATCTCCAGACCGGTCACTTTATAGGGGGACAATGCATAGAGCTTCGTCTCATAGGAGATCGGCGTCTGCACTGTATCAGTGACCCCCAGGTACTTGCCCGCGCGCACGTCATACAGATGCGTCTTGCGGGGGAATGTGATCTGGGCGGCATAGGGGGCGTAGTCCCACAGGAAGTAGTCGCGCAGCAGGCCGACGAATTCAATCTCCCCACAGCGGAAGCGGCTGATATCGGTGGGCGGCATCAGTGTTCCATTGGTCGGGGTGACGGTCACCGGCGCGGTGAGGCCCGCCTCACGCTGCAACAATTCGCCGAATTTCAGCCAGCGGCCCTCCAGCGGTTTCCACCCCGTCTGCGCGTTGCGCGGATCGGTATAGCTCTGCACCATGTCGCCAATCAGGATGGTTTTGCCCTTCCCGAATAGCGTGACGGCGCCCGGTTGGTCGGTGGGGAAGAGGTCCGCCAGCATCCCGGTCTGTTGCAGGGCGCCGTGCCCGTTCAGTGTGCCGGGCACGATATCGGCAATCAGCACGCCGCCCTGCTGTACGAACTGCCGAATGGCCGCCGCTTCCTTCCCGGACACCGCATGGCTGTGCATCATGATGAAGACCCGGCATGGCCGTTTCGCCAACTCCCCACCTTCCAACTGCGGAGTAGCAAGGTACTCATACGAGAGGCCGTTGTCATCCAGTGTCAGGTTCATCCCGCTGGTGGCCTTCACCCACTTGCGCCCCCACTCGTCCCCATGTTCGGCAAACAAACTATCGGCGATGCGCGAGGCTTCAGAGTAGTGGAGGTAGACGCCATCGGTCTGGCGTGTGCCGGAGAGCAGCAGCTTGCCGATGCCGGATTTGATTTCTTTCAAGGATTGCGCCCGCGCCGCAAAAAACGGCAGGCTGGTGAGATCGGGGGCGTAGCCGCTGACCGGTCCGGGCTCCCCCATCATCCAGAACCAGGTGGAGTTCAAGCCGTGCAACACGCTCTCCCATGGGAAGCCGTGGCAGAACTCCACGGTATTCGGCCCGATGCTCCAGGTGATGCCGTAGGTGCCGTACCACATGCCGCTTAAGGTGCCGGGGCGCAGGAAGGAGCGGAACATCTGCATGGCCGATGCGCCGTTATAGCGGTAGGACTGGATAACATCTATCTTTTGTGTCAACTGCCACCAGTCGTGCCCGTGGTTCGGATGACGGCTATCCCCCACGCCATCGAAACCCGCACGGGCGCCGGTATCGCCTGCTGCGCGTAAATCGTCCTGCGACGCGTTATAGAACTCGGCGATGGTGCGATCGGAGGTCATGCGATGCTCCACCCAAGGCGCATAACGTTTGGTCGCTTTCGCTTCTTTGTAGGTGACAGGCATCACCTGCTCCCAGGCGGTATATGCCGTACCCCAATCCGCATTGAGGGCTGGGAGGTCGCCATAGGATTGTTTGAGATCCCCACGGAACTTCTCCAGGCAGGACGGACACCAGCAGACATCAGGGTCGCTGGAGTATGACGTCTCATCCCCGTGGGTATACCCGATTGTTCCGTAAGCGCTGTAGATCCGGGCATGCCCTTCCATACGATCTTTCAGCGCTTTGAGCGTTAACGGGTGACTCATGCACCCGTACGCTTCACCTTCCTTGGCTGCAACGATATGCCTGTTATTGCCACCCAGCGGCCCAAAGCGGTCGGAGTATGGCAATGGCATCAGGTTCACCAAGCCGACATTGCGTGCGGCGGTGGCTCCGGAAAAGCAAATGTCATAGGCATCGGCCTGATCTTCTCTGGCCAACTTGCGCAGCATCTGCTGGGTTATCGGCGTGTTGCGCATGCCTCCCCAGACAATCTCATTGAAATCGTCGAGACGCAGCTTCGCACGGACGGGGAAGAGCAGGCTGGCCGTGCTGACGACTTTTCCGTTGCGCAACAGGGATGCGTGCACCGTATGCATGATGGCCAGTGGCTGTAGCGGCGGGAGGGTAAATGTTGCCGATTGTTCAGTTACCATTGGAGAAGCCTCTGCCACTTTCCGTCCCCAAGTATCCCAGAGACTGACAGCCAGCGTTTCACCCTTGCCCAGGGCGCGCGGCAGGGCGATTTTGCCACTCACCTGCTCCCCGCGATCGTACTGGCCTTTGTCCAGCGTGATCGCGCCCAAGGGGAAATTGGACGTCACCATGAAGGCCGCGCTGCCCCAGGTCAGGATCGCTTTGCCACCGGGCGCCAGCACCCACACATCGAGAAAATACTGTCCGGCGGGCAGCGTGGGCAGCGTGAATGCAACGTGCTCCGCCGGTTGCGTTCCCAACGCATAGGTGGTTTCGTAGTCAGCGGCATCGCGTACCACGGCGCGCACCTGAGCCTTAACTGGTGCATTGGTGAGCTTAGGTAGGATCGTCGTGGGGGCGCCCCAGGGGATACTTACCGGTACTTGCAGCGGTTGTAACTGGGTACGGGGTTCCTTATGCCCAGCCCAAAGCACCGCCCGCGCGATCAGCGCCATGTAATATTCGTAGTTCACCCACTCCTGCGCGGGCAGCGTCTCCAGCGGGTACCAGCCCCGCTTGGGATCCTCGTGCTGCCACATCGGCGTCAGGCACGGCCAGCCGAAGCTCCGCGCTTCTTTTTCCGGTTGCAGCGGGATATTTTCCTGATAATCGACTACGACGACGCGCCCGTTGCCGAAGGGCGTCGCTTTAACCAGATCACCGGGTGCGATCCCCTTTACACCGGATAGCCCGCTGATGGGCAGGTTGCTGAGAATGTAGGCTGCTCCATCGGGGTTGGAGGTCTCCCCCAAGACGATCTCCAATTCCTTATGCGTATTCGGGGGATTCACATAGACCAGCCCCGCGCCGTTACTGACCTTTTCCAACAGCGCAAAGCGCTGTTGGGCAGGCAGCATAGTCCACTCCAGCTTCCCAATAATGTAGACGTCGTAGTCCTGCTTCAAATTATCCGCCAGCAACTTGCTGACTAATGTTAACGGCGGCAGAAAGAAGGCGAACGCGGGATCGGCAGAATTGCCGGTCAACTTCGTGAAGGAATACGACATCCAGGCGGTATAGTCCAGCGAGAGGCGCTGAGCGAGTTCCACCGTTTCGCGTTGGCTCCATTCCGGGGCGAGCACAAGGGCACGAATGTTTCCACCCGCATAGGGCTTGGCCCACTTGACATGCGGAGTGACATACGCATTGGTCAATCGACCATAGGGTTGGTTCTCATTCAAACCGAAGGGATGCGAGTTGGGGGAAACTCCCCACACCACTGCCCCAAGCAGGCCGACGAGACAGGCGATGAGTATCAGACGCATGAGTTTCTCCTCTGATAGAATCGTGTGAATGCGCGACACGATGGGCGAACACCGCAGGCGATGCCTCGCCCATCGTGTGTGCGCGTGAGGCAGCGTATGGGCATCCAGCACCATCATGGGCAACAACATGACGGTTGATAAGCAAACCGTTCCACCGGGATCGTCCCGGCTTTCACCTCTAAAAATGGCTCCCCCTCTCGCACGCCGACCAAACCGAATCCGGTCGCCGTCGATAGAAAGGCCGTAAAGTCGCCAGAGATGCGGGGGGCAAGGTAGAGCGTCCGTTCCACGGCGTCATAGCGCGCGCCGGTCATCGCCTGCAATAGTGCAAAGCTGGAGAGCGCACGCGCATACCAGTGGCCAGCTTCATATTCATCAAAGGGATTCCGTACACGGCCATCATGACGCCGGCGAACAGCGCGTACGATCTCCAGTCCGTCGTCAACATACCCGAGTTGCATGAGTTGGGCGGCCACGGCATACTCGATGCCGGTCCATACTTCACCTGCGTAATTGCTCGGTTGGGATAAAGCGCCTCCGTGCGGCCAAGTACACAGCACCAGACCCGCGTCCTGGCCGCAGGCAAAGCCCCCACGGGCCAGGTTGGCATGCATCGAGAGATCGGTGAAAAAGTTGTGGCGGAAGACACTCCGATAGTGTTGCGCCACTTTCTCCTGGTCGAGCATCGGCGGCAGCCCGCAGACAAAGGCCATCCACGCGCCGATCAGGCCATCCGCACAACACCCTACTCCAAACTGGTAAATTGGGCCCTCCCGCTCGAGCAGTTCCAGGCCTTCCGGACGATACGCGTTCTGTGTCCTCCGCTTCTCATCGACCGGGGACGGAATGATCCCACGCCACGCAATGCGCTGAATAAAATACTCGCCAGTGTACAACTCGGATTCCAGAAACGAACGCCCCGCGTGCAGTAAATCCTCATAATCGGCGACATCATCCTCCAGAGCATGCCCCATATGCACCGCCGCCCACAGGGCGGCCAGATAGAACGAGGTGCACATGCTGTTCGGCCCCCACAGAGAATTGTCGTAGGTCGTCTGCTGCTGGCCGATCAGATAGCCCTGACGGTGCGGGTCCCAGGTGCGGATGCAATAGTCTATGCACTGACGCACGCGCGGCCACAGGGAGCGCAGCCAGGCGGTATCGCCGCTGATGCGCCAGTCCCGATACACCTTCGTAACATGGCCGAGTTGCCCATCCACGCAGTCCAGTGGTCGTCGTTGCGCTGCTGCGCTGATTGGCAACGGTGTGCGCGAGCGCTGTTGGCCGGAGGCATCCTGATCGATGAACGCTTCCACGCTCCGGATACCTCGTTCAAGCACGGGGAACAGGTGCGGTAACGCCTGGGCATAATTCCATACGTGATTGCACGTGCCTGGACAAGACCCGCGGGTATCGTCCGTCCCTTCAAAGGCATAAAACCGGCCATCGGTCTGCCGCAGTACCGTCGGCGATTTCAATATCGAAAGGTTCGCGGTGACCGCCTCGACCACTTCATCGGGCAACGTCGTCGCAAACAGGCTGTCGGCGAACACCTGCGACCTGTCGCGCAACTCCGTATAGTGATCGCGCCAGTAGCTATTGACGTCTGCAATGTCCGTAAAGCGCCCGGCGTACCAGGGTATATAGGTCTCCTTCGGCATGAACGGGCCGTCTTCCGGCACACGCACATCCGAATGTGGGCAATACCAGCAGAGGCGAAGCGGCAGCATGCGGGCCTCACCGGGCAGCAGCGTGAATGGGACATAGAGGCTGCCTCCCGCGCTCGGCCCGCTGTCGGGGTGGCCATCGGAAGCGATCACACGGCCTTCCGCGATGGAATCCCAGACCGCCTGCAGGTGGTGGGCGCCGCGGAACCAGGCACAGTTGACGGCGGCGTGGGGTTCATCTACGGCGATGGCGAAAGCGCCCTGCGTCCAGGGCTGTTCGTCAGTGCCGGCATCCGACAGCACGAATCCGCCGTCGATCGGCCGAACGGCCTGGGTGGGCCGATACGCAAAGGGGTCGCTGGTCATAAAGTTGATCGCGTGAAACGAGAACACCAAGTCCAGGGGGCGCTCCACGGTGTTGCTGATGCGGTATTCCAACGCTGCCATCGGCAAGCTGGCGCTATCCGCATCGCCCGGAACGAAGGGACTCCAGCCGCAGAGCTCCACGATCAGCGGCATCATCTCGTCCGCAAGAGTGACTGTGGCAAACGGAAACCGTGGCAGAAATGCCGCCTGGGCAAAGTGGGGCAAGCCGTACGGTTTATCGGCATGTCCTCTTCCGCTGTGGGGTAAGCCACAGAGTTTCCAGGTCGGGGTCGGGCCTACCAACGCTTTGGCCAACACAGGGGCCCCCAGGACGGAGAGTGCCGCAAACACCATCGGTTCGTTAAACAGGTCGGGACGGTTTTTGACCGAGAGGTGCGAGAGCGCCCCATTACCCTCCAAGCAGACCATACCGGCGCCGATCCCACCTAATGGAAAGGCCAGATGATCCAGATGTTCTTTGGTATACGATCGGTTGAACTGATGCACGGGATATCCTCGTGAAGTATCTCGATAATCGGACAGGGCGCAAAACGCCTGCGCCCCACACCATGAGAGGGCACCGCATCGACTGCGTCGATATTCGCGTTGGCGATGATGTCAGCATTAGCCGACATGACCAGACGGCTGGTGTTCATCCATAGCCGAGGGGATGCGCGCCCCCCCGCACAGCCGCCCCTAACAGGTAGACAAGACAGACGATGAGTACCTGACGCATGAAATTTTTCCGCTGATTGAATCGTGTTGGTGCGCGACACGATGGGCGAACACCGCAGGCGATGACTCGCCCATCACAATTGCACATGGGGCAGCGTGCTGTCACCCATCACCATCCCTGGCGTGGTGATGACGGATGCCGGGATGCCCGGCATCCGTGGGGTTGTTAGAAGACCATTGGGGCAGCCAATGAGTTGCCGCGATAGTAGGCGGCCTGGCCTTTGAAGACGTTCATCATCTTTTCGCTATCAGGACCAGGCTCATCCATCACCACCACCGCCAGATGCAGTTTCCGTACGCGAGTTTTGTACTTAAGCTTCACGGACGTGCCGTAGTTACCGACCCTGACAGTGCCACTCTCGATCTCGCGCGGCGGGAAGGCGAAGCCGATCTGTCCGGTGGCGACGGGATCCTTGTCGCCGAGAAATATCCAGGTGTCGTCAGGGGTTAACGCGATTTCCTGGGTGGCGCCGCCATTCGGAATATCCACCCGGTGCTTCGCCGTGGCACCCATGCGCTGGCTAGGCTGGCTCCAAGCTGGCCCATACCCGCCGGGATAACAGATAAATTCCACCACCGCGTTAGCGTTCTCCCCGCTCCCCCAGATGCTGATCTCACCCTCGAAATCGGCAGTGATATATATCACGTTGCCTTCCGGCGCCACCGTGAAGGTCGTATCGACCCAGCGATTGCCCTGCCATGTATGCTTGAAGGCCAGCGTGCCGTTCGGGCCATCACTGGCTTCTACTGTCCCCTGGATGTGGCCGCAACAGCCCTGCTGCGGGATGGCCGACCAGACGTCGTTGAGTGTCAGACTGAAGAACGGTTGGAATTGATACCAATAATGCCCATGGGCCGTGGCGCCGGGCTCCTGGTTGCTGTACATGCCCGCACCGACTCGACTGGTGCCGGTCGGACTCGCGAGTTTCAGCACCGGACTGGTGACGCCGACGGTATCGAACGCCCACTTTTCGTTCCAGCCGGTTACTGCTGCATCATCCGGGGTGTAGGTCACCTTGACCCCGTTGCCTTTCTTGGCGGCGACATGCCCATCGACGTAGGCCATGACGGCGATGCCGCTGTGGCGAAAGTCGATGTCGTTGGGCATGTAGAGGACGTTGTCGTAGGTCACCGGCGAAATCGTCGCCGCATGCTGACCATCAGCGGTGAGGATGGTGTTGGCTGGTGAGTCGATCTCGCCGAGGGCCAGGCCAGAGACGGCATTGCTGTAGCCGTAGGCGTTGGCGACTTTCTTGCCCTTGGTGGGGCACATGAGGATGTTGCGGTCCACATTGATCTGCGGCCAGACATCCGCGGAGAACGGCATCTCCTCGTCGTGGTCCTGAGCGTACAGAAGAATGGCGACCGCGATCTGCCGCTGATTGTTCAAGCAGCTCGACTGTCGGGCTTTCTCCCGCGCCTTCGCAAAGACGGGGAAGAGAATCGCCGCCAGAACGGCTATGATGGCGATTACGACGAGCAACTCAATGAGCGTGAACGCGCGCAGTTTTGCCCCTGGGGTAGGGCGCATATGATTACCCATAATGTTCTGTCCTCCTTTAAGATTGAGCGATGTACTGCGAGCCCATCGTGATAGATTACTGTTGCGGCTTGTCTGCTGGTGCTGGCTCGCTGGCTTCCGGCCAAAAGGGTGTCTCCGTCATGAATATCCGATCTTGCGTCATCATCTCCTTCATCGCGTGCTGCGCCGATTCGTTTTGCTGGTCATACGCCGTAAACGCGAGATAGATTTTCCGCACCTCTACCGGATAGTGCAGAATGGTACGGATGCCGTACTTTGATGTATGGACCTCGCCTTCTTCCACGGGCGTGAACAGCAGGCCTAACGAGCCCTTGTCTTCGATTTTATCGCCGTAGTAGATCCAGTCATCATCGGGCGTGAGTTGCACCTTCGGGAACGGGTTCGTCTCCGATTTTTGAAAATCATGCGGGACTTCCACGGAGGCATGCGCCGTGTTGACAAAACGGTGAGACGGCAACTTGTATAAGGGACCGTAACCGCCAGGGTAACAATTCAATAGCACCTCAATCTTCTCGACGGCCAGCCCGGGCAGTGCTAGATCGATGCGGCAACAGACGACATGGCCATCCGCAGGGACTAAGAAATTTAGCGCCAGCATCCGCTGATTTTCCAGTTCCCAGATCAAGCGCAGATAGCCGTTCGCCCCTTCCTTGTACTCCACCCGCGTCGCCGGCTGCTCGGCCATCAAGTCGCGCCCGTTCACTTTCACGCGCAGGGTGTTGCCGCGATACCAGTTGCCAAAACTTCCGTTATCCAGTCCAACGCCAATATCGTAAATCGGCAAGGAAGGAGTCCGGCCAGGCGTGTAGGGTGGAGGATTCAGAAAGCGGCCGTAATTAATCGCCGGGGAGATCGCCCCGGTGAGAAATGTCCACGTCTCTCCTTTCAGCGGGGGCTTGGACTCGGTCCCCTCAGTGAGCTTGACCTTCCTTTCAATCTTCATCCTCGATGTGCCCATCGCCGCTTTGACCGCATCCAGCCCCCCTTGCGCCGTACCCAGCGCACAGCAGCCCAGGATCAACACCACCACGGCGTACTTTCTCGAACTCATGGCATTTCCTCTCGACACAAGACCCACGACATGATGCGCATCCAGCGCCACGTTATTAACGTGACTCGCTCGCCTTGCCTTGCCAGCGTTGATAAATGTAATGCTACAATCCTAGTATCGGCTGTACTTATTGAGCCGTCAATGCTATAGTTGGGGAATATTTCTGGTACAAGTACCAGAGGGGATCTATGGTATCGATTCGCAATATAGCCAAAGAGGCCGGAGTGAGTCCATCCACTGTGGTGCGCGTGTTGCATCACCGTCAGTACGTTGACCCGGCAAAGCGTGAACGGATTCTCGCCATCGCCCAGCGCTTGCACTATCGCCCACTGACTCGGCAGTCGGACTCCAAAGCCCGGTTGACAAAGGTCATTGGGTGCATCGTAACACGGTTGTTGAGTCGTATGGAAAGTACCGTTGTTGCTGCCCTGGGTGAGCATTTACATCAACACGGATACGCATTGATGGTCAAAGAAAATTGCGTTCGGCCTATTCGGACCATGGAGGCGTTGCGGTTCTACTTGGAGCAGGATGTTGCGGGAGTCGTTGTGCATTGCGGGCACGGCGATACCCCCATCCCGGCTGACCTGTTGCGCCAATTCATCCAGCGTGGCATTCCGGTGGTGACCTACGATATCACGCCGACGGACATCCCCTGCGACTGGGTCGGATTCGACGAAGAGGTCATCGCCGAGAAGGCTGTTGGGTATCTTGCCACGATGGGCCACCGCAAGATTGCCTGTGTCGGCGCCTATTCACATGGTCTTTCCTACGGAAGACCCCGGGCATTGCACCAGGCGCTTCAACGCCATCAGTTCTCTACCGACTATTTCGTTGGCTCCGACAAGCCGGATTTTGACCACGCCCTGGGAACGGTGTTGCAATCAGTACCACGGCCGACCGCGATCATTTGCGAATCGATCGAGATGGCAGCGATGACGCTGCGTCTGGTTCAGCGAATTGGTTTGCATGTCCCCTCGCATATGAGCATTATTGGGATTGGCAGCAAACACGAAGCTGATCCCTACACCCCCCACTTAACATACTGGGCATTACCCGAACACGAACTCGCCGTGCAAGTCACACAGTTGCTCCAACAGAGGATCAATAATGATCCGGTACTCGGGGCAGCACCCGTCCATATTCCGATCAAGCCGCACTTTATCGAACGCACATCCTGCGCCGCGCCATTAACCGGCCACCATGACTACACCCCGTGAAAGCATGTCTCCCATACTTCACGCTATAAGTTATTGCAGCCCACGAGCTACCCTATCGCTTTTGTGAGCGCACAGTGATCGCCATCCGGCGAATAGCCCGGATATTATCTCGCCACCAGCGAGGAGACAGTGCGGCTGCGCAGCGGGTTCTCCCGCGTGAACGGCGTCGTTAGCGATTCTGGCATGCGCACCGGCAGCCAACTGTAATATCCATTGCCGGCAAGCCCGGCATGGCCGAAATCACACAGGCGTATGGGTTGGCCGTCGATGCCTGTGGTTTCCCAAAGACCAGCGGGTTTCAGCCAGCCATCATGTTGGACGGGGGTGAGCACCATGCCTGCAGCATTTATCGTGGGGAGATCACGCCCTTCACGCTGTGGATTGAAGCGTGGGTCATAGGTCAGCAGGATCGGTCCGCGGTAGATGAAGGCTGTTGCCTCCGTTCCGCCTGATAACCTGGCCGCGCGTTCCGCCTCCGTTTCACACATGCCGAGGGAAATCCAGGCATCTTTCTCGGTTCCGCCTGATTGATGCAGCGCGATCACGTTGCGTCCTGTGCGCAGGGGGAATCGTACGGTTTGATGCCGCACGTGATAGTTGCTGCCATCCCCTTCCCTCCCATGATTATCGAAGACTTTCTCACCGTTGACGTACCACGCCGTCCACCAGTCCGCGGTGAAGCACACGGTCAACACCTCCTCCTGTTCGGCAATAATTTCCGTCAAAGCCAGCATGATTGCGCGATCGGGTACGTTCAAAAAAATCCGTCGCGAATCCAGAATGCCCCCCTCGCTACG
The DNA here is from genome assembly GCA_020060775.1 of Armatimonadota bacterium. Classification (GTDB taxonomy): domain Bacteria; phylum Armatimonadota; class Hebobacteria; order CAIYQO01; family CAIYQO01; genus JAGUZN01. The sequence continues at coordinate 15,288 of JAGUZN010000265.1, forward strand.
TACCGGCACGGCGGTATAGTTCTTTCCATCGATCTGCATATGATCCGGCAGGACGGCAATGGTCTCCACGGCAGGCTGAATGTCATGTGTGGCGATCAGTTCATGTTTGGTGGAGTCAGAGGCCAGTGGGGGTATCGGGCCAAAGACGTGCCATTCCGCCGTCCAATCCGTCGAGATATACATCTCGCCACATACCCACAGGTGCGGGGTGAGATCGAATGTGAGCGATACCTGGTCGCCCGTCACCCATGTGCGGGTTATTTCCAGATACACCCCGGGCGTCGACGCGGGCATGGTCTCACCATTGACGGTGACTGTCGTATGCTTCGACCACGAGGGAATGCGCAGCGCCAACGGAAAGGTTTCCGTCCGCTCTACCGCCACGGCGATCCGGACTTCAGATTCATACGGGTAATGCGTTTCCTGTTGCAGTGACACACGATTACCGGAGAGGAGCCCCGCCCCAAGCGTGCCGGGGCCGTAATAGTTCAATGCCACCCCGTCACCGTATCCGAGCAACGCCCAATCACCGATCATCCCCAGCATGCGCGGGCCATTAGCCGAGCAGCAATTCAGCTCTGGGGCACCGGGGCGCGCTTGAAAAACGATGGCGTGCGCGCTGGCCTTCAGGTCGCCGTTCATCGGCGTGTTGTAGGTCACCCAGCGTCCGGAGGGCGACATCAGGGCAAAGCCGGCGTTGAACAATGAGAGTTCCAGTTCATCGGCGACCAGGCTGTTGCCGGTGAGGCGCAGCATCTCCACGCTCATCGCCGTCCACGCCACCGTGCAACAGGTCTCGATCGCCCCCTGGTGGTAGGGGTCGCCGGTGGCTTGTTCGCCAGAAGTGAAGCCACCGTTGTTGTGGCGATCCCCCTCCAGCATACTCCACCAGAGGTTCTCGAACGCCTGACGATACTGCGCGTCGCCGGTAATCTGGTACAACTCGGCCAACCCCAGAATTGGGTGCAGACTTTCCCAGCGCGGCTTCGGCGTCTTCCAGAACGGCACATCAGCCAGACCGGCCCGCAGATAATCGCCAGCCGGGGGCAGGGCGAACTCGTCGACAATCTTCAGCGCCATGCGCAGGTAGCGCTCGTCCCCAGTCCGCCGATGCAGCATGGCCAGCGCATGCACCGGTGCCTGATTCATTTCGTGTGCTCCGGCATCGTACAGGGAGTCATCGCCAGCGAGAAAACGTCGGCAGAACATATCAGCAATGCGGCGGCAACAGGCGAGTGAGTCGGCATCCCTGCTCTCCGCATGCCAGTACAACAGCCCGAGCATAACATGGTAGTGCCCCCAGGCATCCCAAGTCTGACCACCGAACTCACAGTTGGGTGCTTTGCCGATGATGCGCATCTCACGCGGCCATGGGCCGAGATAGCCATCCTCATCCTGCAGACTGATCAGTTCGGCCACGAACCACTGGAGCAGGTCATAGATCCGCGCATCCCGCGTCAGCCGGTAGATCTGCACCGCGTGCGTCAGGTACTTTCCGGCAAACTCCCCGGCCCACGGCACCATGTTCCGATACGGCCGGCGATCACGATCGCGAAACATCTCCAGTATCGCCGGGTTGGCATACGGCACAGGCAGAATCCACTGCTCAGTCACCGCGGCCAGCCGCCGTCCCACCTCGCCCCCCAGATCAAACTGCGCCTCTGTCGGCGCCGTTATATAACGGTCTGCACACATCAGTCGATTCCCTTTCTCGTACATCCTCTCATACTACGAGCGCATGGGAGCCTATGCTCGCATCGAGACGTCATGCCAGAAACTCACCGGCAGCGCATGGCAGTGCGTGAGATGCCCTTACTATCGGTGGTCTCTATTGAACCGTCAATGCTCTAGTCAATGGATTTCATGGCACAAGTAACACACGTGTAGGGCGGGCTTACTCTTTAGCAACTCGGCGCGGTGATGTGCAGTTGGGAGCAAGTCGATCAGGACGAACTGCCCTCTTTGCGCCGGCGCCTGCCTGCCATGAGTTAACGGATCTGGAATCCGCACGTCAGACGGCCCTACGCCGGCTTCCTCAATCGGCTGGAGGTACAGGATGACCGGCTGTCCTGCCGGATATATGCGGGTAACTGCGCGCAGCGCTGACCACTGCTCGCCGATCATCGCTTCCGCAATTGCGGTCAACCCACGGCCGCAAGCGTCATGATTGTTGAAGCCCTGCTTGGCATGCCAGAATAGCACACGCGGAAGGGCGCCGGTGTGTTCTGTCCGCTCATTGGCTCCACTGCCACAGGCTATCCGAATCGGCACACTGCCGGGCTCAATCCGTCCGTGCCACCACCGATGGTCATCCCAGGTCACTCCGGCGCACGCACATGCCGTGCGCGAGGACACCACCCCTCCAGGACTCAGTTCATCGCCCTTGTCATCGCAGCACAACTGCATGGTGTACGCACTCGGGCGAGCGACTGCGTGTGTTCATCACTGTCGGGTGACAGCCTTTTCCAGCACGCTGATCACTTCGGTACGGATGGAGACGAGGGCGTCCGCAGTGGGGGTGGAGCTCTTGGCCAAGGCGAGTGCGCGGTCGAGGGTTGACTGGGCGCGGGTGTGCCATACAGGATCCGTGGATTGTGCGGCGGCGGCTTGCAGGGCGGAGAGCCAGGCGGCATCCTGGAACCCTTCGCGCAACGCCAGCAAGCGCAGGGATTCGCCCGCGGGGTAATACAGGCTGCCAATGCGGCGGGGGTCTTTGACGTAGTTGTTATACCCGCGCCCGTTGGCGGGCCAGATGTTCATCACCTGCGTGGTGCCGGTCCAATCGTGCACACGTTCCACCTCCACGCCTTTTACGCCCTTCGCCCACGCGTACCAGGCCAGCAGACGGGCGCGCAATGGGGTGGTGGAAAGCGCCAGCGGACCGCCGGGATCGTCCGGCACGAAGAGCCAGCCGTCCCGCGGGCCAGGGGTGTGCTCGGTGTTGACCTGCACGCCAATGGCGGTCAGCGTATTGATATGTCCCTCTAACCAGCCGGTGTCTAACTCCTCTACATTCGTCTTTTCCCGCAGGGCGATGAAGTGCTTGAACGCCTCCACGTTAAATCCGCCCTGCAGCGTCATCGTCGGGACAGGACGGGGGACGGCATGCACGCGCACTACCAGCGTGGCGTACGCCGGGTAATCCTCGGTGCACGGCCACACGCGCACCTGACCGCGGTAGATGCCGGCGGGCTGGTGCGCGGGCACGGTCAGCCGCAGGCGAATGCCCTGCGCCGTGTCGGCATGCTGGTAATGGAAGTAGTTCGTCCAGCCCACGCCCATCATCAAATCCTGGCTGGCGCCGGTCAGATAATCGGTGCGCTGGACCCCGCGCGCAAAGTCGGGATCACCACCCATGAAGCGCTGGCTGTCGGTGGGTACGGCGTCCTCGAGCAGTGCGGCCAGCGCATTGGCGGGGATGGACGCCGCGTCGCCGGCCAGCGGCTTGAAGCTCACAAACTCCATGGGTGAGGGATAGCAGGGCTTGGAGAGGCCGCGATCAAAAGCGATCAATATCAACCGGCCGGTCACCGTTTCACCGGGGGCGGCATCCAGGGTCAGGGTGGTGGACACCGGCACGTCGGGCACCTGGTCATCCGCGATACGCTCCAGCCCGGTGCTGGCCAGCAAGCCATAGCGCGGCTCGCGGTCCGGGGTGGCCTTCACGATGCGCGTGCGCAGTTCCAGCATGCCCAGGCGATGCACGGCCTCCTTCAAGCGCCAGAGCAGCGCTGCGATATCTTCCGCCGCCTCCGGGTTGTTCACCACCGCCTTGAGCTGCGTATGCCAGTTGCGGCATTCCGCCACCGTGTCCGCAAAGCGGAGGCTCAACACGTGCGTCTTCGGCAGCGCGCTCCCTGCCTTCGCCACCTGTGCCAGCCGTGCCTCCAACCCCGCCATCTGCTCGGCAGGTGTGGCTGCCAGCGCAGGAAGCGTGAACAGGAGGACCAACACTATCGCCATCAGTTTATGCATAGTACGCTCCAGAATATTGAGCCGGTTGGTTCAATGTCCCCTCCCCTGCGAAGCGAGGGACTATCAATCCCACGAACCTGCTCACCCGCAACCCATCTACTCAATCACCACCATCCGCCCGCCCGCGTTGCCCAGGGTGAACTGCAGCTTGCCATCGACGATGTTGGCATCCTGGCCATCGGGGACCGTCCGCACAACCTTAAGCTGGGAAGGGTCATGGTAACCGAGCTTCGCCCAATCCACGTGTAGCGTGAGCGGCAGTTCCTGTTCGTTGTAGTTGGCGACGATCAGGATGGTGCGTTTCGCCTTCGTCACGTAGTAAATCGACGCGTACACCTTATGCGGCAGGCCGGTGATGATCGTTTGCGTCCAGTACGGGTAATAGCGGTCTTCCGGCAGGCGCGTGCTGAGGAGGCCGTACTCCTTCACCGCTTCCGTCCAGGGTTTGACGAATTCCTGTTTCGAGGACATTGGCGCCGGCTGTACGTCGTAGTGCAGATACCCGAGCGCCATGAAAAAATCGACCGGGTTGCTGCCCCACTTCTTCCACGCGTCCTCGGTGGCGATGGCGCCGGAACGGCCGAGCTGGTCGAGCAGAGAAGTCGAGATGCCAAACGGATAGCTGAGCAGGTGCGCACGGTAGGCATCGATGGGGTAATAGTGATGGTATCCCGGCTTCTCCTTGGTGAGCAGACTGCAAAAGTTTTCGCCATCCAGGTGGGCGTCATTGAAGCTGAATGACCAGCCGCCTTCGCGCATGCCGGACTGGTGAAACATTACGGCGGTCCCCTCCGGATTGGGCTCCAGGAAGGCGAAGTACAGGCGCTTCACCAGTTCGCGCGCTTCCAGGTAGGTCGCCCCGCCGCTCCGCATGTTGCAGTCGGAATAAAAACCGGCCACGCGATTGCGTTTCACCTGTTCGGCCCCGTTCCACCAGACGAAGTAATCTACGTACGACGGGCTGGCGGCGTTGGTAAAATACTGTTGCATGCTACTTCCATAGGATTGTACAAGTTTGCGCGGGTGCGGATAGCCCATGAAATCATCGCCCCAATAGTCGACGTCCGGCGAGTGGGGGCACAGCAGGTCGACCGTCACATAGCACCCTCCGTTGGTCATCATGCCGCCGGGGGTCTCGTCTTCGCGCGCGATGCTGCCGATCGCATGCGAAGGGTCGAATTCGTGCGTGGCGATATTGGTGTAAAACGCATACGCCGGGGTATACCGCCGCTCACTGCCCACCAGCCGGTTGGTCTGAATGGGCTTGGTCGGAGTAGTGATCAGGGCGAAATGCACCTTGAACGTGTCCCCCGCGGTGATCGGTTGGTTGGCCAGCATCACGCGCATCACGTGGGCGTCCGGCGTTTTTTCCATGATGAGGGCGGGCGATTTCTCCTTCAGCCGGCGCACCTTGCTGAAATCGGCCTTGGGCACATAGCCGTCATCGGTCAACCACTGGGTGCCGCCCACTTCGTTGCCGATCCAGATGGGCTGAGAGTGCGGCCAGGGGTCTTCCAGCTTGTCCGGGAAGCGCCCATTGTTCCGCGGGTGATACTCGTAATAGTTCGCCAGCGTCGCCCAGGCGGCGCGGTAGGGATACTCGAGTTTCGCCTCGGCGATCGGCTGCTGCGCCTCGATGGACAGCGCGATATGCAGGAACCCATCGAACTCCATGAAACAGTCGGCGGTCACTTTGGCCGGGCCCACCTGCTGCACGGCCTGCCAGGCGAAGCGGGTGGGCTTCGTTTCGTGCCACGTCACCTGCGCCGGGCCTTCCGAGGAGCGGAACATCGTGCCGTCCGCGCCGGTGAGCACCAGGCGGATGGGTGCGGCCAGCGTGGGGCTGCTGGAGCCCGGTGGCTCCAAATCCGGCGCGGCCACCCAGCCCGCCGACCATTCCGGCACGTAGTTCGTGATCTGTGTCGGTAGCAGCGAGGCACCCACGTCATAGCTGCGATGCCACACCTTCAACAGGGTACCCTCGCGGCGCACCGGCTCGAACACCGGCGGCAGCATATCCGTTTTGCCGATGGTGTTGCCATACCACGGGAAGGAGGCCAGCGAGCGTTTATGGTACGGCGTCGTGCCCTCTAACAGCACGTCGTTGCCGTTGGTGACGCGATATTTCGCCTGGTATTGCCCGGCCAACAGCTTGTCGGTATGAATCTCCACCCACTGGTCGGCGTCGTTGGGCGCAGTCACCGTGCCTTTCGCCAGCACGTTGGGTTTCCCGGGCTGGGTAATCCACGCCTCCAGCGTAAGTTTGGGCAAGTCGGCGGGCGCCACGTAGGTGATATCCGGCTTGATGCGCAGGATGTTCAGGCTGGGGTAGTGGGCGATGTGCACCTGGGTGAGGCTAGCCATGAACACCGAATACTGCGCGCGCTGAATGACGCGATCCCCCTCTTTCGCCTCGAAGGTCACCCGGCGGGTATTCACATTGGTGAGCTGCGTGGTGAAGCGCAGTTCCTGCCGCTCGCCAGGCGCCAGGATGACGGCGTTATCCGCCGTGTATTCCCAGGTGTCGCCGGGCTGCGTATTATGCCGCTCCTGGACCGTGGTGGCCGACCCGGAGCCGATATTCAGCTTCACGGTGCGCGGCATCGTGCCGGGATTCTCCAACTCCACGCACAGGTCCACCGCGCCGGCGGTCACGTCGCCGGACTGGCGCAGGCGGGTAATGACATCGCCGGGCCCGCCCAGCAGCAAGCGCCCGAGCGGGATGGCGGTAGTGGTATCGTCAGTCTGTCGCGTGCCCCAGGCCCACAAGTCCATGCGTCCTTCGTGCAGCGCGCGCCAGGAGCGGGCCAGGTTGAAGCCGATAGCCTGCCCGGCCTGCGGGGTGATGCCGGTTTCCGCCCAGGGAATCACCACCTCCGCCTGCCACCCGCTGTCGAGGCGCGCGCTCGTCACCACCGTCGCCCCGCTGGTGATCGGCTGCCCGTCGCGTTGCGCGGCGATCAGGCGCGCGTTATTGAACGTGAGGGTATACAACGGCGCGCCTTTCGCCGCATCCGCGGCCAACGCGATGCTGAAGGTATCGTCGTTCGCCAGTTCTTCCGGCTTCGTCGCGTTCTGCAGCACATACCCGCGCATGCCCACCGTGGCCTGCACGGCCGTCAACACGTCTTGCGGGGTGTCCGAGACAATGCCGAGATACAGATGATTCTGGTCATACAGCAGGTAGGCGCGCATGGGGGAGGGGGCGGTGAAACCCGTGCGCGCGTCCACGAACCCGGCGATTTGCGCGGCGCCCGCCCACTTGTCCGCCGTCACCTTGCCGTCCAGGGTTAATTGATTCTTGCGCACCCCCACCTGCGCGACCGGCATGGCGGCGCGGGAGAGTGTCTGGGTATACAGGTTGAAGACCTCCTGCTCGTTCAACGCCTGCTTAAAGATCATCACCTCGTCGAGCAGAAAGGCCGGCTGTGTGGAATGTTCCGACGGCCCGCTGGTTGTGCCAAGGATGACTTCGCCGGTCGGGGTGGGGATTGGCGGTAGACGCAGGTAGGCCTGGCCATTGGAATACACGGTGCATCTCTGCGGATCGCAGGCGATGGCGAGCATGTCCCAGTTGCCCATCAGCATCGGCAGCGGCTTTCCGTTATACGCCAGGTTGCCGTGCCACCAGAATTGTCCGATATTGCCGAACGAGCCGTCCATGAGATTGTATTCGGAGCCCGCCAACTTTTTCACCCAAAAGACCAGCGTGCCGCCCTGCGGCGAGACGTACGGATCCACCGGGATGAACAGGCGGTGATCCTTACCATCCAGATGCAATGCCTGACCGCGCACACCGGGTTGGTACGTGGCGTCATACTTGACATGCGCCCCTCCGCCCAGGTTGCCCTCCAATGGCAAATACAGCGCAGGCGTCAGATCCTGGGCGAGCGCGATCCGGCACAGGGCGAAAATGACGAGGACAAGGATGGTATTAATGGCCATGGCGAGGCTCCTTTACGCATACACCAGTATTATCGTCCCATAGCGACGACTGTCTACCCCGGCTCCCCGGCGGGTGATTGGGCGTGTCCGTCGGGGAGCCGGGGTGGACCAGGGTTACTCTGCCGGCTTTCGTTCGAGCACGATCATGCGGTAGTTCCATGGGGTCATGGGGAACACCACCTCGTCGCCTTCAATGCGGGCGTACTCGTCGGTCTTCGGGAAGAAGACCGCTTGCTGCACGTCAGCGCCCTTGTCATCCTGCACCGTGTCCAGCCGGAAGCCGGTGGTGTGC
>JAGUZN010000220.1 GCA_020060775.1 Armatimonadota bacterium
CGTCCGGATGTCGTGCGCAATTACTTCGAGGAACCGCACGTCCAGTACGCCAAAGCCGAAGCCGCCTAATGTCTACATTATGATTGTCGGGGTAGTAACGCCATCTTAAGGGGTTGAGCTTCTTGTGGGGTATGTAAGCCTCCAATACTCTTTGTGTGATTTGTTACCCACTGATTATGGAGCCACTGCCCTGGCCACCCCGACTCTTGCCTGACACGTTCGTTTCGCATCTTATAGTTCTGAACCATATCGCCTTCATCTGTTTGGGTGACGCTTTCTTCTACTCTGCTGGTGAGGAAAGAATCGTGTGATACACCTTCTGGGAATTCCTGATGTAATGAATGCATAAACAATTCGATACTTGGCTTCTCGTAACCATTACTCATCATACAGTCCTCCGTATTTGAGTTTTATCAACCACATTATCAACTTTAATAGAACTATTCGGTGTATTGCCAGTGCTACAATTACTATCTTATGGGAGGTTAGTGGGCTTCAAGTTCAGGTGCCTATCAGGCATTTGATAGCGGGGCGGCGGATGCCACAGAAGTCGATGACCTGGCCATTCGCTTACGAGATGCTGGTCGAGTGCGAGGTTTTGTGGCGGAGGAGACAGCACTACGCATTGGTTACGCTTATGCCCAAGTCGCATTGCCGGCAGAGAAGGCATTCACAGGGCTCCGTACAATCCAACAAGCTGTTCAGAGTAAGCTCTCAAATCTGGCACCCTACATCGATTCTCCGGTGCGGTTGAAAACCGAGCTTATTGGTAGTCGGAATCCTGATGCATCAGAGAAAAACACTATCGGTCGTCTGAAAGCTGAATACGTGCACAGATCTGGCATCATTGCGTGCCATCATGCTACCGGCGTGCCTAACGGATAGCAGTTTCGCGAAGACGATTAACCGCTATCTGAAGAAGATTATCGTAAAGCCTGTCAGCCTTTCTGAATTTGCACCGAGTACGACAACTATTGAACGCGACCAGGTAAGTCAGGTCGTAACCGAGTTCCAACGCTTCCTTGAGGGGCAACTCACAACAGATGACCCGGATGCATTGCCGGTGCTGCAGATCGAGAGGTAACTCGGATGATTCAAGCCTGGGTCTTTTCAAAACTGGAACCAGTCAAAGATGACCCGATGGTGGTCGTGCGTGACCCGTTGGGATTGACGGAAGGCATGGAGAACGCATTACATGCCTGGGGTAAAACACACACCTACGCTGTGATCCCTTGTGCGACTAACCTGCTCTTCCGATATAAATATGAAGAAGCACGGGCGGATGAAACCATTAAGAAAATACTCATCCTTGATCGTACTCCTTTGAGTCGGCGCACACGTCCTGATTATCATCGAGCAGCGGCGCCGTTCTATCCAGATATATTGGCGCAAACGCGCCCCGAGGCGTGTATCGAACTGGATCTGCGGCAGTTCTTGCGTGAACAAACAAACGATGCGTATTGGCCACAGGAAGTGAATGAGCCACGCCTGGCCCGCCTGCTCATGAAATATCTCGATGGAGCTCTGCGTGCCCATGAGAATCTACGGGCGGCAAGCCCTGATCGTTTCACCGACCAGGATTTAAAAACGATCATCGCTTTTGCGGCTCTCGGTGTACCGGAAGCTGCTTTTAAGAATCTTTCCGCCAGTGAGTATTGGAAGATCGGTCTGCGTGGTCATCATGAATTGCGCGGGTTGGAGCAGCTCATGCCTGAGATCACCGAGACGATCACCGGCAAACTGAAGAAGGCACCAGCCCCGTTCTGTTGGCTTGCTGATAAATATGACCCAGACACGGTGATCCGGGCTTTTTACCTTTCCGTTGTGTTGGCACAGCATGTGACGCACTGGCAAACGCTGCCGGCGAATGTTGATCCGATCTTTGGGCGTATGGGCGGCATCGCCCCCGAGACCTTGCAGGATGCTGCCCCCAAGCTGGTGAGCCTTGATCCGGCACGAGCGCAAAGCGACATTCGCGCGATGGAAGATAAGTTGACCGTTAAGAATTTGCATTTTCTGCTACTCGAACAGATGCAAATTGAGGCACGGTTCGCTGAGGTGATCGAGAAAGAGCAATACTCGGAATTATTCCGTTCCCTCTCGCTCATTCTCGCCCTTGATAATCTCTGCTCAACACACCCGACCCAGGAAGCGCAAAAGCGGGTGAGTGAGGCGTTACTGGCTAAACGTTCACAACGCGCGCTGGTTGACCTTCGCCCTTCAGCGACCTGGAAAATATTACGACAGGCATATCTCCGTGCCGTACGACTTCTCGCCTTGCGTGGGCAACTTGGCAAATTCGTCAAGGAGCTTGACCAATTGCCGGAAACTACGCAGGTGCTCTATCTGGCGCCCGGTCAAGAAAAAACCGTTGCCTTTCATGTGAAGCCGGATATTTCACTAGCCACCAATAGTGAGAGAGCTTCAGGGGAGATGCCATGGGCACTTCGGGTGTGCCCGGTATGTTATGAGCGTGGCTTAATAGAAGAAATTAGTACGCGATCTGAAAAATTCGGATCGATCCCCGTCTTGGTTAGTTACATATGCGAAAACGGTTGCCAACCACAGAGTGGCGAACGCCTACACAACGATCCAGATGACAAAAAGAGAGAGTATTTTAAGAAATATGATGTCGGTAAATTGGCCGAGATAGAAGAAATGGAAATACCATATTGGTATCCGAGAAATCGCATGATGAATGCCCCTGAAGATCAGGAATGTTGGGGAGTAAAATGGCGCGCTGGAACTAGTAACTTTCGAACTGTCGACGAGTTGTTTACAAAACGAAATTTGTGGGCTCTCGCTGTACTCTTCAATGCAGCTTCTCAAGAGCAGACCAGCGATGTGCTTAGGTTTAGACTGGAAGCCATTTTACTAAATTTGTCTCGTATGCAAGGTAACACTACTGATCCTCGCTTCCCCAATAACATTATTCGAGGGACTTATTATACACCTCAAATTATGCGTGAATACTCAGTTTTGCCGTGGTATGCCGGTAAGATACGAAATCTAATTGATGGTTATTCTAAATTATACCCTTCATACCAGGGCTTTGGAGAGGTTTGCATTTCTACACAATCTGCATGTTCAATGGATGCCATTCCAGATAATTCACTTGATTACATATTCACTGATCCACCGTATGGGGACAAGGTTCAGTATGGAGAACTCAACTTTGTATGGGAATCATGGATGGGGTGGAATACACTTTGGCATGATGATGAGATCATAATTAATGACGTCCGGGGCAAGACCGAGCTTGATTGGTCTGAAATGATGGAGTGTGTAATTAAGGAGTGTTACAGAGTCTTAAAGCCTGGTAGATGGCTCACTTTATGCTATCACGACACTTCGGAGGGAACTTGGGCACTTGTCCAGGACCTGATGAAAAACGCTGGTTTTATAGTGGACGTTTCAGGCAGTACTCTATTTATCGAGACAGAGCAGAAATCGTTCAACCAGCTTACGGCTGATATCGAAGAAATGTTCTTTATGGCGCACCGCATCTCAGCGCTAACACACCGGCATCCCAGGAGCCAGATGGCATGCGGTCTCTACTGCATAATGGCAAAAGGCTTGCTGTATGGATTGACGCCCGGAGAGGCCTACCGGTTTATGGTCGAACAGGGGCATCGGTGCTACAACGTCACCCCGTTTCAGCAGGAGATGTCCCATTTCGCGCGCATCCTCTCTGGCGAACTAATCGGTATGCCTATTAACGAGATTGCCTCCAGCGGCTATGTCATACATACGCTGGAGGCCAGTCTGTGGTGCCTGCTCACAACAGGCTCATTCGAGGATGCTGTATTGACGGCGGTGAACCTGGGCGACGATACCGATACGACGGGATGCGTTGCCGGCGGGCTTGCTGGCGTGAGTTACGGAGATCATGCAATTAATGCTACCTGGTTATCAGTTATTGTCCGGTCATCTGATATGCGAGCGCTGTCGCAGCACTTTCTGGCAGTGATACCGCAAGAGATCGGTATAGGAGTGTAGGTCTGCCTCCGTTGATGTGGAACACTCATCGCTCTTATAGCGACAGCTTGCCCTTATTTATCCGTAGGGGGACGTCAATATCAATTACTCGCGCTCGAAGACACTGCTCTGCATATGGTTGAAGATAGGCACGAATCGGTCATTTAGCTAATCCGACAGGCACTATAAACGACGTATCCATTGATATTGCGGAGTCTCACGAAATCATTGCTGGTTTTGGACCTTAGGCGTATACTTGCTCTGTTGGGCAAGTAGCGTTTGGGTGCAAGCCATAGTAATCGGCTAATGGCGCTATTCTTTGAAAGGCGTGGAGCAGACCGTGGCAAAGTTGTTCATGAACGGCCTACAGCTAATTCTATCTTCCGATAGCTTCACTGCATACGAGGCAGAAATGCCCGAAGATGGTAGCTTGCGGAAACTGCGCGACCGATATGGCGACGGGTGGTTTTTCCATCGTCAAGGTAATAAGGTATATGGTTTTCCACAAGTCGATCGTCCTACCATCCCATTTGGCACGTCCGTAGCATTAAAATGCCAAGAAAACCTTTCTATGCTAGCTGCGGTAGTCGGTGATATTATAGGACGACGTCGATTCGGAGGCCAGGTATTATTCCGTCATCGTGGTGCGGAGTTCATCAGTAGTACAAAGGAACTCATCAGTGATGTCGCCAAACAAATGCCGGATCTTCCCGACATAGTCAAGTTATTCAAAGCTTATCCACGTTTTACTTTAGAGGCAAAAGTCCTTGAGCTACGCGATGGCGATGGTGGGATCGGGTTATTCGTTACGTTGGGAAGCAGGTGGCGTATCGAAGCACCTCTCCACGATCTGTTGAGTAAAGGTATTGACCTTCAAGGTATGTACGTCGTTCGAAGGTATCCCGAGAAAGGCCAGCGGAGGCTTGTTGGTAGAATCTCCTGCATTGATAAAGGAACCGTCAAATTGCTAGAGTCATTCGACGGTACGGCTGAGATTGCGTGCGACGACGTGTGGCTTGAAGGGAATAGAGAAAATTTTGCCTATTGCTTGAAGCACTTACTGAAGGCGCGTTACCTATCATTTGAGACTAAGCGTAGGGAAATAGAAGACCAGTTATTGTCGGGGCCTAAATTTCAGACAACGATACAAAGCATTGCACAGTCATTTACAAATAAGCCTCCCATGCAACTCACTCCTGATCTCCAGTGCATTGTTGGCGATATGATTTCCGTGAAAAATTTCGGCGGATACTGCACTGTGCGTGCCGCTTCTCCAGTGCAATGTTGCTATGATGCTGCACGGACGCAACGGATGGAGTATCCCTGGAAAGGGATCGAAAATTTGGTCCGTTTAGTCGTGACACCTTTACAAGAAAATCACCGACGATACTAGTTGTGTTCCCCGATAGTGAACAAGGACCTGTTGAACGATTCCTTCGTTCGTTTCGCGACGGGATATCGTCGTCAGCCTTTGCATCTGGCTTTGTCAGGAACTTTTCTCTCGTCAACTTAAAGATTGAAAAGGTGCGAGTACCCTGGCTGGGGAAAGGGAGTCAGGCTCCTGCGCAAGCGTATAGAAAGGCGATAGATGATTACTTGGCATCCGCAGATTCGGTGCCAGATGCTGGGATCGTCATTCTCCTAGACGAACATGCCAAACTTCCCGATGCGGTAAACCCGTATCTACATGCTAAATCATCATTGCTCACGGCAGGTGTCCCGGTCCAGGAACTACGGGTGCCGACTATCAAGCAAGCTGACACATCGCTTTCCTATACCCTGCGTAACATCGCTCTCGCTCTGTATGCAAAAATGGGGGGAACCCCATGGACAGTCGACCAGGATATGACGATCAGCGATGAACTGGTGATTGGCATGGGGAGCTGCGCACTCGCAGAGAGCCGTTTTATAGAGCGTGAAAGATATGTTGGCATCACTACCGTCTTTCGAGGAGATGGCAGCTACCTACTGGGGAACATCTCCAAAGAATGTCCGTACCGTGAATATCCGCAAGTTCTGGAGAGCGAAACTATATCTGTATTGAATGAAATCAAATATCGGAACGGTTGGCGTCCCGGTGATACCGTGCGGATCATATTTCACACCTACAAACCATTAAAAAATATCGAGGTAGAAGCGATTGCTGCCAAGTGTGTGCAAGCTATCAGCGGTGAGCAGAATATCGAGTTTGCATTCCTCACGATTTCTCATGATCACCCTTTTAGACTTTTTGATATCGACCAGCAAGGTATCAAGGGTACGAAAGGCATCTATGTTCCCCAGAGGGGAATTATTATGCAGCTTGGACGATACACTAGGTTGCTTTGTACAACAGGACCAGAGTTAGTCAAACGTGAAGGATTGCCTTTGCCAGCACCTCTGCTTGTTCATCTGCATCCTGCATCAACCTACCGTTCATTAGATTACCTAGCTGAACAAGTATTGAAATTTACTGCGCTCTCGTGGCGTTCGACATTGCCTGCGCCGAAACCAGTAACAATCTTTTACTCTGACCTGATTGCGCAATTCCTGGGTCGCTTACAGCGTATTCCTGATTGGTCTCCGGCAACTCTAAACGCAAAATTACGTGCGAGTCGGTGGTTTCTATGACGACGTATTTGTCAGGAGTATATGCTCAGCAACTTAGTACCCTAGCGACACATATCGCTGATGATGCAGTGTGGCCATCTCCGTACGCCGGGTTTCTTTACTATCTGTGTAACAAATACGATCAGCAGTTTCTGGCACCTTTGATTAACCCTTCACCGCCATGTGTTGAGCTCGGGCGGCTTTACGAGGCACCGATTCTTGCATCAGCAGGATATTTATTCGCGCTTAACCATCCTGTAGTTCGTGCAAGTTCCGAAGCTTGGCATATTGGGTTTCAACGGCTTGCTGGGCGCGATCCCTTCCCAATTGACCGCCAGTCATTCGTATATCGTCCAATAGAACTGCTTGGTATTACACTTGGAGTGAAGCACTGCCCTAATACTACGCAGGCAGAGATTGATTGGCTTATAAATGTGCTACAGAGTGCTGAAAGCCGGCTGAAGAGTGCGTCCTGTTGGCAGTACCTGCTTGGTATGTATGCTTCACGACTACTGGGTAATTCCTGGGCAAAGCGTTCCTGGGATATTGGGCAATTCCCTGTGGATGACTTGAGCATCGTGGTATGGCTGTGCGCCAATACTCCTGATTTAGCGTTTGAATTCGGTGTAGACCAATTATACAAGCAAGCAGAGGAATCATTACTGACCCAGTGTGCAAAAACGGAGGTTACCATCCCAGATCCCGCACGTGCTGCAATACTCTACTCTAGTCTTGACCGAGCTGTGAGCCGGAGTATTGAATCAGAGCACGAGCGCAATTGGCAAATAGGCCGTGATCAAGCCGATGCCCTCTCAATCGTTATCACGTTATGCCGTAGATTTGATTTGTGTGTAAGGCAACTCCAACGTAGGCAGCGAAGTCGCAATCCTTTCACTGTACAAGATGAGTATGATGTCCAAGACCTGATGCATGCTTTGTTGAAGTTACACTTTGATGATGTTCGTCCCGAGGAGTGGACACCGTCATATGCTGGCAACGCATCACGCGTCGATTTTTTGCTTAAACGAGAGATGATCGTTGTTGAGGTAAAGATGACTCGCGATAGCCTAGCTCAACGTGAGCTAGCGGACCAATTAATTATTGATAAAGAGCGGTATCGATCACATTCTGACTGCCGTATACTGGTGTGTTTTGTTTATGATCCGGAGCATCGCTGCACGAACCCGGCAGCATTGGAGAATGACCTCAGCGAGCAGATCGGTCTATTTAGGGTTGAAGCAATCGTCTCACCTGCGTAGGTCTGCGGAGCAATGTTATGCAAATGCAATTCGTCGTACATCCGAGAACGTATGAGATCAACGGCTATTTCTTTCAAGTGCTGTCATGTTGCGCGTTGACTGATGGGCAGGCAGCTAATGCTGCCATGCATTTTTATCAAACACATAAGCTAAAGAAGAAAGACAAAGGAAAATTAATTAAAGTCATAACGAGCCCTGATACGGATACTGCAGGAATCTTTGGGTAGCACGGCTACCTATGACTACAGATACGCCAACCTAAGTTATGCAACGTGATCTGAAGGAAGCATTCAGCAGTATTACCAGGTTACTCCTACATGAGCGTGAGGAGTATTCATTAGGTCGGTCCAAAGACCGTGCTGATATTTTAAGCGCAGGGTCTCCAATTCCCTCATGGCAGCCCCTGCGACCATTACCTATGTGGATGGTCCTTCACTTATTTGATACTTACAGATCAAGCAATGATGCCGAATTCTCTTGAAACAACACCCCCATGCGGATATACCGCTGCACCATCACATTCGACCGATGACCGGTCTGCTGCATGATAGATCGCTCGTTTGCACCTGCACGGGCGGCGGCGGTGCAGTGGCCGGCGCGCAGGGAGTGACCGCTGTAGCGTTTCGGATCAAGGCCGATCTCTTTCACCATCTTCTTGATGAGATTGGCGACGGCACGATCCGATAAGCGCTCACTGCAGAGTTTGTCATGACGGTTGATGCCGCGGAAGAGGGCGCCGCCGGTAATCCCGCTGGATTCCAGCCAGGATTTCAAGGCACGCACTGGACAGGTTTCTTCATGAGTGCCAAATGGTATGGCGACCCAACGCCCTTCACCTTCTTGATCTGTTTTTGATCGGCGGAGGCAGATAACGACTCCTTCCTCCCTGAAGGTCAGGTCGGCGACATCAAAGGCGACCAACTCGGAGCGCCGGAAGGCGCCAGCGTATCCCAGGAGTAGCAGTGCGCGGTCCCGCCGGCCTTTCAATGTCTCTGGTAATACCGCCATGATGCGTCTCATGTCATCGGTCATCAAGGCATCGACCTGGCGGGCGGTGACGCCGATCCGCCGGCGAATGCCGCGCATGACGGCCCGCACGGCGGCGTGTTGGGTGGGGGAGGGGTGGCCAGCGTGTTGGTGGATGGCGCTGATGGCGGCCATATAGCGCGAGAGCGTGCTGTACTTGTGGTCGGTCGTCGCCATCGCCGTCATGTAGCAGGCAATCGTCTCAGGGCTGGCCGGCATCGACGGCAAGTGGTATTGTTCGCACCAGGCCACGAACTGCTGCCAATCCCGCTCGTAGGCCTCCCGCGTGTGTTGCGAGATACCTTCCTCGATGAACTCCTGGACTTGCTCGATCAGTGGAACGAGAAGGGTGTGATCGGGGTGCTGGTTGGCACTGGGCCCGATCCGGGCAGGCAGTGATGCTGGCTGGGTGATGGGAGCCTGATCCATTAACTGAGTCTTATCGGAAGCTAGAATAGCTTCGAGCTCAGAATAGAGTCAAGTCGCGCCAGTTCAATCCTAAATGTGTTCCCCCTCGGGCTGTCCCCAGCCGTCATCCTCTGCATTTTCTACCCGAAATGCCTCTAGGCGAGTACGTTTGGCTACACATTTTGCCCTGGAGGTGCCATGTGTTCACGACAGATCGGTTTCTAGCTTCCGTTAAGACTCAGATATGAGCTACAACGTGTCTGGTAACACCGGTAGGGGGCAGGGTGCGTAATACGTTACTTTTAGTTGGTGGCGGCGAATTATCAACGCTCATCTACAAGCCTGCCCTGGAGGACGCCAATTTTCAGGTAATCCTTACGCCTGATGCACGGGTGGCAGTGCAAATGGTCATACAGTACCATGCTCAAAGTATTCTCATTGATGATTCGATTCAGCCCAGTCAAGCTGAGGAAATCATCACCAATATCCATCAACTCACCCCAACAGTTAAGAGCATTTTGCTCTGTGATGGCGATAATATCAGTGATAATGCTCTCCAGTACCTGTTTGATGGCATATATCAGAAAAGCTGGCCATTACCAGTTTTAGTCACACTGGTTCGTTTTCTTCTGTGTCAGCAGGAGTCCTAAGCAACCCGGCGTTTGCTAGAGTGGAAGAATGGGAAGCTTGACAATCCAAGCTGAAGAGCGTATCGTTTCACCATATTAATGCATACCTCAACTATGTCCGAGATGCATATCGCCGTCTGCATTACCTGGGAGACATAACCGTCGCATCCGGGCACGCTGCGCTTTTTTCACCTCTTCCCGGATGCCGGGAAGGGGTTTTCTTTTTCAGGGGGTCCGTTTGATTGCGCTTCGAGGCGATACCCGCTTGTTGCCTTTGGTCTCATGGTGGCAGACAGAAATCCATACCGTGTTAAGCGACAAGCTGCAAGCGGTGGTGCTGGGCGGCAGCACGGTGCTTGGCGATTTCCAGCCGGGGTGGAGCGATGTCGATGTCTGCGTGGTGCTGCGTACGCCGATCACGGAAGCCGAAGGCGCTGTTATCGGACAGGTGCACGACGCCATGCGTGCCCACTTCATCGACGGTGGGCAAGATGGCTGGCGATCAGGTCAGGCCATTGAAGGTGCCTATATCACCGGCGAGATGTTGCAGTATGGACACGCTGGCACCTGTTACGTCGCCGGCGGTAGCACGCGCTGGTGGGGTGTGAAAGATCCTATTTCGCCGTTCGACCGCCTGATATATGCCCAACACGGTTGCTGGTTGTTTGGTGAAGAAGTGCCTATTGCCCTGCCAGATGGAAAGGCTTTGCGGGCACAATCTATCCGCGATTCGCAGGAATTCATAAACCCACCAGCCGGGTGCCTGGAATCCGCCATCTGGCTGGCCGGCATCATGCACTGGTTGTCCCGCACGCTGGTCTTCTGGCGGGATGGGGAACTGGTATCCAAAACCGCCGCGCTGGAGCGCGAGGTCGCCGCTGGTAGACCGCTGGCGAGCGCCTTCATCCTGCCCCTGGCCTTGCGGCGGGAGGGGAGTGCAGCGTGCCGGCAGCATGTTGATGATCTTCGGTATAATTACCAGGCGAATCTTGATACGGCTGTGCAGTCATTGGTCGAAGTCGGACTGCTGTAATAGGGAGGCTATATGTCCGGATGGATCGAGACTATGAGCAACGTGCAACTGCTACACCCGACCACTGATATTGAGCCGGAATACCGGGCGTTCATCGCCGAATTTATCGAGCAGCAGGAGCCAGAGATGTTTTATCGTCTGCCGGGAGACGACTTCGCTGAATTCGTGGCGCAGTTGCACCGAGAGGCGCGAGGCGAGGGGCTGCCGGACTGGGCCGTGCCGCAAAATACCCTCTGGGCGGTGCGCGACGCACGGCTGGTTGGCGTGTTGAAGCTGCGCCATCGCCTCACCCCGGCGCTAGAGAGCCGTGGCGGGCACATCGGCTACTTCGTGCGTCCCTCGGCGCGCGGGCGCGGAATTGCCACCCGCATGCTGGCGATGGCGCTCGACAAGGCACGAGCCCTTGGCCTCACCCGCGTGCTACTCACCTGCGACATTGACAACCATGCCTCAGCCCGCGTAATGGTGAAGAACGGCGGCGTGCGCACCACCGACAGCGCGGACCCCGGCACCGGGTTGCCGCTGGCGCGATATTGGATCGATTTGGAGACAAGATGACGCAGACCCACTCGGCCATCCGCTGCACCCTCTTCGACTTCGCCGGCACGCTCAGCCCCACGCCGTACTTCTGGCCGCTGGGGGCCGACTTTTGCGCGGTGGTGACGGAGGCCATCTTTACCGGGGAGAACAAGGTACGCTGGGCCAGCCAGTGGTGCCGCGGTCAGCTCACTTCGTTGGATATCGCGAATTATCTCTCCGGGTTGACCGGTCTGTCGCCGGAACGCATCCTTACCGCATTAGACGAGGGCTGTGCCAAACTGCAGTTGCATCCGGCTATCTGGCGTTTTGCACAGGCTCAGCGGGCGCAGGGACGGCGTACTGCGCTGGTGACAATCAACATGGACGTCTTCACCCGCGTCGTCGCCCCCGCGCACGGCTTTAACCGGGTGTTCGATGTGGTGGTGAACTCGGCGGACTACGGCACGGAGGAGAAGAACGCGCTGTGCGAGATTGCCTTCGGTCAGTTGGATGGCTGCACCTTCGAGAACAGCCTGCTTATCGATGATATGCCAAAGTGTCTGGACGCCTTTCGGGCATGCGGGGGGATGGCGTACCAGTATACGACGGATGAGGCGTTTGCAGAATGGGCGCAAACTCTGGAGGAGAGTGGATATGTCCTGGCCTAAAGCACTATTGCTGGATTTCTACGGGACGGTGGTACTGGATGACGATGCAGCGTTGACCGCTATTTGTGAAAAAGTGGCCTTGGTTGCCGCGCAGGACGTGTCAGCCAAAGACGTCGCCTCCTACTGGTGGAGGCAGTTTACCGAACTCTTCCAACAAAGTCACGGTGACGAATTTCGAACGCAAGTGGAACTCGACATTCTCTCCCTCGAGCGGGTACTGGACCATTTCTGTGCACCACTTGATGCCAAGGCGCTAATCTCACCGCTCTTTACGTACTGGGAAACACCGGAAATGTGGCCGGAAGCGCGTGAAGTATTAGAGCAATGTGATCTGCCAATTTGCCTGGTCTCGAACATCGACAATGCAGAACTCGCTATCGCGCTACAGAGGAACAATCTCACCTTTCAGTATATCGTCACCAGCGAGGATTGCCGCGCCTACAAGCCGCATCCGGCGCCTTTTATGCGCGCGCTGGAATTACTCGGATTGGAGCCACACGAGTTATTGCATGTAGGCGATTCGTTGACCAGTGACGTGCGGGGCGCACAGGCGCTGGGCATTCCGACGTTATGGATTAACCGGACGGGGCGAAAGCTTCCGGAAGATTGTTCGCCTGAATATGTTGCGACTGATCTATATGGCCTACTTTCGGTATGCGTAACGGCGGTAACGCCATGAAGGTTGAACGGTTTGATGATCCTCACGCCTTTTGCGACCGGGTGCTCCCCCTGTTGCTGCGGCATGAGGCCGAGAACAACCTGATGATCAGCGTCGCTCTGCGCCTGGCAGACGGCACCGGCACGTGGGGTGATGCCCCACCCGTGCTGTATGCGGTGGAAGATGCCGGACAGATGATAGCTGCAGCGCTGCAGACACCGCCGCATTACCTGCAACTGACGCGGATGGGGGAAGATGCGCTTGCGTGTCTCGTTGATGCGTTACGGGCTGGCAATCATGCACTGCCGGGCGTGTTGGGGCCCGTCGGGGTGGTAGAGACATTCGCAAAGCGCTGGGCAGATGGCCGTGAGCTACAGGCACAGGTTGAGAAAGGTATGGGCATCTACCAGTTGGAGCGTGTGGTACCGCCGGCGCATCCTGGCGGGCTACAGGCGTTAGCAACCGAAGACGATATCCCCCTGCTGCTGGAATGGCTGCGAGATTTCTTCCACGACACCGGGCTCCCGGAGCAGGAGAACGAAGCGCTCATACGCAAGGCGCTGTCTGATGAACGCTTTTTTCTCTGGCAAGCTCCTGCCCCCGTCTCGCTGGCGGCCTGCTGCGGCCCGACGCCGCACGGCATGCGCATCAACTCCGTCTATACCCCGCCGGAGCAGCGGGGCAAGGGCTATGCCTCCGCCAACGTCGCCGCGCTCAGCCAGCACCTGCTGGACAACGGCTGCCTGTTCTGTTATCTGTTTACTGATCTCGACAACCCGACCTCGAACAGCATCTACCAGAAGATCGGGTACCGGCGGGTGTGCGAGTTTACGTCGGTGCGGTTTACCGATGTGCAGGGGTAACGGATATTGCTTATCCCATCACGGGAAAGAATGTGTGATATGGAACGCTTCGCCCCGTATACCGAGAACATCCTTCGCATTGACCCGGCGCATCATGCGAAAGCTGCCTTGATTACGACCGGGAACCTGGACAACGCGTACCAGGAATACCGCCGTGATATTCAGCGGCGGACGCTCTGGTTGTGCCAGCACGGCCAGTGCGAACCCCGGTTCTTCGCTGGGGATGACGCTCATGCGCCGGCATGGGCGCCGTCTGATCGGTGGGTCGCCTATCTCTGCCGGGCGTCCGGCACGACACAACTCTGGGTCGCCCAGTCTGATGGTACGCAACCTCGTCAAGTGACAGCCTGGATGCCGGACGAGGATAATGCGTTTCAAGGGGCACTGATCCTATGGACCCCCGATGAGCGCAGCATGGTCTTCACATCATCTACAGGAGATGGCATCCGTATCACGGGGGTGGCGGTATCTGGTCGCGATCCATTTGTCGTTGCCGAACTCCCGTCACCGCAAGGCCATTTGTTGGGATGGGACCTCGATGCCACGCGATGCCTGGTCTCGACGAGAACGAGTATCGTGTCTCTCGCAGTCAAAAGCGGCACCTGCGAGACACGGTGCGCAGAACAGCATGATCATGCCTGGCTCGATCATGCTGGTGATCTCTGGCTTACCCGGATCATGGATCATGAACTCCATGTTGGCCTGGTTGCCGATGCCGGAATATGCGCATGGCAATGGACATTGCCATTTGATACGGTGGTCGACAACATCTATGCGTTCGATGCGCAACGGCGCGTGGTCTACCTGCTGCGCCATGCAGGAATGATGCGTCAGTTACTGGCATGGCACTTACCCACGGGAGTCGTACGTGATTGCACGCCACCTGACACCGTGGTTGCGGCAGAATGTGAACGAGTTCCATCGCCAGCGATATACAGCAACGCTTGCTGGTTTTTCGCATCGACCTCAGTGCATGCGGCGGAAGTCTACCGCGTGACCCCTGACAGTGTCCCCATGAGAATGACCAGCCGGGTACCACAGATTCAGCCCGCCACTCTGCCGGAAAGTCGGCGCATCACCTGGCAGAGTGCGGGGTGGGAGATCGAAGGCATCCTCGTGCTGCCGACCACCCAGCAGGAAGCTGCACCACCGTACCCCACTGTCGTGTATTTGCACGGGGGGCCGGAACTTGAGGTGCAATATGCCTTTGAGACGCTGGCCAATCGTCGCGGGCAAAGTGCTGCGTATGACCTGGCCGCCGCAGGATTTGCCGTACTGTTGCCAAACGTCCGGGGCAGCCGCGGATACGGACGGGCTTTCATGGCCGAACTGGGAGATTACCACCTGTTTGATCAGCCGTTCGCCGATGTCATGGCGGGGGTCGATACCTTGGTCGCTTCCGGGATTGCCGACCCGGCACGGTTGGGCATTTATGGATTCAGCTACGGCGCGGAGCTGGCCCTCTGGGCTATCGGTCACACCTCGCGCTTTGCCGGGGCTGTGGGTATCTGTGGGCGGTATGATCAGGAGCATCTTGCGCGCTGTTCCGGTGCCCCGTTTCACACCCTGAACGCGACACGATTAGGGGCCGCGGACCCCCAGGAGGTCTGGCAGAAGCCAGAGCTCTGGCAGCACCTGTCACCAATGCACCATATCGATAAGATACAAACGCCCGTGTTGTTAGTGGAAACAGCGGCGGAACGGCGTCCTGGCACGGAAGCGCAACCGCTACTGTCGGCGCTCCTGCAGCAGGGGGTCGAGTCGCACCTGCGGTATTATCCCGAGGCGTTTCATGGTGGAGGATGGCATCTCGGTTATCAGGAAGACTACTCGCGACGGTTGGTCGCCTGGTTCCGGCATATCCTGCTGGGGGAAGCATTGCCCGCAAGGTTTAGCGTGCAACAAGAGGGTATGTAATGGCCTAGATAAGCGGTATGGCTCTCACCACATCGTGACGGGCCGGGTACAAGCATACCCGGCCCCCCCGATGACAGGTTACACCATCCGCACCAGCTTCCGCTGCTGGTTATCCCAACGCCATTCGGCTTGAGTACCGTACAGGTGGACACCACCGAGCCAACGGTCGATGCCGTTGAGGGTGATCCAATCGGCCTGACCACGCATGACAGCTTCACCGTCGGAGGTAAGGGTATATGTTGTCTGAGTAATTGGCCAATCGCAGCGCGGAAGATCATGCGCGTGTTCGAGTCCACTGATAGTCAGAAGCGGATATTCGCGCGAAGCTAGCGGCTCGAGTTGATCAAATAGGTAGGAGAGACCGAAATAGGCAGGTTGCTCGAGGTCTGAGAGCCGGTGGAATATCTGATCATAACGATGATACCCATTGGCGACCAGTTCGAGGATCTCCTGCTCCATGCGATTCACCCCGTTTAGCAACGTGGGAAAGCGTTCCAGATGCTTCAGCAGCGCTGGGGCTAGATACGGGAGTGCAGAAGTGTCACCAGCAAGCACATGCTCAATCGAGGTCGGGTCCGCCGAACGGTAAGCCTGCCATGCTGCGACACCCAGGGTTGTTTGCACAGCGGACACCGGCTGTCGCTGCGGCAGCAAGCCGGCCAACTGCTCGTTGGATAGCTCACCCAGGCCATGGAAGACAGGTTTGCCCGGGTACTCGCCAATGCAGATGAGGCTGAGGGTAGTTCTGCCAAGCGTCTGGCGAGAGAACCAATCGAGTTGGCGGCAGAGCACGACCTGGTCGTATAAGCATGCGTCAAACCAGAGCACCACTTCCTGATACTCGGGAAACTCGGCTAATCGCCGGTCCATGTTCTGCAATGCCTGGATCGCCTGTGCGGGTGTCGGGAAGATTTCGGTGAGTTGCTGGGCACGCAATTCCAGCCACTGCTGCTCCGTAACCCCGGAGGGAGTCGGCCCCTCGATCAGCGGGTCCAGCCAAGTCATGACGGTGCCAGGCACTCGGCTCTCGCGCAGAACCAAGGCGGGCAGTTCGATGCAGAAGACGTGGAGATATCGCCGGGGGTCTTCCTGTTCGACATACTGCTTCAACGCACGCCAACTGGTGAAACCATAATCTTGTGCAAGCGCAAATTGCATCTCCGTGAGTGTGACATCGGCTGATAGGATCTCATCCGGTGAGGCTGATGTAAATCGATGGAGATGCCGCAACACCGTACAGACGGTCTGATCGCCCTGCTGGTGCGCGCGGAGGAGTGACTTGGCCTGCTTTTTGAGGTTTTCCAAGCTAGGCCGTGAAGGTAAGCTGGTCATATGACCTCCTTTCAACATTTGCCTGGCGTCTGCAATCACAGGCTGAAAGAAGGTGTCTTCATTCAGGGAACACGCATGGCAGGCTTGGCCCTTTCCGCAGACTGGAGGTGCCCATGACACACCTCTGTGGAGTATAATCAGTTGAACAGGTGCTGTCAACGGCAAGCGACAGCCGACAGCCTTTTCGAGGGAAGACCCGATGCACGCAGTGACTTATCACATCGCTCCGCCAAGCTGGACACACGAAGACCCGAATCCCTTCACTGCCGACGGCAGCTACGGGCCGGGTTGGAGCTGCTTTCGCATTCGTGAGGAGACAGATAGCCGTGGGTGGAATGGTCGAGGAACAAACGGCCTTTTTGCCTATGTGGTGGGTCGCGGATGGAAGCGCAATCTGGCCGCTGATCTGGCTGACTTCATCCGCTATGAATCCATCTACGGGCGGCAGTGCATCATCAGCGTGCCGGCAGATATGGGGTGCACCTTCGTCGAGCGAGCATTGGCTGAGACGCCGGACTGGTCGGTGGTGCGCCCGGATGACCCGAAATGGCTGGTGCATTCCACCACCGTACAGGGGTGGGCGGCCATTCAAGCCTGCGGCGAGTTGCGTGCGCAGGCCCGCTTGCGCCGAGAAGGTGTCGTCATGCCCAACCTGGGCGGCGACTGGCTGGGAGAGCCGGCGGATTACGCCGACTACATCATCCTGGCGACCGCTGGCGCCATGGCTCCCGAGTTCGTAGTGGCTTCCCGCAACGCCAACCGACTGCACACCGAACCGGACACCCCCTACACGCCGGGAGCGCGTCTCTTCTTCGACGGGCACCAGATGATTCGCGACGGCTTGATCGTCCGCGACGGCCTGCATGGGGCCAAGGTATACGACCATCTGCCACTCGATCCCTACTTGGTCGCTGCGGTGACGTCACACGACCTTGACCCCGAGGGGGAAGTCACCGCCTGGACGCCAAAGTCATTCTGCTTAGCGGCGCTGGAATATTTTTCGTCGGTTGTGGGGGAGCCAGTGCCGTATGAGCATTGGGCGTGATATTGAAGGCGGAGAGATCGCATGCGGCAGACACCCTTCACACAGGAACAATGGGCCGACATCCTGCAGCGAGTGGTGGGATGGACCGATACCCGCGTGACAACGATTGACGTATTACGGGGGCAACACCCGCCGTATACGTGTCGGCTGTCGCTCGTCGGGAGTCAGGCACCATGTCCGATCATTGCCAAGGTCGCCGTTCCCTATGGCCCGCGACCGGCGGATGTGGAAGGCCTGCTCCATGCGTGGTTGCTCGCCGTAGGGGCGCCGTTGCCGCGGCTGTTGTGGCATGGCATGATTGCTAATGACATGGCGCTGGTGTTGCTCGACGATCTCGCCATAACGCACCGACTGCACACCCACGAACACCTGTGGTCGCCGGACGAGATACGCGCCGTAATGTCGGCCACGGCGCAATTCCATGCCGCCGGGATGCGCTTGCCTCTTGCGCAGCTGCGCCACCGGCATCCCTGGCTCGTGCCGGCCTCCTCGATATGGAGCTCCTGGTTGCCGGATATTTGCGCGCGCGCATCACGGCCGCCGTTACGGGTCACCGACCCCCATTCCCTGGAAGCGTTGCAG
Organism: Armatimonadota bacterium; assembly: GCA_020060775.1. Classification (GTDB taxonomy): domain Bacteria; phylum Armatimonadota; class Hebobacteria; order CAIYQO01; family CAIYQO01; genus JAGUZN01. The sequence goes on from JAGUZN010000220.1 coordinate 18,507, forward strand.
CGGCTGCATGACTGGATGCAGCGGTATCGCACACCACTCACTGCATGGGAAACGATCATCCATGCGGACATCTTTTGGGGCAATGTGGCACTCTATGATACGGTTGATGGTGTGCAGGCCACCCTCCTCGATCTCGGTTCGGCATCGATTGGACTTCCTCAGTATGACGCCGTTTATCTCAGGCTGCGTGGTGGTTTCCCCACTGATGCCGGCGATGACATCTGGCCACACAGTGATCGCTGGTATGAAGACGTGCTGCGTCCGCTGCTCCCAGCGCGACACACGGATGGGCCGTCCTGGGACGTGGCACAGGCTGTTGCCGAGGTGCAAATGAATCTGGAATGGCATGCCCATATTATCGCACTGCTCGATAAAGGCGATCAGGCCACCCTACAAGACCGGGATCTCCTCGCCAGGCAAGTGCGCGGCCCGTTATTCGGTGAGACATTCATACACCTGTGCCAGCGACTTTTTACATTTGTATAATGCGAGATTGAGAGCATGATGTCGTGAATCTCACGCAGAGTTGCGGGAGACGAAGCGAGAGCGGGAACGATAAAGACTTGTGTCCTGCGTCATGGTTATTACGCGATCATGCTCTCGAATGCCAGGGCTAAATCACCACATTCACCACTCTTCCCAATACTACAATGACCTTCGCCGGCTCTCTGTCTGCCAGTGAGTATTGCACCTTCGGGCTGGCCAGCGCCAGGACCCTCACCGTGTCTTCATCGGCATCCGCCGGCACGGTCAGGCGGTCACGGACTTTGCCGTTGACCTGGATGACCAGTATCACCTCCTCAACGCTGGCGACCGTTGCGTCTGGTGTTGGCCAGGGGTGGCGGTACAGAAAGCCCATCTGCCTCAGGCCCTCCCACATCTCGTCGGCGATATGCGGCGCGAAAGGGGAGAGCAGCACCACCAGGTGCTCGATGGCCTCATCCAAGGCGGCAGAGCGCTGTCTATCCGGCAGGCGTTGGGACACTTCATACATCGCGTTAACCCATTCCATCAACGCCGCCAAGGCGGTGTTAAAACGGAAACTCTCCAGGTCTTCGGTGACTTTGGCGATGGTCTGGTGGGTTTTTCGGCGCAATGCCATCTCATCACCCTGCGCTTGGGCAATGCTTGTGCGCCAGACGGTGGCGTCAAAGCCCTCCGCGTGCCGGGCGACTAGCCGCCACACGCGTGCCAGAAAGCGTGCCGCACCGCGGATGCCCTCCTCGCTCCACAGCACCGTCTCCTCGAAGGGCGCGACGAACAGCTCATAGATGCGCAGCGCGTCGGCGCCGTACTGCGCGGCCATCTCGTCGGGGGTGACCACGTTGCCGTAGCTCTTGCTCATCTTCACCCAGCGCCACACCCACTGCTCCTCGGGAATGGTCGCACGCTCCTCCGGGCGCAATACCTTCCAATTCTCGATGGCGTCTTCGCCGCCCACCGTGCGGCCTGGCGTGCGCGTCAGCATCATGCCCTGGTTGCGCAGGGTGGTGAAGGGCTCGGTGAAGCCCACCAGGCCGGCATCATACAGCACCTTGGTCCAGAAGCGCGCATACAGCAGATGCATCACCGCATGCTCGGCGCCGCCCACGTACAGATCCACCGGCAGCCAGGCATCCACCGCTTCTCGTGAGAATGGTGCCTCTGTATTGTGTGGGTCTGCGAAACGCAGAAAGTACCATGAGGAGCAGGCGAAGCCACCCATGGTATCCGTCTCGCGCCGTGCCGGACCGCCGCAGGTGGGGCAGGTCGTCTCGACGAACTCCGGGATACCCGCCAACGGTGATTCTCCGGTGCCAGTCGGCTGATACTGCTCAACCTCGGGCAGCAGCACGGGTAACTGGTCTTCGGGTACCGGCACCTCGCCGCACTGCGGGCAATGGATGATCGGAATGGGCGCTCCCCAGTAGCGCTGCCGGGAGATCAGCCAGTCGCGTAATTTGTAGGTGACCACCCCGCGGCCCAGCCCGCGTTCGTCCAACCAGCGAATGCTCTGCTGCACCAGTGCGGATGCCTCCGGTTCACCGGAGAAAGGGCCGGCGACGGTCATGCCGTCAGCATACACCGGTATCATGGGTAGGCCATAGGTCTCTGCAAACGCTGCATCGCGTGCATCATGCGCCGGTACCGCCATGATGGCGCCAGTGCCGTAGCCCATCACCACGTAATCGGCGATCCAGATGGGGATGAGGTCGCCGGTGGCCGGGTTGACGGCAGACGCGCCGGTCCACACCCCCGTCTTCTGCCGACCTTCCGCCAGCCGGTCGATTTCGCTGTGGCCCCGGGCATGGGCGATGTAGGCATCGACTTCTCTACGCTGGGTATCCGTGGTGATCTCGGCGACCAGCGGGTGCTCGGGCGCCAGCACGACAAAGGTGGCGCCCCACAGCGTATCCGGGCGTGTGGTGAAGACGCGCAAGGGTTCCGAGCGACCGACCACCGGGAAGGCGATCTCCGCGCCCTCACTGCGCCCAATCCAGTTCCGCTGCATCGCCTTGATGCCCTCCGGCCAGTCCAGGGTCTCCAGGTCGGCTAGCAGCCGGTCGGCATAGGCGGTGATGCGGAAGAACCACTGGGGCAGTTGCCGCTGTTCGATAGGCGTGTCACAGCGCCAGCAGCGGCCGTTTACCACTTCTTCATTAGCCAGCACCGTGCGATCCTGCGGGCACCAGTTCACCGGCGCCTGCGCGCGATACGCCAACCCCATCCGATATAACAGCAGGAAAATCCATTGCGTCCAGCGGTAATACGACGGGTCGCTGGAGTTGACTTCTCTCGACCAGTCGTACGCCAGGCCGATCAGGTCCATCTGGTGGCGATAATTTGCGGCGAACTCCTGCACCATCGGTTGTGGGTGGCGCTGCAGGCGGATGGCTTCATTCTCTGCCGGCTGACCAAAGGCATCCCAGCCCATCGGATGCAGCACGTTGAACCCGCACATCGCTTTGTAGCGCAGGAAGGCATCGGTGGGCACGTAGTTCTTGAAATGCCCCACGGAAAGCCCCGCCCCGCTGGGGTAGGGGAAGAACTCCAGCCCATAATACTTCGGTCGGTCGTGGCATAATTCGGCTTCGAACAGCCGCGCCTCGCGCCAGCGCTGCTGCCATTTTCGTTCTATCACTTGAAATTCATATCTTTCCAGCATATCGCCTCCTCCAGATACAAAAAGCCCAGGGGCAAATGCCTCTGGGCCTGGTCGCTTCGCTATTGGGCTGTTTTCTCGCGTCACCCAGCAGCAAACCGCCCAGACCCCTTGGTAAGAAGGAGTCCGGTCGTCTGCAGGCTAAGCTGGATGAACAGGATGCGCATAGATTGCTCCGTTGACCGATTATAACGAAACAGGGGGAGACTGTCCATCACTACATCGGCCAGGTCTGTGCACTTGCCATTCATTAACTATCATTACCACTATTTATCATTGATACTTACGAATGCCATTGACGGATACTTTTGGGAGGGATATCGTGTGAGTGGAGCACCGGTGATACTCCGGTACAAGAGGAGGGCGATCATGAGCACTGAGATGGTTACAGCGGAGCAGGAATTGCTCTCACTCGAAGACGCCGCCGAGTTCTTATGTGTGAGCAAGTCGACGATGTATCGGTTGCTCGATCAACGCAAGCTGACCGGCATGAAGGCGGGGAAGCAGTGGCGGTTTCGCAAAGAAGACCTTCTTGCGTATATGCAGCGCGGGCCTGCCGCTCAGGCGCTGGCCAAAGTGCCCATGCCGGTGCTGGATACCGAACTGGATTTCCTTGGAACGGAGTTGGCAAAGGCGGGCACCGAACCCGCGGCCTGCGATTATCCGATGCTGGAAGATGAAGCGGGAAGAATCACCCAGTATCTCCGCCGGCTCGTCTGGCTGCTGCATACGCTGCGTGGAAGCGATATCCATCTGAACCCCATCTGGCAGGCTGATGGCGCGGCCGTGCAACTCGTCCTGCGCGTTGATGGCGCGCTACGAGAGATTCGTCGCTTGCCATTCGTCATGTACGACGCGCTAGTGCTGGAATGGAAACGTCAGGCAGAGCTGCCGATCGAGGATACGCATCACCCGCATGAGGGACGCTCACAATTCGTCTTCGGAGAGATCATGCTTTCTCACCGCGTCGCCACGGTGTCGACCATTTATGGTGAAAAGGTCTCGGTGCGTCCTCTCCCGACTACCATCCCCACGCTGCAGGTGCTGGGCATCGACGACACACCGTTAGTGGCGTTGAGCAAGCGCCAGCGTGGATTGCTCATCTTTGCCGGTCCCACCGGCTCGGGCAAAGCCACCACCATGTCGGCGTTCGTGCAGGAGATTCTCACCCATGGCCCCCGCAACATCATGACCGTGGTTGATCCGGTCGAGTATATCTTCATGCACGGCGTCACCCATCTGAATCTGGCGCAGATGACGCCGGTCGAGGGACTGCGCGCCGTGTTGTACCACGATCCGGATGTCGTCATGCTCGGCGAGCTGCGGGACGATCCTGAACTTGCACAGCAGGCGATATGGACGGCGGAAACCGGTCATCTCGTCCTCACCTGCCAGCATGCCAGCGATCCTGTCGAACTGCTATACGAGATGCTCGCTATGGGCGTGAAGCGCGCCCTTTTCGCCAACAATCTGATCGGCGTGGTCTATCAACAGCTTGCCCCCAAGCTTTGCGCGCAATGCCGTATACCGGCCACGCCGGAACCGGACACTCTGGAGAAGATGCGCCAGGCAGCGCGAGCGGGTGGGTATACGCTGCCGGAGGACGCGGTGTTTTACCAGCAGACGGGTTGCCCATCGTGCGGCGGCCGTGTCGCCTTGCATGAGTTCATCCTCTTTACCCCCGAGGTGCGCCAGGCCTTTCTGCAGTGCGCCTCGAAAGAGGAATTTACGAAAGAGCTACGCGCGCAAGGACTGCTATCCTTCTTCGCGGCGCAGGTGCAACAGGCTGTATCGGGTAAAATCTCGCTGGAGACGCTACAGCGCTATATGCCGTACTGAGGTTGGCGCCTGCTATAGAGAACTATTGCCAATATGAGGAACCGGTATTGAGCCCGCTTGTGATGGCGATTGCTCGAGCCAAACGTTGACACCTGCCGCTTGCCTCACTATACTGCGCATATGCTGTTCATTAATCCGGTCATCGAACATACCTTCCGTCTGTACGCGTGGGCTCCATAGCCGTCGTGCCGGGATGTATTGTATTCGCTTTCTCACCCCTCCCGGTACTCGGGAGGGGTTTTCGCTTTACCAGGAGGGCAACGCCATGGCAACCATAAAATATGATCCCCAATGGGTGCGTGACTTCTACGATGCCTACGGCATGCAGGAGTGGGAACGGTTTGACCGTCATCCCATGCTGCGCATCGCCTTCGCCATCCATCAGCACTACCTGCGGCAGTATCTGCAGCCGGGACAGCATATATTGGAGATCGGCGCGGGCGCCGGGCGCTTTACCCAGGTGCTGGCAGAGATGGGCATGCGGGTGACCGTGGCCGATATCTCACCGATCCAATTGGCGTTGAACCGGCAGCAGGCCGACACGCATGGCTTTGCGTCGGCAGTTGACCAGTGGGTCGAGTGTGATGCCTGCGATCTGCGCGGACAGTTTGCCGACAAGGCTTTCGACGCGGTGGTCGCCTATGGCGGCCTGCTCAGCTACGTCTTCGATCAGGCCGGCTTGGTGCTGACCGAGTTGCAGCGCGTGGTGATGCCGGGTGGTCCCATCTTTCTGGAAGTAATGAGCCTGTGGGGGGCGATCCATTGCTATCTGCCGCCGGTGTTGTCCATCGACCCGGCGGTGAACCGCCAGATCGTCGCCCGCGGTGATCTGGACCGGGAGTTGGCGATTTCCACGCACTATTGCCACATGTATCGTGCCAAGGAGTTCCGGCAACTGATTGAGGAGTGCGGACTGACCATCGAGGTCATGAGCGCCAGCAATGCGCTCTCCACCAACTGGGAAGAGCAACTTCGCACCATCCATGAAGACAGCCCTGCCTGGCAGCACCTGCTGGAAATGGAACTGGAAGCCTGCCGCGAGCCGGGGTGTCTGGACATGGGCACGCATTTGATTGCGGTGTGCCGGAGGAGCACGACATGAATGAACAGACTATTCCTGTGCCAACCCTCGCAGAGATGCGCGCACTGGAAGAAAGCCTACTGAAGCCTGATCTGCGCTCGTCACCAGAGGTGCTTCAGCGGATGCTGGCAGATGATTTTCTGGAGTTTGGTGCGTCGGGCCGTTCCTATGATAAACAACAGGTGATTGCAGGCCTACTCAATCAGGTCGAAGAAGAGTTTGTTATCGATGACTTCTGCATACGGCACTTGGCTCCGGGGGTGATATTAACGACATATCGGGTGACGCGTCGGCGTAACCCGTCTCATGTAGCGCCATACTCTTTGCGCAGCTCGGTCTGGAAATACCTGCTGGGGCACTGGCAAATGCTCTTTCATCAAGGCACGCCAACTGATCTGTCTACCAATGAGCATGGATAACGACAGCATGGCACCTGCAGTATGCCAGAAGGCAGGGTCGTAATGAAAGAGATGAAGACGTTACACTGCCAACATTGGTCCTCGCGTGCGCGCCTCGACGCTCTCCTCCAGCGGCTCATCGCCTGCTTGCCAGGAGTGCCGGGCTTTCGGACCTTGTCGCTCTTCGGCTCGGTGGCGGAAGGGCGGGCCGACGGCTACTCGGATATCGATATGATCCTGACCACCGACGATTTGCCGGCGGCGCAGCATGCCGTGCTTGATGTGTTGGAAGCGGGTGTCGGGCCGGTGGAGAGTTGCTGGGCCATCGCGCTGCGCCCGGATGAGTGGAATCCGACGATCATCTTCTCGGAGGAGGGCTATTACCACAAGCTCGACCTCGGGCTGGTGGCATCGACCGCCGTCACCCCTACTATCCCACCGGAGCAAACCACCGTGTTGGTGACACAACCGGTGGGGCATCAACGCGCTTCGGCACCGGAGAGCACGGCCTATCTGCCGCCATACGGCTCGGTCGGACATTTCTTGCTCGGGCAATTGCTTGGCGGCAACCGCTATTGTAAAGCGCGCAAGCGCGGGCAGCCGCTCACCTGCTACCGCTTCGTCTCCGCCGCGGCGGACTGGTGCCTGCGTGCCCTGCATGTGCGCTTAACTGGCAAAGTAATGTGGCAGGGCAAGCTGTCCACGGAGGAATACGCCGTCCTGGGTGGCCTTGATACCGGTGGCCGGGGCCGCACCATCCTCGCCGCCTTGGACTACTCGACCCCGGAGAAGATGGATCAGTCGCTCTGCGGCATCTTCCGGCACCTGTACGAACTCTGCGGGGAGATATCTGCCATGCAGAGCGAAGTATTACCGGTCGGCATGTTCGAGCGCATGCTGGATTTTATGAGGACTGAGTTGGACATTGCAGAAGGACACCAACCATGACGAATGTCGCCGACTTCTACACCCAGGGTGCCGCCCGTGAATGGGAACGTCTGGAGCAGGCACCGTATCAGCACCTGGAATTCCAGGTGACCCTGCACTTCCTGCGCAAGCACCTGCCGCCGGAGGGCGTGATCCTCGACGCCGGTGGCGGGCCGGGGCGGTATGCGCTGGCGCTTAGCCGCGAAGGGCGTGAGGTTGTGCTGTGCGACCTGGCGCCGGGCAATATCGCCCTGGCACGGGAGCAGTTCACTGGGGAACCTGAAGCGGTGCGTGCCCGGCTGCGCGAGGCACAGGTGGCGGATATTCGTGCCCTACCGTATGCGGACAGCACGTATACCGCCGTGCTCTGCCTGGGTGGGCCGCTGTCGCATCTGCCTGATCCAATGGATCGCGAGCAGGCGGTGCGGGAACTGGTGCGCGTGGCCGCGCCCGGCGGGCTGGTGGTGCTGACCGGCATCGGCGCCCTGGCGGTGTTGCGCACCATCATCATGATCTGTCCGCACGAACTGGTCGACGGCTCGCTGGACACCTTTTCCAATGACGGCAACTCCCCCGGCCCAGGCGGCATGCTCTGGCACTGGTTCCGTGCGGCAGAGTTGCGAGAACTGGCGGAGTCGGCCGGTTTGACCACCCTGGAGATGGCCGGCTGCCAGGGACTCTCCACCGGCCTGGAGGAGGCAACAAACCGACTCGCGGCGAACGAAGAGCAATGGCAGCGCTGGCTCGATATCCTGCTGGCCACCGCCACCGAGCCGCCGGTGGTCGATATGGCGGAGCATCTGCTGTATGTTGGGCGCAAGGAGGGGATACGTGAATGACGCACCAGCAGACCCCGACGATGCTTCGCGCAGCCATGGTCAGTTATCCTGTCGCTCTCGGTGATGTCGATGCCAATCGGCGGGTGATTGAGACGACATTGGCCGCGCATGATGGCATCGACCTGTTCGTCTTCCCCGAACTCTGCCTGTGCGGAAACCTGCCGCCAACCATTGAGGCGATGAGCCGTGTTGCTGAGGCCGTGCCAGCCGGACCATCCGCCCAGCACATGATCGCACTGGCACAACGCTATCAGACCGTGCTCTGTGCCGGTATTATCGAGGTGGAGGACGGTGCGTATTATGCCACGCACTTCCTCTGTGGGCCACAGGGCTATCTCGGGAAGCAACGGAAACTGTTTCCCTCGCGCGGGGTGCCGCATACCGGAGATCTCTCCGGCGGGCGAAATGTCACCCAGATAGAGCTCTTTGGCGTGGGGTGTGCTATCCTCGCCTGTGCAGACTGGATGCTGCCGGAAGGGCCTTACCTGGCGAGTCTACAGGACGTGGCACTCATCCTTGCCCCGACAGACAGGTATGAATCATCACGGATGGACCTGCTCTGCCAAATCGGTCAGGCGCGGGTATTCGACAGTCACGCCTGCCTGGCTGTCGCCTTCGGGCGTGACGCGTCCTGTCACGACGACGCGCCCACTGGTCTGGTCGTCCATGCGGATAGCACCGTACAGATGGAAGCCTGTGCCGACTCCGCTGTGCAGGTCATGGTATCCGAGTTGTGCCTTCAGCCTCCCCTGCACCGGTGGGGGAGGCCTGTTGATCGGGTGACGACCGTTTGGGAGGTTATAGGAGGATCACATGATCGATGACATCGCTGCCGTGAACCGCGAACGCTGGAATGCCATGGCCAGCGCCAAGGTGATGTTCTCACGACCGTTCTTCGACTTCACCCGAGAAGAGGCGGCTGCCTACATCCACTGCGATACCATGCTCGGTGATGTGGCAGGCAAAGACGTGCTGTGCCTGGCGAGTGGGGGCGGACAGGATTCGGCGGCGTTCGGTTTGCTGGGGGCCAGTGTCACGGTATTCGATCTGTCCGACGTGCAATTGTCTCGTGATCAGGATGCCGCCCGATCTCATGGCTACACGGTGCAGACCGTGCAAGGCGACATGCGCGACCTGTCCGCCTTCACAGCGAACACCTTCGACATTGTCTGGCAGCCCTATTCCATCAATTACAGCCCGACGGTCGAGCCGGTGATCGCCGAAGTGGCCCGCGTGCTGAAGCCCGGCGGCATCTATCACCTGGCCTTCGCCAATCCGTTCGCGCTGGCGATGGACAACGGTTGGGACGGTAACGGCTATCCCCTGCGCGACCTGTATCGAGACGGCGAGGACATTACACGGTTCTTCCCCATCTGGGAACTGGAGCAGGAGGACGGTACGGTTGTGACCGTCGAGCGCCCGCACGAATTCCGCCATACGCTGAGCACCATGTTCAATACGCTCGCCCGGCAGGGGTTCCAGTTCATGCAGATGTCAGAATGGGTGCGTCCGGATATCGACCCGGAGCAGGGCTCCTGGGCCCATTTCACCCAGTGTTGCCCGCCGTATCTGCAGACGTTCTGGCGGTGGGGTGGTTCGTAAGTGCACGTCTGCTGCAGGTCGAAGTCGTAACCGGGTGCTTCGATGTCGATTGCGCATGTGGCTGAGCATGCTTGAATATTGAATCTACACATGATGTCCCTGCCGCGCAACGATGCCGGCATGTGCTGACCTGATGCCGTCAGCATCTTTCGTATGGAGGTGGATGACATGATGACACGCATTACACTGGTGCTGCTCCTGCTGGTCAGTCTCGTCGTCACGGTGCAGGCACAGGCACCGTTGAAGACCGAGGTATTGCATTGGCCGGAGGGGAAAGCCGCGGCGGTGGCGTTGACGTTCGACGACAATGTGCTCAGTCAACTCACCACTGCGATTCCGGAGTTGGAGAAACACGGCTACCGCGGCACCTTTTTCATCGTGGCACAATGGCTGGATCTCCCGGCGTCCGAGGAAGGGCTGGCGGTACAATGGCAGCAGGTGGCCCGGCGCGGGCATGAGATCGGCTGCCATACCTACTCGCACGCCTTTTTGACATCACTGCCCGAGGAAGCCCTTCAACGGCAAATCCAGGACGCAAAAGGAATCATTGAGCACTGGATCGGCGAGGGAAACTGCCGGATGTTCCGCGCGCCTTCGGCTACGAGTCCTGCGGCAGAGAAGCTGATCCGCGAACTCTTCCCGCTGAACGCCGTGAACCTGGGGCGGGACGACAAGGTGATTTGTACCGTGCCGCGCACCTATGGGGACGTCAAACGACAGATCGACCAGACGATCGCCGACCGCGGCATCTATCTGCCCATCTGGCACGGCGTCGGGGCTGATTTCACGAAGATCTCCACCGAAGATTTCCAGCACGTGCTGCAGTATCTGGACGAGCGGCGTGCGGTTGTGTGGGTGGCCACCATGAGCGAGGTGGCACGCTATGTCGGCTTGCGCCAGCAGGCCGTGGTCTCATCGGAGGGGGGCATCCACCTGGTGCTGCCGCCGGGGATGGACATCAAACGGTTCAATGTGCCGTTGTGGCTGCGCACGACGGTACCGGCCGAGTGGACAACGGTCTGCCTGCGGCGCGGGCTGTCATGTGCCGTGGTTCCGACGGTAGCCGCGCCAGGGGGGCGCATAATTGATTACCTGGTGGCACCGGGCGAGACCTGGTCCATCGAACGCTATACCCCCATTGACACGACGGCGCTTAAGCTGACAAATGTCGCAACCGCATCGTTCGACACCCCGGAAACGCTCAAGACATGGACGGTGATCAGCGGGAAGGCGCAGGTTGCGGATGGAGTGGTGCGCCTGGAGAATGGCAGTGGTCTGCTGCTCAACGATTTACAGTTGGCGGATGGGCAACTGCGCGGTCGGTTCCGGTTGACTGATGATCCCGCGCTGCGGAAATATGCCTGCTGGGCCGGCCTGCTCTTCCGCGTGCGCGCCGTCTGGCCGGCGAACGGCTATACGGGACTATTTTACGAACTGGCGAACCAACCCGAATACAGCGATTTCCGTCCCAATCGGGTGTTGCTCTGGCAGCAATTAGGCTACAAAGAGCCGACGTGGCCCAACCGGCTCTGCGGTTCGGGAGCATCGGAACAGCCTTCCGGCGCCTGGCACACCTTCGAAGTCACCATCCAGGGTGACCGGCTGCGCTATTTGGTTGACGGCAAGCTCGTCTTCCACCTCGCGGGCCTGGACCCGGCCGCGGGCCAAGTAGGCCTACGGGCGATGAACTCGGCAGTAGAATTCGACGATATTGTCGTCTCGCGCATCGAGCCATAACATGCCTGGAGGATGAATATCGCGCCAGCGCCGGAGTCGGCGATTACACGGGGTGATGATGTGTTATTTTTTCTCGATATGGCGGAGTGCAACAAGCAGCGGGGAGATCAGCAGTGACCGAACATATCAACGCCAACATCGACCGCTTCAGCGGCTTTGCCGATTGCTATGACCGGTATCGCCCGCAGCCGCCGGCGGTGATTCCGGAGATCCTCGCGCAACTGCTGGGTGATCCGATGCCGACGCTGGTGGTCGACCTGGGCAGCGGCACGGGGCTCTCGACGCGCATCTGGGCCGGCAAGGCGCGGGAGGTGATCGGCATTGAGCCGAATGCTGACATGCGCCGGGTGGCGAAGGCGCAGACGCCGCCGGATGCCGGCATCCGGTACCAAAATGGCCTCTCGACGCAGATGCACGTGCCGGATGCGAGCGCCGACATCATCTGCTGCTCGCAGGCCTTCCACTGGATGGCGCCGGAACCCACCCTCGCCGAAGTGGCGCGCGTGCTGCATCCAGGTGGGGTATTCGCCGCCATCGACTGCGATTGGCCGCCGACGCTGCATTGGCAGGCGGAACAGGCTTATCGCGCCCTGATGCACCAGGTGGGCATGCTTGAGCACCAGCACGGCATCTACCACACGGTGAAGAAGTGGCCGAAAGATCGCCACCTCGCCAATATCCAGGCCAGCGGCCATTTCCGGTATACGAACGAAGTGATCGTTCATCATGTCGAGTCCGGCAATACCGACCGCCTCATCGGCCTGGCACTCAGTCAGGGAGGGGTAGAAGGCTTGCTGAAGCTTGGCCTGACAGAAGAGGAGATCGGCCTGACCGCCTTCCGCGCTACGGTGTATGCCTTGTTAGGCGACACCCCCTGTCCCTGGTATTTCGGGTACCGTGTGCGGTTAGGGGTGAGGTAGAGATATCTGGCATGTTGAATCAGGCAGACGATAATCGAAGAGTGACGCTCGGAAATTTTCATCGCTACGGCCACTTCCCACGCCGTCAAGTGACCGCGTGATTCACGCAGGAGTACGATAGTGATGAGACGGTAGCCATGTCGTGATATCCCAGGTGGCAGGGATACAATATATGTGCGGTATCGTGCACTTAACAGAAATTGAGCTCGTCTTGCCAACTCTCATGTCTCTATTGACAGATTGAGCTGCATGATGCAATATCATATGCGAAAGTCCCCGCTACACTGGGTTATTTGCATATGAGAGTGTCAACTGCAAGTGAATATGTGCGCACACTCCTCCAACGTGGCCGCTATACCTTCAGCCGCGATGAAGCCGAAGCCGCGCTGGGGAGTCCGCGTGCGACGATGAAGGCGTTACACCGGCTCGAAAACCAGGGATGGCTGGTCTCACCGAGCCAGTGCTTCTACGTCATCCAGGACCCCCTGCATCAAGTTGCCGGGTTACCTGTCGAATGGTTCCTGGATGATTGGGCGCGACACCTCGGCGTGAAGTATTATGTCGGACTGCTCACCGCGGCGATGTATCATGGCGCCGCCCATCAAAAGCCGCAGCAGTTTCAGGTGATCGTCGACCGGCAACTCAGACCGGTGGTTCGCGGTCCGTATCATATTCACTTCTTTTATAAGAAGCGCATTGCTGATGCCGCCTGGGAGACGCGGCAGTCACCTGCCGGCTACTACCGGATCAGCACCCCGGAAATGACCGCCTACGATCTCCTGCGGTATCCGAAGGCGTGCCCGACCCGTGATATGGCGGCCACCATCCTTGCGGAACTCGGCGAGATGATCCTGGACGACCGTTTGGCAGATCTCCTGGAGCAGGAAGCAGAGATTGCCACCCTCCAACGGCTGGGGTGGATGCTGGATGCGGTCGGCTGGTCAGCGAAGACCGAGGCGTTGGCCAGTGCATTACACTCCCATCGTCGGCTCTGGCAACCCTTGCGGCCTGATCTTCCAGCCGATGGCCCTCGCGACCCACGCTGGCGCATCATCGTGAATGAAACGATTGAGGTTGAGATATGATCCCCGAGGCATTTCTCGCCGAGTGGCGAGTCACCAGCGCACCATGGCAGCAACTGGCCATGGTCGAACAGGACCTGGTCATCAGCCGGGCACTCCTGAATATCTACGACGATGACTACCTCCGGGACCGATTGGCCTTTCGTGGAGGGACCGCGCTCTACAAGCTCTACCTGGTGCCGCCGGCACGGTATTCCGAAGACATTGATCTGGTGCAAATCAACGCCGAGCCCATTCGCGAGACCGTCGTTCACCTGCAAGCGGCACTCGACCCCTGGCTGGGGCAGCCGCGGTATACCGCAACCGCACAATCGGTCAAACTGCTCTATCGCTTCGCGGCAGAAGCGACGCCAGGTCTGCAGCAGCGCCTGAAGATCGAGATCAATACGCGGGAGCACCTTCCGGCATTTGGCTTGGTCAATAGACCGTTCACTGTGCAATCCCGATGGGTCGACGGCACGGTTATGATCCCCACTTATGCCATCGATGAACTACTGGGCACGAAGCTGCGCGCGCTCTATCAACGCAAGAAAGGCCGTGATCTCTTTGACGTGGATTATGCCATGCGGCAAGGGGAGGTCGATGGGCAACGGGTGCTCACAGCCTTCATGCATTATGTGTCTCGGCAGGGATTGCGCATCACCACCGGGCAGTACCAGGCCAACCTGCGGGAGAAGATGACGGACCCCCGGTTCGGCGCCGACATTGCCCCACTGCTGCGTGATGGGATTGCCTTCTCACTCGATGAGGCATTAGCCCGAGTGGAGGAGCAGTTCCTGCGTCACCTTGACGCCGCCTGGTCACAGGTGGCGGAGCCTGTCCCGTAAGATCAGCAGCCATGTTGTTGCTGGTAACAGCCACTTAACGGAAGCCAGCCATTAACACCACTGGGATCGAGCACGAAGGCGACCGCGTCGGTGCTGGTAAATACCCAGAGCCACCAGCGCAATTTCGTCTTGTCGTTGAAGTGGAGCCACCACGTTTCATCCGCGTGCCAGTGGTCGGCCATACGCAGATGGAGGAGGGTGGCATCATAGAGCGACGGAGCAGCGCGCCGACGGTGTCTTGCACCCTGAAGAGTGTGCTGGAGGCGAAGCGCACGCCGCAACACAGGGTCAGTGCGTACAGTTAGCGGTAGACGGTTGGCCGTGGAGGAATTTGTTGACGACCAGGTGCGCAATGGCGCCGGTTCGGGATGAGTTTCGGCGGCGCAAGCGCGGGCAATTGCACCGTGGAGCCCGGCAGGTGGTACTTTCGCCGCATATGGATGACGCGCCGTATCCTGGCCTCCCCGTTTGAGGTTGGTGGCGTCTTTCGTGCCAGCGGTGGTGAGTAGTACTTCCCAAAGATGGGGCATTGGCGTGCCTCCTCGGGGAGGTTATGGAGCACCTCGCTGGGCGGCAACTATTGGTAGAGCCGACAGCCATGGCCGGGAGTGCCGTGCCGTTGCCCGCTCTGACCATGCGGCGCGTCGGTGGGCGCATCAGCCGACGGGATTGGCTGGAGTCGGGGGCGTCTGCGGCGGCACCGCGGAGGCTCTGCTCGGATTTTCGCCAAACAGCATCGTCTATTATTGCGGATGAGGGCATATTGCTTGGCGACCATCTCGCGCAAGGCGGCGTTGTCGGAGAGCAACTGTTCGACGGTCTCCTGCAGCGAGACGACGGTGGTCTCCAGCGTCTGGAGGCGCGCCAGCAGGGACGCGATGTCATAGGCGGTGGGTGCAATGGACATTCCTCTCCAGATTCACGAGAGGAGAGACACAGTCCTTTCAGAGAAGGCACCTTTCAGAGAAGGCGCTTGACGTGCAGGGGGGGGCAGTATTATGATGGTATCGGTGAACTCATCTGAAAGGGAAAGGGGTTCACCGAATACTTATCTTCACGAATTCACGGTCGACCTGTGTGGTGCGAAGGCTCATCTAGAATTCCCGTGATGCGACAACGTGCTCCTGCGTGGCAATATCCGCCTCACAGGTCTCGAGAACAGTTGGCGTTCACGGGCACTTGGGTAAGTGCGTAATCGGGTCGAATAGGACACGACCTTTCTTGCGTTGATACAAGGCGCGTAGTTTGCTCACAAGCAATTCTTCCAGTGAGAAGTTGATGACGGAGACGTTATCCTGTACCCATCGCGAGTCGACGGCAAATGGTCTAGCAGCCTGTTGCACAACCACGGCCGATTTTCTGTCAACCGACAGAGCGCAAGCCGATGATTGCACTGAAATGGCTGTTAAGATGAACATCTCGGTTTGGTAAGGTTGGACCCTGTTACGTTATTGAGCTCGAATGCTTACCTGTAGACCAAGGGCACGTCCTTGCTCAACAGGCTGCTAGGCACCAGCACGGTCTGTTCAATATGCGCACGGGTAATCGTCCCCTTGGAGAAGTGACGGTATACCCATGCGCGCTTTTCATTCCCGCTCGGTCAGGTGAGTCACGGCGTCCAGCCGGCCCGGCACTATATGGGGGAGCCGAGCCTTATGGCTTATAATCGGTTGTGGACGTGGCAATGAGAATACGATCAGTACCGATACCACTATTTTGGGGGAAGGAAGGAATCCGCTGCTTTGCACCAAATACACTATTTGTGTGCCATCATGCCGATTAGGACTGATAATATGAGTTTGTCAACAAAAACTCCTCAAAATCCAGATCTGGCAAATCCTAGCAGTTGCCATTCCAGTTTAGGACCCCTTAGGCTGCCGCAGTCATTTTATGGCGATGCGTTCACGACGTTTCTATATGGAGCGGCGATATGCTGTATCGTTACGAAGGTCGATGCTGGTTATTCATGGTCTAATTTCGGTCTGTTGGCAATCATCTATATATTTTTTGATTGGGTTAGCAGAATTCTTTTACCATCATGTTTGCCCAATGACGACTTAGCTGTGAGAAATCGCATATACTTGAATGTGCTAAAAGCACTACTGGAAGCTGCAGGTTTATACTTGCTTACCGCTTTCCTTCTATCTGTTTTCACAACACCATTATACGGGTTATTTGCAGGATTTTTGATCGTCAATTTATTGTGGAATTTGTTGTTGTTGTATATTATGGGTGGCCTTGGATGGAGGGACTTACAAGATGTTTGTTTTAAAGGTAATGGAATGGATAACGAAGCTATAGCATTACATTCGTCGACCATTACGGAAATCGAAGCTCTAATAGAGAAGGCTGATATCTCTACTGACAATGCAAACACTAGTAGTCAAGTCATAAAAACGTATAATAATCACATAAAGCTTCGTAGTAGTATCAATTCAATAGGCGCAATCTACCGGATGCTCATACAATTGTTCGCATTTCATGTTCGATATGGATATGTAGTTATTGTAATATTTGTTGCCAAGATGCTATTGGAGAGTACAACGAATACTTGGGGAAGTTTTCTGTTGAAAAAAACATATTTTTCTGTAGTGCTTGATTTCGCACAAGTCACAACAATGCACATAAGCATTTTTTGTGATAATGGCTATTTGGATGAGATATTTCTTACTGTATTAATATTAATACTTTGTGGTTTTGTTTTACGCTCTGTTAATATCAGTAATGTTTTTCAGAGTGATTGGTGGAAAAGTTACATTGCTAGTATTAAAGATAAAAACTATGAAATGCTTGTCCCGTGGATGAAGATAATATGCAGTGTACCACTTTTCTTTGCTTGTTTGTACATATTATATATAATATGTTTTGTTGTATACACTTATTACCCGCAGTTGTTCGCAGGTATTGATAGTGAAGGTGTAGGCATTGGCTTCCCAATCTTACTTTTTATTTATATTTTGTTGTTTTTCATACCTTTCTTATTTTTTAAATACGCACAACTTAATAAAATTATGAAAAAATCAATTGCTTCAAATGGAGATAACCATAAGAATCACGCCTCTATTTCTTGCTCATGCCCTCCTTCCAAAATCCAAGGAGAGGAGGAGAATAAAGCGATTGTCATTGAGAATTTACGATTTCAACAGGCTTGTAGAAATGGGTCATTATCACTTTATATCATTCTATTACTACTTTACTTCGCGTTGCCGATAAAAGACTTTGCAATATTTATTGCATTCCAGCAGGCCTGTGTTACGCTATTCCTATGTATCGCCGTATCTTGTCCACTTGAACAGAGAGATGAACCTATTGGCAACTTATGTCGAATGAACTCCCCGAGACCGACTTCGTGCCCTCCAAATATTAACGACGGGCTTGATGATACAACATCAGTGACGCCGAAAGAACAGGTAACAAGTTCATAGTTAATGGTATATAAGTGATCATCAGATTGGAGTGACCAAGCGATGTCTATGATTGATCTAGTCATAATAGGAGTTTATTTGATGGCGTTGTTCTGCTGGGCTATTTATATTGGCCTGCGAGAAAACGCCCAAGATTTTTTGGTTTTCTCGCGGCGTGCTCCTTTTGTGCTGGTATTGTTTTCTATTGTAGCTACCTGGGTTGGCGTTGGCACGACCGTAGTGACAGCGGCATCGGCATACGAATCCGGTATCTCACTAGGATTGATCGCCTGCCTTGGGGGCGTGTTGGGGTCTATCGGTGCCGCAATCTTTGCCCCTCGTCTGAAAGCGTTTGGAGACCGTTTCAACGCGCATACCATCGGAGACTTCTTCCTGATCCGGTATTCAAACGGTGGACGCTTGATGGCTGGTGCACTGATAACAATCGTCTATTCACTGCTGACCGCCGCGCAACTCGTAGGGCTTGCAACGCTCTTGAAGGTTTGGACTGGGCTTCCTGTGGAGGTCGTCATCATTTTTGCTGCGTTTTCCACCGTAGCCTATACGGCGTTCGCTGGGATCAAAAGCGATTTTTATACCGACATCATACATTTTATAGTTATGGCAATTGTTCTCTTTGTTATCCTATTGCCATTGACACTGGATAAAATTGGCGGATTACATGGATTGCTGCGATTACCTCATACTTATTTCGATCCCTTCTCCTACGGAGGGCCAGCTCTATTCATCGCTGGAATGATCTTTGGCGCAGGCAGTGTTTTCGTGACCATGGAGCTTTGGCAACGCGTCTACGCATCAACAACCGGACGTGCCGCACGTATCTCGCTTGCAGTTGCCATCCTTCTTATCGTTCTCTTTTACGCGGTATCCACTGTGTTGGGTATGTCAGCAAAGCTACTATTACCGAATCTGCCGAATCGTGATTTTGCCTTGTTTGCGATGATGAAAGAGTATTTACCTACAGGTATGCTGGGGCTAGGGATGTCAGGATTCATGGCGATTATTCTGTCTACCTTAAACTCAACACTGATGGTAACCTCTGCGACCTTCACCAAGGATTTCTGGTGTGGAGCTCTTAATAAATCCGCTGATGACCAAAAGGCATTGTTATCTGTGGGCCGAATTTCTACATTTGTGAGCGGAGCTATTGGTCTGGGGATTGCCTTGATACTACCTGATCTGGTTGCCTTAAGTGTCAATGGCATGTTCATGTTGCTGATCATCCTTCCAGCCATCGCTGGGGGATTCTTCTGGCGACGTGCTACTGCCACGGCTGCAACGCTTTCCGTCTTCGCAGGAGCGCTTGTGACAGTGATTTTCTTGAAAATCGATGCTGGTATCGCGTTTGTGCCTGGTTTTCTCACAAGCCTTCTAGTTTTCGTTATTGGCTCTCTTGTCACTGAGCACTCTATAGAAGAAAATATTGGAGTTGTTTCTATGTGGCGAGGGAAAGCGGAAATCCCGTCGATGCATGAAGGAGATGTTCATGACTTACGTTAATACTGTGGAGCAAGTAAGCGATAAGCTGATGGCTGCTACCGATTCTGCGAATTGTTCTGCGATGTCAGCCTTACTCCACCAGGTGTGCCAATCGCTTCAAGAGTCTGACGCATCATTCTTGCGTCATTGGTATAATAGTCGGCTTACACGCGCCTGCGAAAACCCTATGCTTGGCGAAAAAGCCGTTACCATCTTCGCAGATTTGCTAGGAATTACCGTCGAGACGGCACAATGCGTTGAGAAGCCATGGATGCTTCTATACATCCATGCACTCTTATTAGATGACATGATTGATTATATCCCTAGAGAAGAATCAAAAAAAGTTCAATCATTATGCAGCGCTTTCGATAGGGAACACAATAAAGTATGTGAGCTGCTATTGAATGAAAATTTTGTGGTGTATTCACATCACCATCAGCGCTTCAATGCTGAAGCATGGGCAGCTATAACTTACGAGATTGAATGGTCAAAAGGAACTAGATTCACATCACATAATGAAGCGCCACGTCAGCAAGGCCTCAAAGCCGCTCTCGCAAAGTCGTGTGCTACCATGCTTATGCTTGCTGAACGTGGTATACCTCTTTCATCAGAACAGGAAGAGGGCATTATTACATTATGCGAAGGTATTCAACTTCTAGACGATTTTGCTGATATGACAGAAGATTATATGCAAGGACGTATGAATAGGTTGTTGAATACAACATATCGATGGATAAGGAGAAATCTGCCATGCATAGATATAGCTTATCTGGGCAAATACCAGCTACTCGTCTCTGCGATTCTTTCTTCTGCGATTACCTGCACATGGATTGATGCGGCAAATCGATATGAGCAGACATTGCAGATATTTAAACCCTCTAGTGAGTGCTGGACTGCTCAATATTTTTTGCAACAATCAGTGGAATGTCGACTATGCAGCACTGCATTAACTGATTTACTCACGCAAAATCGTTGCCTGTTGGATCAACTCATCACAGCTCTGAGTGTGAACGAAGAAGAATTAGCGTGTAAGTTAACAACCGGATGCCTAGCCGGTTTATGGCAAGATATTCGCTATATTATTGGGACAGGACCAAAAGCAAGTAATTGACCGTGGGCAATTCCATCATCGCCTGGGCAATATAGACACTTTTTTCTGAATTAGGTGACAGTATGGGCAAACTGAAGTGTTCTCAGGAGGCGCGTTTTTTCTTCCGGCATTTTGCCCGGCGTCGTCGCATCTCCTCATAATCGGGTAACGCGTATGCCGGTTCTTCCCCCTGTGCCCTGGCAGCTTTAGCGACTTGGCACCTGAGTACCCCACGTGCGAAGATATCGACGAGTTCCGCCAGGCGGGCCTCGGGGGTCATCTTGGTCGGGTCGATGGTGGTATTGAACATGGGACACACCCCTTTCATGAACGTATGACGGACAATACCTCAACATCGGCTGACATGGGAAGGGGATGGCGGAAGATTGTTTTTGAGGATAACGTAGGATATTTTTCGCACTTTCACCGAGGGGTTGCGGTGTAGCCCTTTCGCTGAGTAGAGTGTAAGCGCCAACTTACCATACTCACGAAAGGGACTACACACGATGAACACTACGACAATCACTGGTGAGAGTCAAGCCCAAGCCGGGCTGGTGACGATCAATGAGGGGGAGCTGCGGGCGCATCTCGACCAGATCGTCACCGGCGCGGTGGAAGAGACGCTGAACCAATTGCTTGACGCGGAAGCGGAGGCGTTGTGCCAGGCGCGACGCTATGAGCGGACGGCGACGCGGCAAGATACGCGGGCCGGGCATTACGCGCGTAAGCTCCAGACGCGGGCGGGCGAGGTGACGCTGAAGGTGCCGAAACTGCGGCAGCTGACCTTTGAGACGGCGATCATCGAGCGCTACCAGCGCCGGGAAGCCTCGGTGGAAGAGGCGCTGATCGAGATGTACCTCGCCGGGGTGAGCGTCCGGCGGGTGGAAGACATCACCGAGGCGCTGTGGGGCACGAAGGTGAGCGCCTCGACGGTGAGTGACTTGAATCAGAAGCTCTACCTGCGCCTGGACGACTGGTTGGCCCGTCCGTTGACCGGGGACTTTGCCTACGTCTATCTGGACGGGCTCTGGCTGAAGAAGAGTTGGGGCGGCGAGGTGCAGACGGTCTCGGTGCTGGTGGCGGTGGGGGTGAGCGCCGACGGCTACCGGGAGATCCTGGGAGTCGCCGAAGGCATGAAGGAGGATACCGCAAGTTGGCGGGACTTCCTGCGGGGGATGAGGGCGCGGGGATTGCAGGGTATCCGGCTGGTGGTCTCCGATTGCTGCCTGGGGCTGGTGGAGGCGCTGGGCGAGGTCTTCCCCGAGGCTGCTTGGCAGCGGTGCGTGGTGCACTTCTACCGCAATGTGCTGGGACAGGTGCCGCGGGGTAAGAGCCGGGAGGTGGCGACGATGCTGAAGGCGATTCATGCCCAGGAGGATCGCACGGCTGCCCTGCAGAAAGCAGAGGATGTCGCCGGGAAACTCCGGGGGCTGAAGCTGGAGAAGGCGGCCAAGGTGCTCCAAGCGGGCATCGCCGATACGCTGGCGTACTATGCCTTCCCGAGTGAGCACTGGCGGAGTCTGCGTACGAATAATCCGTTGGAACGACTGAATCGAGAGATCCGTCGGCGGACCCGCGTGGTGGGCTGTTTCCCCGATGGCCGCTCGGCGGTGATGCTGGTGACCGCGCGCCTGCGGTATCTGGCCAGTAAAGACTGGGGGACCAAGCGGTATTTGAACATGCAACGCCTCTGGGACGCGGCGCCTTCCGGGGAGGAGGGCGCGTAGCGCGGAGGACAATCAGGCGCTCATACTCTACAAAAAGTGCGAAAAACTCTGGACACTACCTTTTTGAGGTGGTTTTCGCTGGTCGTGGGGGAGGGGGGAACGGAAATATAACCGAGAGAGGAACATGGCAAAGAACATGTACGGTAAACCCGGAACTGACCGCCAAAAGAGGAACAATTTTATACTCAGCGGCTTGATGTGTTAATCGGCGTTTCGGGGTTAGGCCCCTGCGGAGCCACACCCCTTTCGCCAGCCAACTGCTTATAGCATTAGGTTAACCGACCGTCGGAGATCATCCGGCGGTTTTTTCGTGTTTGTGAGCACGAATTCTCTCTCGGCGAGAGATTTCAGGTACTTACCTTAGCACTACACGCGCCCCCCATCGCCACCCCATCTCTCCGAAATTGCCCACTTCTCTCTGCCGCTCTGAGAGGTTCTCTCTGTCCGGTTAACAGCATGCGGAAATGATTTTCAAAATGCGGAAAAAGTGTATACCGGGGTGGAAAAGTTGTAAAACAAGGGTGGAGAAACTGCTGACTGTTGAGTCATCGACGATGTCTACTGTCCTACTTAAGCATATGCGTATTTTGGGAGAAGGGGTGACATGGGATGGAAGCGAAAGTATAATGATCTTATCGTGAAATCACCTACCTTGTTGAGGTATTATGCTTCATCGAAGGGTATATCAATGTCACCAACTATTGGGCATCATTCAGAATTACCGCTTACGACCGAGCAAGTATTAGCGCTGACGCGCATAGTGTTTCTCGATCCAGTCGACCCTGTGCCGTGCGACTTGATTTTCATTTTCGGTGGAACGCATCCTGGGGCGTGGGAGGCAGGAGCCGAAGCTTACTTTAACGGATTAGGGCAGCAAATCTTTGTGGTTGGCGGTATTCCCCGAAATCCGAAAGCACCGCATGTTTCCTGGACGGGCGAGGACCGCTTCGTCCCTAATTGCCGGCGAATTGCGACTAATCTGATTCGCCTTGGTGTCCCAGAACATGTCATCAGTTGCGACGAGCGTCCATTGAATTCCTACGAAGAGGCAATGTGCCTCCGTGCATTCATTGGTACTCACCCGGAAATCGTCAGTGTGCTCTTTATCTCAAAAGGCTGGGGAATCGGTCGGCAATTTCGTACGTTACACCACAACCTGCCTGGTGACATTGTATTGGTGCCATACCCCTTTGAAACTAACCTTGGTGAGGGTGAAGCTGTCACACGGGAAAATTGGGCTGACAGCCCACAGGGTAGAGCGATGGTTATTGCAGAATACAACCGCATACTAACTTATGGAAAACAGGGCGGTCTCACACCGTTGGCGTCTCCGGTTGTTGGGTTAGAAGACATAAGACTATCGCATCTGTAGATACACCCCAATTCCGTACAGGTTAGATGGTGATAGAATGGTACAAGCTTGATACCTGATGCGATATGTTGCCACTGCTGCCGTTGCATTGCCCAGTCTGGGATCATGGCAATCCGTCGCAACTCCTTTTCGCTCATCGGGTCTTTCCCGTGCTGCATCGGTAGCTCTGTCAGTTGCTCCTGAATCTCCGGTGCCAGGAATTTCAGCGTGAGAATCTGCGCGACCCGTGCTCGCGACATCTGTGCCAGCCGGGCGATCTCCGCATAGTCCTTTACGGCGCCTTGCGCGATCAAGTCATCAAAGTGATGCGCCAGCGCCAGCACGCGCGCTACGCGGGGTATGCGTCCGACGGGCTGGGGCTTCTCGCCTTGTCGCAATACCTTCCGTCCCTTTGCTTGTGTGGCGAAATGCACAGTGTATTCCATGCGGAGTGGGGTCTCGGTGCTCATAGCTTATGCCTCCTCAATGTGTTGTGCGGCCAGTTGTTGGGCGCTGGTCATCTCATCGTATAATGCGGCGATGCCGGTGGGGCGGAAGGTGATGCCGATCTTCCCGGTGCTCGCGGTGAAGTCGATCTGCTCAATGAGCAAACGCAGGATGCGTGCGCGCTCGACGCGGTAGAGGACATCCCAGACCGGATCGAACAATTCCAGCGCGGCGCGGAAGTCCGTAATACGGTGACACGTAATACGGTGACAGGTTAGTAATACTGTGACAGGTTATGTATTTCGCGTAATACGGTGACAGGTTATGTATTTCGCAATAATAGCTAACCTGTCATCGTATTCTATGGCGACGCGAATTATGTAAGTTCTCGACCTTTAATGTTATGGTATGCCTCGACGATATAGAGATGATGGTTGACATGAGAGAAGAGAAAAGCGTATATCTTCTTGTTTGGCCGTGACCGAATCTATTCACACCATGAGGAGATTTCCCGAAATGGACATTCCCCGGATCTTCAATATCACTGAAAGCGCTCACCGCATCCATAACCCGTTTACACCCGACAAGCTCGCTAGGCTCGGCGAGGCGCTGCGTCTGGAAAGGGGGACCCGCGTGCTCGACCTCGGCAGCGGTTCGGGGGAGATGCTGTGCACCTGGGCACGTGATCACGGAGTCATCGGCACCGGCATCGACATGAGCCAATTGTTCACGGAGCACGCGAAAATCCGCGCTAAAGAACTCGGCGTCGCCGATCAAGTCCAGTTCATCCATGACGATGCTGCCGGCTACGTCGCCGACGAAAAGGTCGATGTGGCAGCCTGTGTCGGCGCCACGTGGATCGGCGGTGGAGTCCCCGGCACGATCGAGCTGCTGGCACAGAGCCTCAGCACCGGAGGGATCATCCTCATCGGCGAGCCCTACTGGCGGCAGTTACCGCCGACGGACGATGTTGTCAAAGGGTGTCATGCCCATTCAATCTCCGACTATCTCATACTGCCTGAACTACTCGCGTCGTTCGGCCGCCTTGGCTATGATGTCGTGGAAATGGTGCTGGCTGACCAGGATGCCTGGGACAGATACGAGGCGGCCAAATGGCTCACCATGCGCCGATGGCTTGATGCCAATCCCGACGATGAGCTCGCGAACGATGTCCGAGTCCAACTGACCTCGGAACCTGAGCGCTACGCCACGTACACGCGTGAATATATGGGCTGGGGCGTGTTCGCACTGATGGCGCGGTGATGCGTTGTGGCATCCAGCGGGTTGTCACTGACACCGCGTCCTGACTATAACCGGAGGGTAGCTATGCCGAACGTTGTCATTTTTGGAGCGAATGGGCTGACTGGCCAGCAGCTCATCACACAGATGCTGGCCAAGGGGTGGAGCGTCACGGGAGCCGTACGTCGGCCGGAAACGCTGGAAGCCTTTGGCTCGCAGATTACTGTCAAGCAGATCGCTTTTAATAACGATGACAGTATTCGGAGTGCCGTCTCCGGACAGGATGTCGTCGTTTCTGCACTTGGATCTGGAGGACTCCGCGAGTCAGCGCGACCCACCAATCTATATAGCACGTCGATCAAAGCAATCACCAACGCCATGCTGGAGCAACGTATCTCTCGCGTGTATACGATCTCTTCCGGGGGCGTCGAGTATGATGCGGGTGCCCCCTGGTACTTCCGAGCTTTGCTTAGGCCGTACTTGATTAACAACTACCTCGACATGATGAAGATGGAGACGATCCTCGAAGAATCCCCATCGCTGATCGAGTGGACTATTGTCCGTCCAACTTATCTGCTGGATGGCCCGTCCAGACAGTATCTGGTGAGCGACCGGACACTTGGTACAGGGTCATTCAAAATTCACCGGGTGGACGTGGCAGCCTTTATTATCCAGGATATCGAACGCGGGGAATGGATCCGTAAGCATCCCGTGCTTGGATACCCGTGATCTTCATTGGGAAATGCTTGCATCAGCGAGTGGCTGTGACAGCGGATGGTCGGAGCGTTTTCGCATGCATGCTCGATTAGGACCCTGATACCGTTGCCGCCAAGCGAGAGACCCTATTCTCTACAATCTGAATACTGATCAGGTTAACTGCCGACGCGGGCAAGGTGTGGAACGATGGTGGTTTTAGGTGACCCCAGTGTCCTAAAAACTGTTTTGAAAGTCTCTATCCGGTCTCGCTTGATCTTTTCGCGGCGGTCCCTGCCGGGCCTCCTCACCCTATCGGCCCTGGATAGTACCTCGTCGTCCCGGCAGGGACCGCCGCGAACATCTACGGCGCGATCCGCGAACAGATCCTTTCAAAACAATTTCTAAGATATGCGAGAAGAGCCCCGAGCAGTTGGATGTCAAGACGATTTTCAGCGGCAGGTCTCTTGGACATGTTATCGGCAATGATGGGCGGCGAGTTGCGGCCGTGGAGATCTGGTCGAAATATGGCGATTTGGTCGGGAAGAGGTGCGAGAGATGCGCTCACGAGCCCGGCGCAATATGCCCCTTCCACTCTTTCGTGCAATCAATCATGTCATTTCATCGATGCCACCTACTTGACAGGGAAGAGGGATCGTGATTCAATATAAGTGTAGTTTACACCTATGGGTGAGTAACATCACGTTCGACAAGACGTGAATGCCCTGCCCAGCCATGTAGAGCATTCCAGACGGATTCGGCTGGAATGGAAAGGAGCAGACAATGCCAGGTGGAGATGGAACAGGCCCAGCGGGAGTGGGCCCGATGACGGGGCGAGGAGCCGGCTACTGCGCCGGCGCCGGTGTTGCGGGAAGCGCATCGCTGATCCCCGGTCGCGGACGCGGCATGGGGCTTGGCCGGGGTTTCGGTCGTGGCGTGTGTCGCGGTCTCGGATGGATTGGCGTCCTTGCGGCCGGCGGCTTGCTCGCTCGCACATTGTTCGGTTCGGCATCGAGAGCCGATGAAAAGGCCCTGTTGACCGAACAGGCCAGGAATATGGAAGGCGCGCTCGCCAATATCAAGCAGCGCCTGAGTGAACTTGACAAAGACGAGTGATCCCCGTGCTGCCTGACCGGCAGTTCTGGCTGGTCAGGCAGCGTGACACCAGGAGTGCCAGTTATGCGCATCGCCATCGCCAGCGGGAAAGGCGGCACCGGAAAGACCACGGTGGCCGTCAATCTTGCGCGCATCCTCTGCCGCCGGGAGGCGGTGCAATACGTGGATTGCGATGTCGAGGAACCTAATGGTCATCTTTTCCTCACGCCGTCGATCACGCAGACGGCACCGGTGACGATCCCTGTCCCCGACGTGCGCGACGATCGCTGTACGCATTGTGGGGCGTGCAGTCAACTCTGCCAGTATCATGCCATCGCCGTGCTCAATCACATGACGCTGGTGTTCCCGGAGCTCTGTCACGGCTGCGGCGGGTGCGCCCGCGTCTGCCCGGAGCAGGCCATCAGCGAGGTGGGGCGTCCCATCGGGGTTGTCGAACGTGGGATGGCCGGCAGCGTGGCGTTTGTGCACGGGCGGCTGAATGTGGGCGAAGCGATGAGCCCGCCGCTGATACGGGCGGTGCAGGCGTTGGCGGACCCACAGGCGACCGTCATTCTCGATGCGCCGCCGGGTACCTCCTGTCCGGTCATCGCCGCGATTCGCCCGAGCGACGCGGTGGTGCTGGTCACCGAGCCGACCGCCTTCGGTCTGCATGACCTGACGCTGGCGGTGGAGATGGTGCGCGTGCTCTCTCGTCCCATGGGTGTGGTGCTCAACCGCGCGGATATGGGTGATGACCGTGTCGAGCAGTTTTGCGCGCGGGAAGGCATTCCCATTTGGGGGCGCATTCCGCATGACCGGCGGATTGCCGAGGCCTACTCGCGAGGGGAGATCGCCGTTGATGTCCTTCCGGACACCATACCCTTTTTTGCGGCCGTTATCGATGCCATCCGAAGTGAGGTGCCGGCATGAGAGAGATTGTGATCATCAGCGGCAAGGGGGGCACGGGGAAAACGAGCGTGACGGCAGCCTTTGCCAGTATAGCCCCACGTGCTGTGCTGGTGGACTGCGATGTCGATGCCGCCGACCTGCACCTCATTCTCACCCCCACCGTGCAGGAGACGCATGAATTTTATGGCGGCAACACCGCACGCATCGCACAGGAGCGTTGCCGGCGGTGCGGGATATGCGTTGACGTGTGCCGCTTCGGCGCGGTCTTCACTGACTCTCGTGAGACTGACGATGATCGAGCTGCGGTGTACGCGATCGATCCGATCGCCTGTGAGGGGTGCGGTGTCTGTGCACATCTGTGTCCCCATCAGGCCATTGCCTTTACCGAGGCCCTCAACGGCCACTGGTTCCACTCTGACACCCGCATGGGCCCCATGGTGCATGCGCGGCTGGGCGTGGCGGAAGAGAACTCGGGAAAGCTGGTGACGCTCATTCGGCGTGAAGCGCGCGCCCTGGCCGAGGCCCAGGGGCATGATCTGATCCTGGTGGACGGCCCGCCGGGCATCGGGTGTCCGGTGATCGCTTCACTGTCAGGCGCCGATCACGTGGTGATTGTGACCGAGCCGACGGTTTCCGGCAGTCACGATATGGCACGCGTGGTCTCGCTGGCTGCACACTTCAACGTGCCGGCCAGCGTCATCATCAATAAAGCGGATCTCAATCGGGATAAAGCCGCG
The DNA here is from genome assembly GCA_020060775.1 of Armatimonadota bacterium. Classification (GTDB taxonomy): domain Bacteria; phylum Armatimonadota; class Hebobacteria; order CAIYQO01; family CAIYQO01; genus JAGUZN01. The sequence goes on from JAGUZN010000220.1 coordinate 47,093, forward strand.
GAGATTGTGCACTATGCACTGGCGCACCGGATCGGCGTACTGGGTGAGATTCCGTATGATTCGGTGATCACGCGCGCGCAACTCGCCGGCCTCAGTGTGATCGAGTATGGCGATAATCCGGCGAGTGATGCATTGCGCACGATCTGGAGCCGGCTGCAGCAGCATATGGCAACAGAATGTGTTCGATGAGGAATTTGCCGCACGGATTGGCATGCAGGCAGGGTATCTGACGTCGGTGATCGGGTAGTCCCTCTGGCCATCAGCCCTCTGGGTGGGCTTACTGCACCGCCCGCACATCATCGACAAACGCGGCCATGGCCTGGGAGAGCTTTTCGAGGACCACGCTCCACTCGCGGAGATGTTCGTCGCCACTCTCGGTCAATCGATAGACATGGCGCGCGGGACCACTGCCGCTCACATCCCACTCGGAAACCACATGGCCATTCATCTCGAGTTGTTTCAGCGTGCGGTAGAGCGCGGCCCGTTCGATCTCGGCGTCCGTGAGCGCATGCTCATTCAGCGCCGTCGCCAATTCGTAGCCATACGACGGACCATGTTTCTTGAGCAACAGGAGCACGACCGGCTCAACGAACCGGTAGAGATTTCCCATCGCGCAGGTGCATGGACGATCGGCGCCATGACGATGACACTGGCCTCTTGGCATAGAATAATTTCTCCCTATGTGTGAAATGCGGATATAGACAATAATTATACCATGCCACGCCGGCCTTGTCGCATCGGGCGGTGGGTAGAGCTTGTTTGATTTCGCACCTGCAATCTGTCGTGTAGTACCCGCCTACCAGTGCCCGGCAACATCCGCTGACGCAGCCGGTTGCAGCGTTCCAGCGTGATACGCCGCTAACGCATCTTCGGCGGTACCACTGGCGCCCAGGTAGACAGTCACTCCGGCTGCCTGCAAGACGCGAAAGGCTTTCGGGCCGCAATGGGGAGCCAGTACCGCCGATACTCCCTCGCGTACGAGCGTCTCTGACGATTGAATGCCGGCACCCTGCACGGCCTGCAGGTTCGGGGTGTTCTCCACCGCCTGCCAGGCGCCGGTTTCCGTGTCAAACAGGAGAAACCAGGGAGCACGGCCAAAACGGGCGTCAATCATGGCGGTGGGTGTATTACCAACGGTCGGGATGGCGATCTTCACGGTGTATCCTCCGTACGCAAATGCGTTGTGCATATAGGTGTAAAGTACACCATATTCTCCGTGAAACAACCCGTTCTGTCAATAGACGTGCAACATGGCGGGAAAGAGCGCAGGGGGAGAAGGCAGCCTCTCCCCCTGCAGTGTGAGCATCGCGGCATCCGCGGACTCTGCCACCGGCCGTTATGCGGCTTTGCGGTTGATGCTCTCTTGGGCAAGGCTGGTCAGCAGTTCATCGGTCTGCGATTCTTGCTGCAGTGTCGTTTGCAGCAAATCGGCGACATCGTTGCGGCCGAGCGTGCGGGCATACGTGCGCAGCGTGCCATAGCTGGAGATCTCGTAATGTTCGACCTTTTGGGCTGCGGCGATCAGGGCGGCATCAATGGCGGCGGCGTTGCCCTTGGCCTTCAGCACTTTCTCGCCGTCACGCAGGATGCCCTTCATTCCTTTGCACTCTTCTTCCGTCGGCGTGATGCCGAGCATCGTAAAGACCTGGTGCAGGCGATTGATCTGATCGTGTGTTTGTTTCAGATGCGCCTCGAACTTGGCTTTCAGGCGCGGTGAGGAGGCGTGATCGATCATCTCCGGCATGACCTTCACGATCTGTTGCTCGGCGTCGAGTATATCATTGAGTTCCGTGACGAATACATCGTGCAGGGAATCGAGCGATTGGTGGCTCATAGCGCATCACTCCTTTGCGTACATGCCATCCCGCAATTTCCCACAATTGGTAGCTGCGGCGATGTCTGCAGGTTCTGTACCCGGCCCGTCGCGACGTAAATTACGGGAGGTGTGCGCGCCACCTCACAGCCGTCGCCGGCACGCATCGTGTACAGCCGTGGAGTGATATCAGCGTGACAACACGGCCTGTGTCGGGTTGATCGGTGGACGTACGACCCAATCCGTGTCAGGAACGACGTGAAAGAGCCGATTCAGTTCGCTGAAACCTTCGAGGCAAGCGGGCGTGGGTGCGCCCCCGTTGGTTTTTAACTCGCTGTCCATCATCGCCCGTATGTAGAGGATGCGCCAGCGCCATGAGGCGCGCACCGACTCCGACAGTAGGCGATCGATATGCTGCATTGCAGCGAAGGCATCCTCGGCTCCGGGGTCGGGCTGAGGCGCGAGGCCTTGCGAGGGGAACCAGGGAAGCTTCACACCATCCAATTTTCCCGGCCACCAGCGGAAATGATGATTCTGCTCAAGGGTGTATATAACTGAACGCACATCAGCAACAGCTTCCGGTGAGAAGTAGTATGCGATGTACTCTCCTAGAATCTCGTCCACGGTGGCGTCCGGGTTCCAGTAGAGTTGCGTCCAGAGCACCTTGTTGATATCTTCGAAGATGCCTTCCGAATAGGGGAACCCCCCGGCGAGGGCATCACTCACGCGAATCCATTCACGATGAAAACGCTTGGGCTGCGGATTGGCGCCAAAGCCGCCCCAGGGAAACATGCCCCACATGCTGATTTCGGGGAAGCCCACAACCGGCAACCCGAGGGCTGCCCCTTCATGAACGGGAACCTGCTGCTCATCAGGGAAGAAATGCTCCATAAGGAGCCCATCCACTAATTCCGGTCGCTCCTGCAGGATACGGGCCACGTCACGCCATTCTGCCTGGTTGAAATACCAGGTCGACAGGATGACCTTGACTCCGGGCAACTTGCGGCGAGCGAGACTGCTCACGGATTCGACACAGCGCATGAATCCGTTGGAACCCCAGGGACGGCACTGTTCGCAGCCGCATCCTCCCTGGTCGTACGGCCAAATGCCAATATGGCTCGGTTCGACCTCGCGCGCCCAATCGAATTCATCGCCGAGCACCTGCAGAATGTAGTCCATGCCGCTGGGAGTGGATGGGCATACCGCCACATCGTAATAGCCGCCACGTTTCGCGGTGGCGTCAGCACGAAGCTCAAGCGGACTATTCGCATACGCCTCATTGCCCACGGCGAGCAACATGGTGTCCAATCCGAGCCGTCTGGCTGCCGCCAGCATCTGCCGGAGGCGCTCGCGAAACGCGACGGCTTCGGGGTGATCGCTGTGCTCGAAATGGTGCATATCGTACCAGACGGCCAGCGTATTCATCCCCCACAGGGCGAGTTCTTCGATGTAACGAATAACCTCATCGATGGGCGCGGTCTGATAGAAGTTGTAGTAATGTGTCGCAAAGTAGATGCCCCGCAATTTTTTTACCGGTTTGGAAGCGCCGCGCCAGTCGCCCGGGGTGAAGACGCCGGGGGCAAAGCGCGATGTGCGAAGAAACTTGCCGATGCCGTACAGCACGCCGCGCGCGTCACCGCCAGCGATGCGAACCGTCTCGCATGGGCCATCCTCGATCGCATACCCCTCAGCATCCAGTTCGGGTAGGATGGATAACTCAATGGTGCAGCTGTGATTGTCAGCACAGCGCACGACTGTGCCGCAGCGTGCAGCGACCTGCCGGTGAAGCAGATCGGCAAGCGCCTGCAGCAACGGCGACGCATCTGCCGGGACGATGACCCGGATATCCGGTGCATCGGTTGAATATTCTTGCATACTCATACCACTCCTTGCGTGTATAGTTGCGATGTCCACTTCACGCAGTGATCCAGTAACTGTTCGCCCTCATCGCGGCTGGCGCACCAGACCTGCAGCATCAGCAATGCTGGATCCAGCGAACGCACCAGTGGCTCGACATTGGACAGCGGCACATCGATGTGGACAATTTTCCCCGCGGCCTGAATGTGCTGATACATCTCCAGGTGCGCTGGCCCATTCGGCGGTTCGCTCGGCGTGGGTATGTACTGGATCACCCTGAGATACGGCAACGACAACAGGCGGGGCAAGTGTTGCCGGGCATCGCCGCCATCCAGGTGATACCACAATGCTGAAAACGCCTCGGCATACACCTCGAGTTCCGGTAACACAAACTGGTCGAACTGCTCTGGGGAGAGCATGCAGGAGACATCCGATTGCGTGACTTTGAATGGTTCGGGCGCCCAAAAACGCATCCATCCAGCATTGCCGTACCAGTAGTGGTGTCCTGCTTCGCGCATGAACGCCTGCAACTCATGCTGCACTTGCGCTTGGTCCCGTGCTCCGGTAACCACGGCCTCAGCCATCCACTCGGGATGATCCATCAACCCGAGCATGAAGGCTTCTGTGCCCATATGCATCGACAACAAGTCGCTGGCAGGCAGCCCGACGGGTTGGCCGAGAAGAAAATTATCTTCGGCGGCCATGGCGCACAGCGCCCGCAACAGCGTGCGGTATCGGTGCATCCAGGGGCTGTCCGGGTCGTGCCGAAACGGTGATGGCCGAGAGAAGTCGACCTCCTGCGTGGCAAACCAGATCGTATCCGGCGCGAATTGCGGCGTGCCGCCCAGGCAGGCCATCCAATTCGCCATCGTCAAACAGGACGGCGCGGCCTCGCCCCCCCACCAGGTCGTCTCCAATTTGTGGCGAAAGGCGGGGAGCAGGTACTCAGGATCAAGCCAGCGCGCTTCATCATCGGCCGGCTCAGGCACAGCCAATGGACGCATTGTCGGCTGTGGAGCCATGACCGCCATGCATGGGCGGTCCAGCCGCTCGCCGTGCCAGAGGGCGGTCAACCGATACTGTGCCTCCGGCCAATCTGCTTTGTACTGCATCACATACCCTTTATCACAGCGGTAACTGTGAAGTGAGAATCACATTGCTACGTTGGTGAAATTCATCGCCGGCAACCTTGTGAAAATATCGCTACTCGTTTTACAGCATGGAAATGAGTACGATGGGTGTGCGGCTATTGATCTCTACAGCCGAACAGGCGATAATCACGAACATCGTTCCCCCGGGCCTGGAAGGAGACCGCAGATGGCCAACCTCCATATTCGTAATGTCACCGCCGTCATCATGGACGAGCACCATACCATCCTGGAACAGGCCGCCATCGTCACGGATGGGGCGCATATACATTTTGTCGGTCCACTGGCGCAAGCTCCCGACCCCGCTGCGGATGATGCCGTTATCGATGCCGATGGCATGGTGGCCATCCCCGGGCTGATCAATGCCCATACGCACCTGGCGATGACGCTCTTCCGGGGGGCGGCTGACGACCTCCCGCTGATGACCTGGCTGCAGGAGAAGATCTGGCCGGTCGAGGCGCATATCACCCGTGACGATGTCTACTGGGCCTCGCTGCTGGGCATTGCCGAGATGCTGCGCGCCGGCGTCACCACCTTCAACGACATGTATTGGCATGTCGAAGCGGTGGCCGATGCCGTGCGCGAAAGCGGCATCCGCGCCGGCCTGTCGGCCGTGGTCATCGGCGTGGTGCCGCACGCTGAGGCATTGCTGCACGAGGCCGAGGCGCGCGTGCAAGCGTTTATTGCTGAAGGCCATCCGCGCATCGTGCCCTTCTTTGGCCCGCATGCGCCCTATACGGTGCCGGAAGCGATGATGCGCAAGATTGTTGCGTTGGCGCACACGTACGGCGTGCGTATGCACACCCACCTGTCGGAAACTGCCGGAGAAGTGGAGTCGAGCCGGAATCTGAGCGGGATGACCCCCATTGCGCTCATGGACGCCTATGAACTGTTTACCAGGCCAACCACCGTGGCGCATGGCGTGCATGCCACCGACCACGACATTGCCGTGCTGGCGCATCGCGGCGTTGGGGTGGCGCACTGCCCCAGCAGCAACATGAAGCTCGGCTCGGGCATTGCTCCGGTGCCGGACATGTTGCGGGCCGGCATTGCCGTTGGCCTGGGCACCGACGGCGCCGGCAGCAATAACACCCTCGATGTGCTGCGCGAGGTGCGGCAGGCGGCGTTGCTGCACAAGGTTGGGGGTGATGCCACCGCCGTGCGTGCAGCAACCGCGTTGGCCATGGCCACGCGGCAAGGTGCCGCCGCCATGCACCTGGAGCACCTTGGCATGCTGGCGCCCGGCTACCTCGCTGATATCGCCCTGCTCGATTTCCAACAACCGCACCTCACGCCCGGCGGTCGCGTGGTGTCGCATCTGGCCTATGCCGCATACGCCGGCGATGTTGATACCGTGATTGTGCATGGGAAGGTGTTGATGCGTGGGCGGCAATTCGCTACGCTGGATATAGAGCGTATCCGGGCGCGCGTGCGCGAGAGTGCCGATCGATTGTTTTCGTGAGAGGTACAGCCAACACCGTGCTGCGCGCTGCGGACGGAAAGGAACCCCTGTCATGAAGCTGGCCTTCAGCACCTTGGGTTGTCCAGCGTGGACGCTGGCGCAAGTCATCGAGGCGGCGCAGCGCGATGGCTACGACGGTGTCGAGTTTCGCGGGCTGCGGGAGACGATTGAACTCACCGAAGCTCCCGACTTTTCCCCTGCCCACATCGCTGATACGCGCGCTCGCCTGGCGGATGCCGGCGTGGCGGTGGCGTGTGTGTCCACCGGACTGCGCGTGGTGTCGGCGACGACCACGCGCATCGACCGCCATACCCTGGTCGAGCATGCCCGCCGTTATGTCGACCTGGCGAAAGAGGTCAACGCGCCCTACATTCGCCTGTTTTGCGGCGAGGTGCCGGAGCATCACCCGCGCGCCATCGCCCTGGAACAGGCCGTGGATGCTCTGCAGCAGATCGGTGACTTTGCGCAGGGGCGTGAGGTCATCGCCCTGTTGGAGACGCACGACGCCTTTGTGAGCAGCGGCGAGCTCATGGACCTGCTTCGCCTCACCCATCATCCTGCGGTGCAGGTCCTCTGGGATATCCATCATCCCTACCGCCTGGCCGGTGAGACGATTGCCCAGACCATGCGCAACCTGCACGGTCATATCCGCAGCACCCATGTGAAAGACTCGGTGTTGCATGAGGATGGGGAACAGTACACCTTTGTGCCGGTAGGGCAGGGGGATGTGCCGATCCCCGCGGCCCTGCGCGTGCTGCACGACACCGGATACGACGGTTACCTCACCTTCGAGTGGGAACAGCGCTGGCACCCCCACCTCGCCGCGCCCGAGATCGTCTTCCCGCAGTATGTCCGGCAGATGCGCGCCTGGCTCGCGGAACTGCAGTAGACCGGATGATGGCACACGCCAGGCCCCGCGCTTTCCGCATCTCGGTGGGGCGGGGCCTGGCGGTTGCAGTCATCCGCCCCCAACTCCCCCTGCCTGCGGAATTTGCACAGCTTAACCGCCATCCCCGCCGTTCTCAAGAAAAGTGTCGTAAAGCTGCACATATTCCCTTGACAAGAGGTGCAACACTGGAGGCGATCACTGTCCACGCTGTCGTTTCGCCGGTCATGTACCTGGTCGCGCGGGGATCGGTTACACACAGCGTGCGCTCGGTGAACATACGAGAACACTGTCACAGGGAACAAAAGGAGGATCTCCCTATGCTTAGGATGATGGCCGTTCTCGCGGTGGGGGGCGCGATGCTCATCAGCAGCCTCGCGTACGCTGCCCCGAGGGAGCTTTCGAGTGGTGACCTGGACACCGTCGCGGCTGGTGCGTACATCGACCAGTTCATTCCGACGATGCCGAATTCCGTGAATACCAATGCCGAATTCGCCTATGGCGACATTGCCGAAGCCGTGGGCGGCGCGGCGATCGTGGGTGATGCCAACGAAGTGACGTTGGCCGGCGCGACATGCGATGGCATTGCCGTGATTGGTAATGACAACATTACCGCTGACAACTCCAATGTGGTGGACGACGGCGCCGAGGTGGCGATCGCCGGCAATCACAACTCTGCCCTGCGCATCGATCAGGAAGATGCCGTGGCTGCGCTGGTGATTGGCCCCAATGCCACGTTCGATATCACCTTCAACGATGTTGAAGGCCTGATCGACGACGGTTCCGCCGTCGTCATCGGCGACAATAACCTGGTGGACGTGTACATGGATGACACGGACGTCTATGGCACCATTGGCGGTAATTTCAGCCTTGTCGATACGAATACGGCAACTGCGACGATTGCGCAAACCAATACCGCCAACGCGAGTGGCGAAAGCAGTGCCGATATCACGCAGGCCAACATCGCCAACATCACCATCAACCAGAATGGCGATAACGACGATGCCTATGGCGTCATTGCGAAGGAAGCCAAGGTCGATCACGCCTTCAACGTGGATGAGCTCTACGTTGACGTGTCAGCGGATATCTGTGGTTCCTTCAACAAGGAAGACACCGCGATTAGCATCTGCGGGCAGAATGGCGTATCCACCAATGTGAACGGCAATGCGGCCGGCCTGCAGGAAATCGGCTCATTGCTCAACACCACGAACGCCGCTGCCTCCGGCACCGGCGCGTTGGCCGATAACGGCTCGAGCATCTCGGCTGATGCCTTTGCGGACACCGCCGCCACCCAGATCGTGTTGAACGGCGTGTGCGTGGGGATCGGCATCTTCGTCGATGGTGGTGCTCGATAGACCATCGCGGCTGATAACAGGTGAAACCAGGTGTGCGCACCCCGGGCATGCAATGGCTCGGGGTGCGTTGCTTAGTGTTGATACCCTGCGGAGCCCCGGAAGAGGGAGTGGATGAGAAAGTTGACAGATGCTCGGTTTTGCACAGGTTCTCCACCAGACGGCTTGTTCGTCAAGAAAGTGACGCCACTCCTGCACATATCTCCTTGACAATCGGTGTGATACTGAGGGCGATCATCGTACCGCCAACCCGCATGGCTGGTCGGGGTACTTCCCGCGCGACGACCCAGACAGGGACGCCGGAACGGTGAGACTATCACTGGGAAGTAAGGAGGATCTCCCATGAAGACGAATGTGGGCGCGTTGCTGGTGGCAGGGCTTTTCCTCTGCAGCAGCATCGCAATCGCCGCACCGAAAGCACTTTCGAGTGCCGAGCTGGATGGCGTGGCGGCCGGGTTTGGTAACTGGGCCCCCCCGTCGACGAACAATACCCCGCAAAACATCCCCTTTATGGTGACCGAGGATGTCGCGGTGGCTGAACTCGGTGGACTGGCGATTGACGGTAACGAGAACGAATACAAAGAGGCCTTTGCATCTGAAGATGCTATTGCCGTGATCGGCAATGACAACGAGACGATCGATGGCAGCAATTTCGTTGATGGTGATGGTGACTGCGAGATTGCCATCGCCGGCGAGATGAACGAAGCCATCTCGATCGAGCAGGATGCCGACTTCGCGCTGGTGGCCGGTGAGAACCTGTCGCTGAACGCGACCTATAACGAAATCGGCAGTGTGGACGAGTCGGCGGTCGTGCTCGGCACCAACAATCACGTGACGGTGACGCAGGACGACACCTATATCGATGGTTTCATCGGCAACGGTGGCTACGGTGTGATTGCCAAGGAAGCCTGTGTCGTAGATTCCTTCAACACCAGCATCGTCGAGACCTATGTCACGGTGACCATTGAAGATTCGTTCAACTGCATTTCCAACACCCTGGACATCTCCGGCCAGAACAACATGACCGCGCTGGTGAATGCCAATACGTTGGGCGATCAGTACATCGGCGTGGCCGTGAACGTGACTAACGCGGCTGCGACCTCGAGTGCGCCTGGTCCGTCGGCGCCGGTGGTGGCGACCGCGCAAACGGCGGTTACCCAGGTTGTGGTCAACGGCTCCTGCTTCTTCGGCATCGGAGTCATTGATCTCTTCCCTGGTAATGGCGGTTAAGTCGCCGCAGTCGGTTCGAACGCAAGGCGGAAGGCTTTGTCGTTCGTCTGCACGGGGGCCGGGCTCACCCGGCCCCCACCGAGATAGGAGGGAGTGATGACCACGAAGATTCTGCGATGGATGCTGCTCGGTGTCCTGAGCATCCTGTGCATCAGCATCGTGGCTGCGGCGACTCCCCGCCCGTTGGCCGACCACCAGTTGGATGACGTGTACGCTGCGGGGTTCGATGTACAGGTCGATTTTAACATGGATGTTGCGGCGGAACGGCCGGAATCGGTCATTTTGCTATCCGGCGATCAACAAGCGTTGGAGTCGCTCGCCGGTCAGGGGATCACCCTGACGCGCACCATGGGCGGCGGGCGCAACACCGCCGGGCTCGACCCGAACGGCACCTATGTGCCGAATTTGCAAAACCTGACCAATAACACGATCAATCTCTCTGGAAACGCGTTGCAGAACGCGACGAGCCTGCTCAACATTTTTGCGTTGGAAGGCGATGTCGCGGTCGGTCTGAACCTGAACGTGGTGGTAAACCCGGTGAACAGTCCGGTGAATGTGTCACAAATGAACCTAAACTGGGGCACACTCAATCTTTCGAATGCGTTGCCGACATTCGCTTCCCCGTGAAACGAGTAGACTAGAGGAGAAGCGTAACCCCGGAGGACGTATGCGAAAGTTGAACCATCTGGTCACGATGACCGTGTTGGTATGGTGGGTTCTACTGCGAACCTCACCCGCGCTCGCGGGTGAGGTTCGCGTCCCCACCTCATCGTTTGGCGCCGGCATTTCGGTGAGCGTTGAGGTGAAGAGCATCAAAGAGATGCGCGAGGACGAGATGGTGCTGCAGCGGCTGGACTACAGTTGCGGGTCAGCCGCCCTCTCCACGATGTTCACGTCCTACCTGCACCAGGCCTACACGGAGGAGGAGATCATCGACTTTCTCCTGCAGAGCGGCAATATGCAAAAGTTTCTGGCGCGCAAAGGGTTTTCCATGCTTGACCTGAAACGCTTTGCGGAAGCGCATGGGGTCAAGGCGATCGGCTATGAACTGGACCTGGAGAGCCTGGCAGAACTGAACCAGCCGGTGCTCATCCCGCTCTTCCGCAAAGCACAGGATATGCGTCACTTTGTGATCTTCCGTGGCATGCATGATGGCCGTGTCTTCCTGGCAGACCCGGCGGTGGGGCGTACGGTTATTCCCGTTGCGCAGTTTGAAGAGGAATGGACGCCGCGCGTCGGCATGGTCTTCCAGCGCCCGGGCTGGCCGACATGCGACGTGCATGCGCTGGCGGTTGAGGATCGCGATCGCATTTATCTGGATACCGAGCAAGTACGCGCCTTGATTACCAATACCGTGGCGGACGTCTTCCACCAGGCGAATGAGTTTTAAATTTACCGTGTGAACCGTCAACATATACCGATGGCATCCCACTGTGATGGGATCGGCAGTCGAGAGAAAACGATCGAAGAGTGATTAAAAACACGAGCTGAGAGGAGAAGATATCCGTGCGTATCACACCGGTTTTTGTTGCAGTGCTGGCAGCGCTGTGGTGCTGCCTGATGTCTGCCGCTACGGCACAGGTCACGCAATTACCCGGCATTCCTGCGGAAACCAGCCCGTTGCCCGTGGAAGACACGGCACCTGCCCCCCTACCCACCGGCGAGGGAGAGGACGAGGTGGCGCCACCGCCGGCCGAAGAGGCGGCGTTACCCTCGCAGGTACGGCGGGCGGACCTGATGATCAAGCGCGGCGAAGCTGAGTTGGAATGGCGCGTGTCCTACTCGCATTTCTCCTCCAACACCCTGTTTATCGATGGCGTGGCCATGTTGCCGATCATGGTTATCGGCAATGTGGCGGTCGAACGCGTGCGGCGCGACCTGATCATCACGTCGGCGGCGGTGCGCTACGGGTTGCAGGACAATCTGGAGGGCGAGGTTCGCCTCCCCTTCCGCTACCAGTTCGAACGCCGGGCTGTTCCCGATGCCTCGCCCCCGCAGGAAGATACGCTCAACGGCTTCGGCCTGGGTGATATCGAAGGGGCACTGTATTACCAACTTCCCAAGACACCGCAGAGCACCGTGCGGTGGATCGTCAGCGCCGGGGTGAAAACCGCTACCGGCAAGGATATCTTCGAAATCGATACCAACGAGGAAGTCCCACTGGGCTCGGGGTTCTGGAGTTCGAAGTTCGGCATCACCGGCATGAAGATCGCCGATCCCGCCGCGATCTACTGGAACGCGGGCTTCACCTATAACTGGCTGCGGGAGAATATCCGCATCGTCTCGACAGATCAGACGACCGGCGACACCGTAGTCAGTTACGTCAATATCAAACCGGGCAACACTATCGATTTCGGCGGCGGCGTGGCCTATGCGCTGAATCCCAAACTCTCCCTCAACATGGGCGTGTCCGCCAGCTTTAGCGGTTCGACCACCTCAAACGACCGGCGCGTGCCCAACACCGCGGTGACCAGCGCCACCCTCCGGTTAGGGGCGGTGTGGGTAGGGGAAGTCCTGCCGGTTGATCTCTCGCTCGGCATCGGGCTCACGGAAGACTCTCCGGACTTCACGCTCGAATTCCGTCAGAACTATCGATTTTGAGCATGCCGGCAGCAGCCCGGATATCAATGGTACGGTATGGTTGAGTGGGGGAGGGCATGCCATGCATCCTTCCCCCCGCATCTTCTGACCGCTCGAATCTCGCCTGACCTTGCCAGAACCGGCGTTGATCCGTATACTGTGGGCATTCCGGCATCCCCGCCTGACGACCGCCCATGTTTCTCAAACGATTAGAGTTGTACGGATTCAAAACCTTTGCCGACCGCACCGAGCTGGAACTGGGTCCCGGCATCACGGCGATCGTGGGCCCCAATGGCTCAGGCAAAAGCAATATCAGCGATGCCATCCTCTGGGTGCTCGGCGAGCAAAGCACCAAAGCCCTGCGCAGCGCGCGGTCGACCGATGTCATCTTCAAGGGGTCGGAGTCGCGCAAGGCGCTGGGCATGGCCGAGGTCAACCTCACGCTCGACAACGAGCACGGCGATCTCCCCATCGATTATAACGAGGTCACCGTCACCCGCTGCGTCTTCCGCTCCGGCGAGTCCGAGTACCTGATCAACCGCACCCCGGTGCGCCTGCGCGATGTCCATGAACTGTTTATGGACACCGGCATCGGCAAGCACTCGTATTCCATCATCAGCCAGGGTGAAGTGGATGCCGTGCTTTCTTCGCGCTCGGAAGACCGTCGCGCGCTCTTTGAAGAGGTGGCGGGCATCACGAAGTACAAGCACCGCAAAAAGGAAGCCCTGCGCAAGCTCGAGCAAACACAGCAGAACCTGTTGCGCGTGAGCGATATCATCAACGAACTGGAATCACAGCTCGAGCCCATGGCCGCGCAATCGGAAAAAGCCAGGCAGTATCAGGTGCTCAACGCCGAACTCACCGACCTCCACCTTTCGCTGGTCGTCGCACAGTACCAGGGGTTGCAGGGCAGCCTGGCGCGTTCGCGCGAACGGGAAGCCGAACTGCACCAGGAACTCGAGCAGTTGCGCCATACCCTGCAGCAGGCTGAAGTGAAAGAGACGACCTTGCGCGCCGCGTTGCAGCAACTCGAGGACGAGTTGGAGGAACGGCGCGGCGTGGAGAATCGCCTGGCGGCAGCCGTGCAGGGCACGGAGAGCAAGCTTGCGTTGCTCAAACAACAGGAAGATGTCGCGCGTAAAGAGTGTGAACGCATTGAGCGCGAACGCGGCGAGGGCGAGCAACAGGCCGAAGCGCTGCAGTGCGAAATTGACACCGCCGAGCAGGAGCAGGCGCGTTTGCAGGAGATCATCGCCGGCCTCGAGGGGGAAATCGCCGCGGCGGATGATACGCTGAAAGAGGCCACTGCCGCGGTGGAAGCGGTCGCGCAACAACTCCATGAGCGGCGCGGCGCTTACCTCGACGCCCTTGACCAGGTGGCGAAAGTGCGCAATGAACTGGCGCGCCTGGATTCGATGCTGAAAACCTCAGACGGGCGTTTGACGCGCATTGCCGAGGAACGTCGTGAAGTCGACGGCAAACTCGCTGCCCGGCGAGCAGAGAAGCAGACCGCCGATGCCCGCGTCCACGCGTGTAAAACCGCGCGCGAGTCCCTCATCGCCAGGCGTAATGAAGTGAATGCTGCCCGCCAGGCTGCCGTGGAACAGCAGGCAGAAGCGCGACAGCAGGAACATCGCCTGCGCGAAGGATTGGCCGGCTTGCGCGAGCGCCAGCGCACCCTGCAGGAATTGGAAGATTCGCTGGAAGGTTACTTTCCCGGCGTACGCGCGGTGATGGCGGCCGCACAGTCGGGCACGTTGGCCGGCTGGTATGCGCCGGTTACCGAATTGATCAATGTGCCCGCCGAGCTGGAGACGGCCGCGGAAGTCGCGCTCGGCGCGAATTTACAAGACGTGGTGACCGATGGCGAGCAATCCGCGAAAGCGGCGATTTCCCTGCTGAAGCGCGCCAACGCGGGGCGCGCGACGTTCCTGCCGATGGATCTGATCTCCCCCGCTCCCCGGGCGACCGTGCCGGACATGGATGGCGTACTCGGTCTGTTCATGGATTTAGTGGGCTACGACCACCAGCATGAGCGCGTGGTGCAGCATATTATGGGGCGCGTGATCGTCGCGCGTGATCTGGATGCCGCGCTCGCCGCCGCCAAATCGCCGCACGCCAGCGGGTGGAATCGCATCGTCACGCTGGAAGGCGAGGTTGTCCATCCCTCGCGCGCCATGACCGGTGGTTCGAAGGGACGGGGCAGCGGGCTGCTCACGCGCAAACGCGAACTGCAGGAACTCACCGAGCAACTGGAGACGCTGGAGCGCAAAGCGCAACAGGCGCACACGCGATATCAGGAGATTACCGCCGAGCTGCAGCGCCTGGAGGGCGAGGTGGTCCGCGTTGCCAAGCAGAGCGAACAGGCGGCAGCGCAGCAAGCGGAGGCCGAACGCGCGGTGGCGACCGTGCAGCGCGACGTGCAGGCGCTGGATGAACGCCTCGGCGCTCTCGATGAAGAGACCGCGTGGATCACGCGGGAGGTGGAGGAAACCCGCGCCGACCATCAGCGCTTGCTCGAGTCGCTGGCCGAAACCGAGGGACGCCAACGCGAGGCCGAGCAGGCCATTGCCGAGGCGGAGGGGACACTGGCGGCAGAACAGCGCGAGCGCGATACGGTGACCGAGCGGTTTGCCGCGCTGCGCTTAACACTGACCGAAGTGCGCGGACAGTGGCAAACCCAGCAGGCGGCAGCACGTCGGGCATCGGAGCAACGCGAAGCCCTGCACCAGCGGCTGCAGCAGCATGACAGCACGACCGCGCGGTTAGCCGAGGAGATCGCCCAACTGTGCGCGAAGCACACCGACGCCGCGGCTGAACTCGAGCGCCAGCGCGCTGCCCTGCAGAAAAGCGGGACGGATCTGGAGGGGGCGCGGGGACGGCGCACCGCCATGCTCGAGGCCATCGCCGCCAGCCTGGAAGCGCAGAAGGCCCTGCGCGAACAGGTGGAGGGCTGCCAGGACCGCGTGCACCGCACGGATTTGCGCACCACGCAGATCGAGACGGAGCTCGGCTTCCTGGAGACGCAGTTCTTCGAGGATTACCGCCTCACCACCGAACAGGCGATTGTCCGCGCGAAACCGGTGGAACACCGCGGCGTGGCCATCGCCCGCATGAAGGAATTGCAGGCCGCCGTCGATGAGTTGGGCACCGTCAATTTGGGGGCCATCGAGGAGTACGACCGCATCTGCGAGCGCTTATCCTTTCTCACCGCCCAGCGCACTGATCTGGAAGAAGGGCGCGCCAGCCTGCTGAAGGTGATTGTCGAGATCGACACGACGTGCAAGGAAAAATTCCTCGAGGCCTTTGCCGCGATCGCCCGCGAGTTTCAGGACCTGTTTGCGCAACTCTTCGGCGGCGGCACGACGCAACTCACCCTGGAAGACCCGGCGAACGTGTTGGAGAGCGGCATCGAGATTCATGTCACCATCCCGGGAAAGCGCAATCAGCATCTCCTGCAGCTCTCCGGGGGGGAGCGGGCGCTCACTGCGCTGGCGTTGCTGTTTGCCATGTTGCGCGTGAAGCCCAGCCCCTTCGTGGTGCTCGACGAGATCGACGCGCCTCTCGACGAAGCCAATGTCGGGCGCTATTGCGATGTACTGCTCGGCTTCACCGACCGCACCCAGTTCCTGGTGGTGACCCACAACAAGGGCACCATGGAGGCTGCCGACGTCCTGTACGGCGTCACCATGGAAAAGGCCGGGGTGTCCAAGATCATCGGCGTCCGCCTGTCCGACGGCCAGCAGACCCTGCCCGTCACTGCCTAAGAAACTGTTATGAACGTCTCTGTCCGGTCTCGCGTGATCTGTTCGCGCCAGTCCGTATCGGGACTCCTCACCCTATCGGTCTTGGAGAGTACCTCGGCGTCCCGATACGGACGGCTACGAACATCCACGGCGCGATCCGCGAACAGATCCTTTCACAACAATTTCTAACACAGAGGCGCCGCTCAACGCGACGCCTCAGAATCATTCCGCCTGCCGCAGCGCCCTATACCCGCGCGCCAGCCACCCGCTCGTAGAGCGCCATGAAGCGCCGCCCGTACTCGAGGTAGCTGTCGAAGAGCAACTGCTCGCGCTCCTCGCCACCGATGTCGCCGGTATGCACCACTGCAGCGATATGCGGTTCGATCGAATACCCGCCGTCATAGCCGTGCTCGAGCAGGATGCGCACCGAGTCCTCTACGCGGCAACTGCCCTCGCCCGGGTAGGTGAAGATCGGCTTGTGGTCCTCACTCATGTAACCGTCCTTGATGTGGACATGCACGACGTGATCGATTACTTTACGCAGGTAGTCCTGGGCATCCTGTTGGTGGATGAAGGTATTTCCGGTATCGAACACCAGCTTCAGCGCCGGGCTGTCCACCCGCTCCAGCAGTTCCAGCGTGTTCTCCGGCGATTCGCCACCCCAGCCGGTGCAGTTTTCGTGCAGCAGGGTGATGCCGCCATCTTCCGCCATTGTCGCCAGTTCGCGAATGCGGCGCACCGCTTCATCGCGCCAGGCCTCATCGGACAAGCCATCGTTCTCGAACGACATGATGCGGATGAATGACGTGCCGCTGCGCTGCATGCGCGGGATCGCCTGGCGCAACTCGTTGACATCCCGTGCGAAATCACCGCTGATCTTGCGGCTCCAGTTCGCCAGCGCTGAGGCAAAGCAGCAGATGGTCATCCCGGCTTCCTCGATGGCCTCGAGCGCACGGTCGAAGGTGGCGTCATCGACCAGTGTCGCATTCGTGCCTTCGATCAAACGCAGTTCCAGTTGTTGCCAGCCCAGTGCCTTGTGCGCGGCGATTTGCTGCGCGACTTTACCGCCGGCTTCATCGGAAATCCCAGTGAAATACATGGTTGCACTCCTTGAATGTGCGGGTGACAGTGTTATCCAGTGTGTATGGTTTGACGAGGCAGTAACGCATTCCTGCCCCAGATGGATAAAGTGGAATGCGTTAGTCGACCAATACGCTGATCAGCAGGATGATGCCGAGCATGACGACAATCATGCTCGACAGGACGACGGCGGTGACGATGCGGGTAAAGGTGCGCAACTGCTGTGCGATGGAGTCGGCGCGCTCGCGGCACTCGACCAATACGGCCGCCGGAACCATGCGCAACGCCAGCGCAATGCCCACGGGCACGATCACCAGGTCATCGAGGTAGCCGAGTAGGGGAAGCGAATCGGGGATGAGATCGATCGGACTGAGGAGGTAGGCGAGCACCAACAGCACTACCGCCCGGGCTTTCCATGGCGTCTGCTGATGCCGGAACGCCAGGTACAACGTGGCGCTCTCACGATTCAGTCGGTGCGCCCAGGTGCGCCACCCTTTCCACGAGGCCATACTTCAATACCCCAACGCTTGCAGGCGTTCCAACGTGAGCCCACCGGATGACTCCCGGGCGGTGAGCAGTCGGTCGATATAGCGGGCGAGGAGATCGACTTCGATATTCACACGGTCACCCACAGCACGCAGGCTCAGCGTGGTCGCCTGCAAGGTGTGGCGGATCAGCGATACGGCGAAGGTCTCTGCGGTCACCGATACCACCGTCAAGCTGATGCCGTCCACGGCGATAGAGCCGCGCGGCGCCACAAAGCGCGCCAACCCCTCCGGCAGGCTGAAGGTCAACACGCGCTCCTCGCCGGCGCCCTGCACCTGCTGCAGCGTGCCGATGCCATCCACATGCCCGGCCAGCAGGTGGCCGCCCAACCGTCCATCCAGCCGCAACG
>JAGUZN010000010.1 GCA_020060775.1 Armatimonadota bacterium
CGGAAGCTTTTCGCGTGCACATCGACCGGCACAAAGCCGTTGCCCGCGTAGCGGTAGCCCGGATCACGCACCCACTCATACCCATACCGATCCCAATCCTTAGTTCCTTCGGCATCGGTGGTGATGTGCGGCGACTTCTGGATCTCGGTATGCACATACAAACGGCCACCCAGCCCCCCGCTGTAATAATCGAAGCCCGGATCAGCGGCGGGCATAAATTCCAGCCCTTCCGGGAACCATGGCCCACCTCCGATCACGCTGGTGATATCAAACGCCGCCGTGCGCCAGACTTTGGGACGTACCGGCGTGGCCATGAATCCCAGGGTGATGGTGTAGGGCTTCTCGAACACGGTCGGCTGATCCACCAGCACCATCCGCCAGGTCGCGCCCCCCTCCTCACTGTCGACGCGGACCGGTTGCTTGTCAGCGGTGAAAAAGGTATTGCCCTCCTGGAACAGTTGTATCCCGCCATCACCATTGCCCACCCAGTATCCCCCGCCGCTCAAGACGTCGGGAAATGCTGGGGACATGGGCACCTCGATGGTCAGCGCCTCAATAGTCACCGTCTTGCGCGGCACCACTGTCAACGTACACCAAAGCAGGCCGTCGTATTCCGCCCAGAACGTATTTTTGACGCACATCGCCTCCGTATCAAGCGTGCGCACGCCTTCCACGCGGGTATTGCTCGTCTTCGTCCATACTGATTTCGCGGGCAGGTGTGCGGAATCCAGCACCTGACCCCCGGCAGTTTTCACCAGCAAGCGCGTCGGCGCTCGCAGCAACGGCGCATTGAGCGTCATTACTTGTTCGGGGAGCAAGCTGTGGCCAAAGCGGTATTCCCGTCCCCAGACCTGGATCGTATCCTGGGTGACCTGCATGTTCGTCCACGGATACGGCACGGTGTCCTGATCGACATCCTCAAATCCGTACCGTTTGTCCCACCAGGGCGCCTTCTCAACGATTGTAAACGGTTGGCTGGCAGTGGCCAGCACCGTCTTCCCCTGGCGGATGCTGGCGGATATCGTATGCGGGCCCAAGGCCAGCCCCGTGGTGGACGCCATGATGCGCTCCAGGTAGGCAGCAACGCGCTGATCAAGTTTTGTCGAGACGATCTTGCCCTGAGCGTTGCGGAGTTGCAGATCGACGCGCAAGTCATCCACCGGCACATGCGCCAGGATCCCCAGATCCAATTCCACCTGATAGCGTTCCAGATTCGGGTACGGAATCACGCGCATCCCGAATGCCTGGTTCATATGAAACCCTACCGCCGTCCGGTGAATTACCTCGCCGTCCGGCAGGCGGACTTCAAAGGTCAGGCGCGACGCGGCGTAATCGGTCATGTGGCGTTCCCGGGTATAGCGTCCCTTCTTCCCAGCAGGTATCACCACCGCATCATCAAACGCACAATCACCGGTATCGGTAAAGAGCCGCACCTTCACTGTTTGTTCAGCGGCACTGGGATTCTCCAGTGTCGCCTGCATATCAATGCGCCCGTCTTGCAGGCGCCCGATTTTTTCAACCCGCACCACCACATCGTCAGCACGCGCGAAGCGCAGGGCGCCCATGCTGAATGGCGAGGTGGCCGGCGTGCCCTGCGCATGCAATCGTAATGGGGTATCATCCGGCAAGCGGCAGCCCCAGGCCCACAGGTTGACTTCCTGCTTGAGGTGTTGCCAGACGCGACCAAGCTGCAACCCCCAGCAGTCTCCGGTCTGGGGTGTCTGACCCGGCAGGGAGGCCAAGGGGATGCGCGCCTCGAATTGCCATCCGTCTCTACTGACCGTACTGACAGCGTGTGCGGACGTATCCCAGGCCACCGGCGTGCCATCCTGGGGATATTCATGTGCCAGATATCCTCCGGCGGCATTGGCAAGCAGACGGTACTCATGCCACGCTCCGGGTTCGCGGTGATCCTGCACCCGCCAATAATCCGGCGAGAGCAGCACGCCGACCACATCGTCCCCGTCAAGTTGTGCCTCCCCTCCGCTGCCCTCGGCGCGGAGAAACTTCTCATAGATGAGTGCCGAATTCTTGCGCGCGAGTTCCGTCAGTTCCCCGTGCATCGCCACATAGAGATCGGTGTCGTCGTACCCCAGGTAAAACGTGCTCTGGTCCGCGGCCATCTCGCCGTGCTGGAGATCGAGCACGCCGGTGACCCGGGCGGCGCCCGTCCACTCGTCAGCACTGAGCTTCCCATCGAGTACCGGCGCTTGGGGGAGCCGGGGAATCGAGACGACCGGCTGATTCACTTCCTGGAAATCCTGGCGGTACACGTGCTTCACTTCGGAATCGGTCAGCGCGCGATCCCACAGGCGCACATTATCAAACCAACGGCTATGCCCCTCCGGCATAAAATCGGCGCCGATAAGAATTGTTTGGGCCGGATAAATGCCGGTGACTTCCTGCACGCGTTTGCCGTTCAGGTAGAGGCGGATGCGGCCTTCCCCCTCGTTCTGCCAGGAGAGGCCGACCTGCGTCCATTGCGTGCCCCACCCGGGATGTATAACCAGCAGCACATTAGTCTGTAACATGATTCGATTATAGCCTGCCCACCCCGGCCCCCAACTACTGATGAAGCGGCTGGCCGTCGCTCCCTCCGGTTCCTTGATCCAGAGGAGCAGCGTGCCCCGCGGTCGCGGCTGTTCCGAAAGCCTGATCCCAAGGTTATAATTGTCTTCCGTGATCCGCAAGGCCTTCCCCTGCAGCCCCTGGTCCACGAATTGCGGGGGTTGCGCCGGATTCCGTCCCACCCACGGCAGCGCCTCCGCCGGGCCGATATCGGGTATCAACCCTTGGTCAAACGAAAGAAACAGCGTCGGTGTGGGGATGCCGCTCTCAGCCCGCGCGGCGGGGAGGAAGAGGATCGATACACACACGGCGATGCTTACCAGACACGCCAGACAAGTGCATTGATGTTTGGTGAAGGTTGAAATGTGCACGTGAAACCCTTTCTGTGGAAGCTGCCAGTGACTCTCTGACCGTTCAGGCCCCGGAGACCCTCCATGGCCTCCGGGGTATCAGCGATTATCAGACGCAGCACCTGCTGGTCACTTCCGTTCCAGCACGATCATGCGGTAGTTCCACGGGGTCATGGGGAACACCACCTCGTCGCCTTCGATGCGGGCGTACTCGTCGGTCTTCGGGAAGAAGACCGCTTGCTGCACGTCAGCGCCCTTGTCATCCTGCACCGTGTCCAGCCGGAAGCCGGTGGTGTGC
>JAGUZN010000371.1 GCA_020060775.1 Armatimonadota bacterium
CCAGACCCGTTGCACCTGCTCGGCCGCCAGTGTGCACCCCTTGTCATAGGCCTTCAGCGTGATCGTCGGCACCCCGGTCTCGGGGAAGTCGTAACTGATTTCCTTAATCACGCCCACCCTGGTCGGCGACAGCTGATCGGCATAGCCGAAGCGCACGCGGAGGTTATGGCCTTCCTGAAAGAGCGGATGGTCCAGACACTGCAGGTACGGATCGGCCAACGTAATCTCCAGCAGGTCGAGCGCCGCTTCGTGATCCTCGTAGACGAACGCCACCAGCTCGCCGTACAGATCGAGCACGCGGCGCTGACCGTGTATTTCGAGTATCACGATGGGCGCATCGACAGACATGACACTGCACTCCAGGCGACGGCTGGCTCCCCGGGCTCTCGCTCCCGTGAAAAGTTGTTGATAACTTTTTCCGGACATGCAAACAAAACTATTGCACGCGAACCGCTTGCTCTGATACTATCTACCGCAGATGAAAAGCGAACAGGCGTATGTACTCTATGGGACGTATCATTTTGCATGAGCCAGTCATCGTGAACGCCAACTTCGGGCCAGCGGGGATGACACCGCGCGCCTTTCGCCTGGCAGGGCAGACGATGTCGATCACGTCTATTCATCACCAGTGGCGTGGCCGGCATGGGACCGAAACGCTCCATTACTTTGCCGTAACGGCGGGTGGGCGTCCGTATAAGCTCTGTTTTCATAGCCGAGATGCGATCTGGATGGTCGAGGAAGTATCGCCGTAACTCGGCTCCCTACTACTACATGTACAAAACTTGGGAAAACGTCCACGAAATCGCTGTGCTGTTGAAGTTTTTTTACCGTCATGACCGTTGTGCTGCGTGCTGATGTGCTGTGGGAGTGTTGGATTGGAGGAGACTGATGAACCGCGAAATGCAGCAATTTACCGCGAAGACCTTTTTTCGCACGGTCGAGTTGCGCCTGCTTCGCCAGTTGCTGGAACGTCATGAGGGACGGCTCCAGCGGTCGTGGGGATACTTCGAGTGCCCGGATGAGATCACCACCCGGCATGCGCTCCTCACCTTTTTCATCGAGAGCCGGGAAACCTTCCCGCGTGAGCTGCTGGATGACCTGCACCGGATCAACATGCTGTCCACCGATGGGGGACGGGAGATCCTCTTCGAACTCGCCAACGAGGTGGGCACCGCGTTGTGTCCTCCGGAACCCTGGTCGCATTATGAGGAAGCCCGTCTGACCCCACGGCACATCGCCTTGAAAGTCTTCATTGACTATCCGGGGGTCTTTGCCGATGCGTTGAAGCGGATGCCGTTTCGCAGCAGTGACCGCCCGGCGGAATTCATCGGGGAAGATGAACAGGTGGAGGTGAACCTCGACGAGTCCCTCTCGGACTTTACCGAGGCAGCGCACGCGCACTATCGCGCGATTTATCAGGGCGAGTATTGCACGGTCGAGCATTATGAGGATGGGGGCGCCCTGCATCTCTTGCTCGGACACGGCAAAAAGCCGATCTCGCGGCTGGCCGTGGATGAAGAACGCAACGAAGCGTATCCCTTGTGTTTTCGCGAGGTGGCCCATGACACGATGGTCTTTGTCCCGGAAACGGGGCGTATCTTCATCAAGGCACGCACCGACGGGGAGAAACGCTGCCTGGCGGATCTCTTTGCGAGTACGCTGCTGCGGCGGCCGATGTTTTTTCAGCACGCCGGAAGCCGGGAGCTGTATACGCCGCGTCCGATCCTGAACGCCGGACGTGAATTCCTCATGCGGCCGTGCCATCAGGGTATCCATGCGGCCTTTGTCACCTACCTGCATGTCTCCAAAATGGTCGCGTATCAACCGCGCCCGGAGTGGACGGTGGGCATGTATGATCGCACCAATGCGGTGCGCCGCATGTATGACGATTGCCCGAATATCCGGTGGAATGAGGTGGCGCTCGATCAGGTGGATTTTCAATTCATCTTGAATGATCGGCGACATCCCAATGCCCCGCGCAAGCGACGGACGGTCAAGCTGAAATTTCCGAACGTACTGATTTATGATCGGTCGACCTGCCAGGCTGATGCGATCCTACAGGAGTTAGCCGCCCATGGTTTCGCTAACGACACCAAAGGTCATCGCCCCGACGCTATTGACCTGTGTGATTGAGGCCCTGCGGCATGATGCCGCGCCAAGCCTATCCTGGACACGGCTGCGACGTTTCGATCAGCGCCTGATTCGACACGCGATCGAGCAGGGGTGGCTGGAGCGACTGCCACTGGTTGAAGCCACTGATGCCTGTCACTGCGGTGAATATGGGTGTGTCCAGCGGCTCGTTGAACGCGATAGCCGTTGGTGGTTCTGTTGTACACAGGGGATCGCAGAGGATGTCCCGGTCGAGCGGGATGCCCTGGTGGAATTCCGCGTGCAGGCGGCTCCGCTCCTCGCGCAGATCCGCGCCGAGAATCCTTTCGCGGCGTCACCGACATTCGAATGCGTGCAAGGCGATATCTACCTCATTGGCGAGCGAATACTGGGAAATCAGCGTGTGGCGGTGATGTTTGTCGGCGCCTTCCATGCGACTCGTGTGCCCTATCTCATCGGGCTGCTGCGACGCACGGTGGAGTGGCCCATCCTCGCTTTGACGGCAGAGGAAGAGATCGTTCTACCGTTGGCGCACCGCGATGCCCTCTGGCGGAACCGCATATACCCCGTGCCGCTGACACAGGCGTTAGCGGCACCGCATGCACTGGTCGTACGGGATGATGTCCTGCTGGCCACCCTCGGCGGGATCGAGCCGCTCCCGGGGGCGGAGGCGCGACCACGCCTGCTAATCGATCGCCTGAATCAGCAAGCCTGGTGGCACGGTGAATTACTGACGTTGCCCCCACAGCTCTATTTGCTCTTGGAGATTTTGGCCCTCTCGGCGATAGCGGGCGAGGCCTTTGTGAGCCGGGAACGCATCGGCGAGCATGTCTGGGGTGATGTCGATACCCTCCCGAATAGCATCGATACGGCGCTCACCTCGCTACGACGGGTGTTGTCGTCTGCACCTGGCGCTGCACCCGACGTGGTGAAAACCGTGAAAAAGCGAGGGGTGCGCTTACTCGTCTCGCCCACTGAGGTGCATATTCGCGAGCCTGGGAGCAGATAGCGACAGCCCTCCGCGGTAGTCGAATACGTAATACGCCTCTTCGTCGTGGTGACGGAGGGGCGTTTTTTAATATTTTTCAAGTGTTCAGGATACTTCAGGTTACTTCAGGATTCCTTCCAGATTCCCGTGGCCCCTCTGCCGTATCATCCCGTTCGGACGTGAGCCCGGAG
>JAGUZN010000403.1 GCA_020060775.1 Armatimonadota bacterium
CGGGGTCGCCGGGCGATACGCCGCCGGGGCGGGAGCGGGATTGCCCACCGCGCCGGTGCGCGTCTTCGTGGCCGGCTGGAAGATGCCAACCGTGCGGTTCATCTCTGTCAGATACGTGCGCGCCACCCGCGACAGCTCCGCCGGGGCCACCTCGCGCATCTTCGCCAGCAGGCGGTCGTAATAACGCCAGTCCCCGGCCACCGTTTCCGCGCTGCCCAGTTGCTGCGCCTGATCGGTCACGCTGTCGCGCCCGAAAATCAGGCTGGCCTCCACCTGACGCACCGCGCGCGCCATCTCCTCCGCGCTCGGCGGCTCCTGCTTGATGCGTTCGATCTCCGCCAGCAGTTTCTCCTCGATCGGCTGCAGCGACTGCCCGGGCGCGGCCACCCCGCCCACGTAGAAAATGCCCGGGTCCTTGCGCGGCATGGCGCTCGCCCATGCCCCCACGCCGATCTGCGTCTCCACCACCTGCTGGTACAACCGCGAGAGCCGCCCCGTGCCCAGCACCTGTTCGAGCAGCATCAACGCCGGGGTATCCGGGTGGTTCACGTCCGGGATATGCCAGAGCACCAGCAGGATCGGCACATTCCCCGGCCGGCGCACGGTCACACGGCGCTCGCCGAGTTGCGGCGGCTCGGGCGTCACCCACTGCGGCGGCTCCGGTCCGCGCTTGATGCCGCCAAAATGTTGTTTCGCCAGCGCCAGCGCGCGCGAGGTTTCCACATCGCCCACGATCACCAGCGTGGCGTTATTCGGCATATAATATGTGCGGTAATAGTCGCGCAGTTCCGCCGCGGTAGTATGCTCGATATCCGCGCGCCAGCCGATCACCGGCCAGCGGTACGGGTGCGCGCGAAACGCCGCCGCCATCGTTTCCAGGAACAGCAGGCTGCCCGGGTTATTCTCCCGCCCCTCCAGCTCCGAGCGCACCACCGTGCGTTCGGCATCCAGCTCCTCCTGCTTGATCAGCGCCGAGCGCATGCGGCTCGCCTCCATGCGCAGCACCAGTTCCAGCCGGTCGCTGGCAATGGTCGTGTGGTAATGCGTGTAATCGTAATACGTCGCCCCGTTGTCGATCGCCCCGTTGCGCTTCGTCAGGTTGCGCATGTCGTCTTTGCCGAATTCCTTCGTGCCCTTGTACGTCATGTGCTCCAGCAGGTGCGAGGCCCCCGTCATGCCCGGCCGCTCGTTGCGCGACCCCGCCTTGTACCAGACGTCCACCACCACCACCGGCGCGGCATGCACTTCCTTCACCAGCACCTTCAGCCCGTTGGGCAACACCTGCTCGGTCACCTCGGCGGCCATCGCCGCCACCGCCACGCCCATGAGGATGACCAGCGCGACCATCCGTCCGATCTTCAGGCTGCAAACCATGCCATGCTCCTTCCATCTCCCCGCGACAATCGAGACGGTTATACCCGGCGACGCGCGCACTCATGCTCCCCGAGCAGGTGATATCGTACGTGCTTCCACACGATGTGTCGAGGGCGCACAGCACCCCGGCGAGCCCTGTAAGTCGTGTGACAGATAACAGTGCGCCGCAATAGGGGATCATACGGCAGCGGGGGAGCGTCTCCGAGTCGGGGTTGGTGTGCTGAGACGGAACCATGCTGGTCAATATCGACAGGAAGGTCGTGCAAAATATGTGACCAGCGCAGATCATACGCGACGAGCGGGAGGGTAAAATAGTGAGGGTGCAACACGGAGAAAGGATACGCGAGGGTGCGGCGTGAGGAACCCCGGTGCGGACCGCCGCGAACAGACACGCGAGGTCGATCCGCTTTGTGTTGGACAGGTTTTGCGACAGCGCATCAGCGAGAAAGGACGGAGAGGATGGCCAAGCGTATTTATGTGGGGAATCTCGGCTACGACACCAGCAGCATGGATCTGGAGCGCCTCTTTTCCCAATTCGGCACAGTCCGGAGCGCCGATATCATCATGGAACGGGGCACCGATCGCAGCAAGGGATTCGGCTTCGTGGAAATGAGCTCCGATCAGGAAGCCGAAGCCGCTATTCAGTCGTTGAATGGCAAAGAATTCGGCGGTCGACAACTGACGGTCAACGAAGCGAAGCCGCGCACCGAGCGCGTGGACCGCGGGGGCGGAGGATATCGCGGAGGGCGCTCGAGCGACTGGTAACAGCACATCGTGCAGATGGCGGGCGCCAGCACGGTGCAGGGACAGCATAAGGAGACCACGTGGCAGGCGATGAGTCGACCCCGGCGACCTGGCAGGCGGTGAAAGCGCTGATCCGGCAGTTCGACCTGCAGCTTGCCGCAAGAGGCATTCACGTCGAATTGCCGGATGACCAGCCCCTCGAGGCCGGGTTGTCACGGGTGCTGCAGGTCGTCCTGCAGACCCTGGACCGGCAGACACGGCAGCAGGGCACGGCGCAGGCCTACGCGGAAAGTATCGTCGCCACCATGCGCGAACCCTTGCTCATGCTCGACCCGGCGCAGCAGATCGTCAGCGCGAACCAGGCGTTCTACGATTTTTTTCAGTTGACCGCCGAAGAGGTGCGCGGCCGTGCGCTGCAGCACATCGATGTCGCGCAACTGGCGCTCCCCGAACTGCAGGCGCTCCTCACCGACGTGCAGGGGGGGCGCGAAGGCGTCCCGCCGATCGAAGTGACGCGCGACTTTCCCCGCATCGGGCGGCGAACCTTGCGCGTGAGTGCGCGACAGATTCACCCCGACCCGCACGAATCCCCGCGCATCGTGCTGGTGTTCGATGACCTCACGCCGGACATCGAACGCGAACTCCTCTACGACGAGTTGGAATTCTACGCCACCGAGCTCGAAACCACCCTCACCGCGCTCCCCGACGGGCTGATCATCTACGATGCCGACGGCGTCGTCCTGCACATCAACCACACCGCCGCCCGGTGGTTCGGGACTCCGCATCACCCGGCAGCCCTGACCTTGGATCGTGTGCCGTTGCTCACCCCCGAGGGGGAGGAACTCCCCGCGGCGGCCATGCCCGGCGCCCGTGCCTTGCGCGGTGAAGAGGTGCGCGGACAGTTGCTGCGGTTGCACACGACCGACATGCACGAACAATGGGTCACCGTGAGCGCCGCGCCCATGCGCACCGTGGGAGGCCGCCTGGTCGGCGCGGTCGTCACGCTCACCGATGTCACGGCGCTCCATGCCCTGCAGCAACAGCAACGCGGCATCATCCAGATGGTGTCACACGACCTCCGGGTACCGCTCACGGTATTGTATGGGCACCTGCAACTCCTCAAAGAGGAAATCGACGCGGCCGCGATCGATGGCGAGCTGCACACCAGTCTCACCGCCGCGGACGGCAGCATCCGCCAGATGCGCGTCATGATCCAGGACCTCGTCGATGCCGCGCGGCGCGACGGCGGCACCCTGCACCTCGACCCGCAGCCGATTGCCGTGCGCACCTTTGTGCTGGATGTCCTGCGCCGCTCCCGTCCGGTCATCGAGCCCGAGCGCTTTCAGGTGCAGGTATCCCCCGCCGTCCCACCGGTCTGGGCCGACCCCGACCGCCTGGAGCGCATCCTGATGAACCTGCTGAGCAATGCCGCCAAGTATGCCACACCCGGCACCCCCGTGGTGATTGCCGCACACCCCAGCGAGAGTGAAGTGCGCATCGCCGTCACGGATCAAGGGCCCGGCATTGCGCCGCAGGATCTGCCATACCTGTTCGAACGCTTCTACCGGGCCAAAGGAACGCATAAGACGGAGGGCATCGGCCTCGGGCTCTACATTACCCGCACCCTGGTGGAAGCTCACGGCGGACGCATCTGGGTCGAAAGTACGGTGGGCGAAGGCAGCACCTTCTTCTTCACCTTGCCCGTCGCCTGAGCGATGCACGCGCCGTCCCTGCCCCGCGCCCTGACATGTAATGCTGCCGGCGGTTCATCCACACAGCGTGCTGGGATATATTCCCCTCCCCTGTTGCCTTGTCCTCCGTAGCCTTGGCGAAGGGGGAAACGGGGGAGGGTAGGGCCGCAGGCTGTGAGCGAGCACAGCAGCTTGTCCTCCGTAGCTTTATGCGAAGGAGGAAGTCGAACAAAGGGGGTCAATCCTTATCCCCGCATCCCTGCAGCCCTGCCAGGGCGCGGGCGAGGGCAAGCAGGCGGCGGCGATCCTCGTCACAGCATTCCGTGAAGTGAAACAACAACTCTGCTTCGTCTTCCCGGATCTGCGGATCACGCGGCAACAAACCGACGCGTCTGAACACGGCCTCCGGTGGCAACAGCAGGGCATGGGCGAGTTTGGTGCAGGTATCCGGACCGGCGCGACGTTCGCCGGTCAGAATGCGGGAAATCTGGCCTTTGGTCAGGCGGCTGTGCCGGGCGAGATCCGACTGATCCCATCCCCGCCCATGCATCTGCTCCTGCAGCCATTCGACGAATTCATCAATGGTTGCCATACCGGCATTGTGAGGCATGCATGGTTTCCATTGGGCAACCGTTCGTACCCCAACAGTACCGATCATCGAATGCTCGACATCTGGACGATCGACGGCAACGATATGATATCCATACAGGAGCGTCATCCTTCTCCCACAATCCCGCAGAATGCCACCCCGCCACCACTCACCACTCCACCGTTCAATTATCCCGGAGGGATGGCGGATGCTAGCGTTCGACCTTGCTCACGCCAGGACTAGGGCGTGAGCGCAGCGAACCCCTGGTCGGCGGCGAAATATGCACCCAAGCCCTGAAGGGGCGACCGAAATCCCAATCCCTACGGAATGTTGCTAGTAGAACAATGGCTTGCTATAATAAAACATCTGGTTGCCGGAGTACCGCATGCCCGCACCCGCCGACTCCATCCTATGGCGTGCAACCGAACTCAACGCCCGCGTCTACGTACTCTTTAGTCTGGTGAGAGGGTAATACGTATTAGGCATAGCGCCCTCAACACCCCAATTTTTCCGATAGGATTCACACCATGTTAGCGCTTATCAGTTTGGCTGTATATTGCATTGTTGATGGTATCGGATGCTTATCATCAGCACGTCTTTCTAACGATAAGCCGATGTTCGTCATTTCAGGCGTATGTTCAATCCTCGCCGGCCTAGCGTTTGCAGCAGCTTCTACGATACTGGAGAAAACCTACCCTGATCTCCTGGCATTTGTCATGATATTCGCAACTGGGGCTGTTTTCTTTGGTGTCGTCACCCAACGCTTTAAAATGTGGAACCATGACTGGCGGCCGGTACGCGCTGTCGCCAAGCAAGTGAAAGACCGTGACCTGTTTGCCAATATATGGGAGATGCGTATACTTGCAGGCCTCTGGGTAGCAAGTATTACTTTTTCACATCGCATCGAATTACCGATGTGGGTCTCGATATTATGGTATGTTAGTGGAAGTATTGCCGCTGTCCGCGCGTTTGATCCACCAGCATCGGTAGGGATTGCTGCCAATACCTTCTTGCGCAAATTCATTCTATTCATTACCAGGAGTACAGTAGCGCTCGCATTACTCCTCTTCTTTAAAAGTAATTTGTAGCTGCCCCTGCGGGAATGCGATGTCGCCCTTACAGGGCTTCATGATTACCTTCCAGGCCAGCCTCACCCACCACGCGAAGGCATGTGCCAGACCTTGCCCCACTGGGGCCAATGCCGCTAGCCACGGGCGCGAGCCCGTGGGAGTCGATGAACAATGACCCCCAAGCCCTGACAGGGCGCTGGAAAGTGTGTGGCCAGTGCAGGGGACGATGTTCTTCACAGGTAATCGCCGCATTTCCTATTGAACTCGTCAGTAGTGCTCATGTATGTTAAGATTCCTGGTAAGATTCTGGAGGTTAATCCGTTGTGCGAAGAACCTAACCGGCGAGAGGACAATCGCTCGGATGAAGAGCTGATTCATGAGGCACTGCGTTTTTATGCGGAGAATCGGTTTGACGAAGATGACGAGGAGTATGCCTGGTGGGAGGCAAAGCCAATGCGCCCATTCTACGATCGACATTCCCCTGAAATCGTTGAGCGAGCACGCAAGCTGTGCCAGAGTCCGTCAGCCCTGGAACGGACGGTGGGTGCTGATATATTGAATCAAGTTATCCAAGCGATTCGCGATACAGACAATGAAGAAATGCTGGGATCTCTCACAGAGATCAACCATGACCTGCTCGCCATGCTGGAAGTTGAGCAGGATGCCGAAGTGCTGGGTTCGATTATCGCAGCGCTTGGTCACTTGTTACACGTGAATCAATACCAGAGCGATATCGTCACCGTCCTGTCGAAATGGCAACACCACCCAGCAGCGGAAGTGCGGCATGCCGTCACTGGCGCTTTGTGGGGTACGACAGATGAACGCGCTGTAGAGATGTTGTTGGGGTTGATGGTCGATGACGATGCCGATGTTCGTGATTGGGCAACGTTTGGACTTGGATCAGTGCGTGAAGAGGATACCCCGGATATTCGCGAAGCGCTTGCGAACCGACTTGACGACCCCAATGCCATAGTCGCTGGAGAAGCCCTGGTGGGATTAGCGCGACGCGGCGATCAACGGGCGGTGAATAGTTTATTGAACATGCAACCGTTCACAGCAGAAGACGAACACACGTTGGAATACGAAGCCTTGGTTAAGGCCGGGATATCGACAGGCGATCCGCGCTTGCTGCCTTTGCTTGAACCTGTATACCAAGCAAAGCTGCTTGCAAAGGACGATGCGATACCTCATGATTTAGCACTTGCTTATGACGCCTGCCATAGAGGGACTCCTGCTGACCGCGAAGACAAATGGTAAGAACTGTAGTATACGAGGCAGCCTTTCTCCTCAACTTCCTGCACCTCCGCCCTTTGTGACAACATAAAACGACAGCTGAAAGAGTACCTTAGGCGAGGCCTTGTGGACATGACCCAGCGAGCGATGGCGTTACGGGATATGGGCTGATCTTCCCACCCCCAACACCTCATCCCCGCCTCATCTGCAATCTGCAATCTGTAGCCTGCAATCTGCAACCCCTGGATCGGCCAATTGACAGAACCGTACCACAAGCGATGGATGTCAGTTGATCTCGACTGTGGGGTGTTTCATGCTCGTCTGCGAGGATTCCTCCCACCTTGGGATGGTTTTGCCTGCAGGAAAGCGCCCTCTATCGCCAGAAATGTATACCTATGCTGGACAAACAGATTCATCACTGCCTTGAAATCGTCAATTCCTTATCGCGGCGTGATGTATATTGGGCGCTTGGCTTAGAGGCTATCCGAAAAACACAAACATATGTTATAATGTTCACCTTGTTTGAGGACATTTCTCATTGAGGTGACGTGCGATGGCGATGACGTGCCGC
>JAGUZN010000300.1 GCA_020060775.1 Armatimonadota bacterium
GGCGGCGCAGTGCCGGCGGCGGTCGTCCTCGGTCTCCAACTCCAATGGTGGCACGGGCGTCGGCTTGCCGGCTTCATCGACCGCCACCATGGTCAGGTAGGCGGAGGCGACGTGCTCGACCTCGCCGGTCTGCATGCGCTCTGTTTCCACCCGCACGCCAACCTCCATCGAGGTGCGCCCCACGTAGTTCACCGAGGCCTTCACCACAATGACGTCGCCGATGTGGATGGGGCATTTGAATACGAGGCCATCCATGCCGACGGTGACGACCGTCATGCGGGCGTGGCGGATGGCGGCGGCATAGGCGGCCTGGTCGACGAGTCCCATGACCGTGCCCCCGTAGACAAAACCGTAGTGATTGCTGTCGCGCGGCAGGGCCACGATGGAAATGATCGAGCGGGATGCGGATACGGCTTTTGCGTTCATCGAGGATGTTATACCATAGCCGGACGAATCGCACCAGTAGGGCGGTCGTTGTCTCATTTGCCGTACTACCGGTTAGTGCAGGCCGAGATGGCGCAGGGTGAGGGTGAGGGCGGGAACGATATCGTGTTGCTGCAGCAGCACGATCAGTTGGCTGATGGGCATGAACAGCAGGTATACGAGGCAGTTCACCGCCTCATCGCGCAGCGCGGGAACGTCCACCGACCTGGGCGATGTGAAATCGGCATGGCCGAAACTGGGCAGGAAACACGGCACCTGGTTGATATACTGCGCGTGCTCCTCGCCGAAGCGCTCGGCCAGCAGCGTTTCCTCATACCGAATGGTCACCCGGTATTGCGCCCAGAAGTAGATGAGCACCAGCAGCAGGAGCAATGGGTTTTGCACGAAGAGCGACAATCCGACGCCGATGAACAGGCTGCCCACGTAGAGAGGATGGCGAACGAGGCTGTAGGGGCCACTGCGCTGCAGTTCCAGCCCTTTGCGCCCTCCAATGTAGAGCGTGCTCCAGCAGCGAATGAAAATGCCGAAGACTAATGCGGCAAAGCCGAGCGTTTCGAGCACATAGCTGGTGATGGGCTGCTGTTGCCAGGGGTAGCGGATGAAGATGACGAGCGGGAGAGCCGCCGCCCAGATGAGCGGGATGAGCCTGGTGCGATTGCGCACCAAAAAGGAGCGCGGAGGCGCGGCTGCTTCAGACATCGACATTGCGGGCATGGATCTTCCCTGGGATGTAAGGTACTTGATCTTACCGCAAGCTTACCTGACCGTAAACTAGTTTTGGTCTGCTGCGGAGACCAAGCCTACGCAATATCTGGCCATCTGTCGTGTTTAACGCTCAATGAAAGAACATGGCCAACTGTGGGAAAAACGTAGTAGGTCGCCACGTTATTTTTCTATGCGTGCCCCAAGTCACCGTTCCATCTTTCGGGGTTCGGGGGAGGTGATATTATTTTCCCTCCCCTTGCAAACGGTAGAATAGCGGGGCAGCAGTATATCAAGAGGAAGACCCCCACCCTACCCTCCCCCGTTTCCCCCTTCGCTAAAGCTACGGAGGACAGGGCGACAGGGGAGGGGAAAATCGCCTCGCGAAACGCCATACGCCAAACGCGGCCTGAGCAAGGGCCGGGTCGGAAGGCAAGGCACAGCGTGACGATCCACTGTATATGATCGCTAGCCGGCAGGAGGCGGGTGATTGCGGAAGATGAGGCAGTAGTGGTGGTGATAGTTGGGGACGAAGATGCTGGGATACCCCCAGATGCCGAGCGGTTTGGTGTTCTGACACCAGATGCGTTCGCCCTGAAAGAGCAGATCGCCGGCGAGGGCGCGGGCGAGATCCCAGGCCAGCGGGAGCACTTCGCCGCTGGGCGCGCGGAAGTTCTGGATGACGATGACCAGATAGCCCCCCGGTTTGATGACCCGCGCCACCCCGCGATAGATGCCGGCGAGGGCGGCGACGCATTCCTCGTAGTCGCGCAGGTTGCCCAAATCGTCCGGATGTGCCGAATAGGCGGTATCCAATCCCTGATCTCTGCGCTGTTGCTGTTTCGAGTAGACGCCCCCGCGGCTGGTGTGCAGCATGTCGCCGTAGGGTGGCGAACTGATGGAGAAGTCGAAGACAGGCAGGCCGCCGTCGACGGGCAGCCCTTGCGTGACGAGATCATGCAGATGCTCGGTCCAGAAGGCGGGATCGGCGAGGCGGCGCGTATCGCCCTCGATGATCCCCTGCTCTGCCGAGAGCCGTGCCAACCGGTCGCGGATAACGCCCACATAGCGCGGGGAAAGTTCGATGCCCACGCCCCGCCTCCCCTCCTCGGCACAGGCAACGAGCGTGGCGCCGGAGCCAGCAAAAGGATCGAGCACCCAACCGCCCGCCTTGGTGAAGAAGCGCAGGAACTCGGCCACCATCTCTTCGGGATAGCGCGCTGGATGGAGTTCGGTGTGGCGGTTGCGATGGTAGCGCGGAGAATCGCAGACGAACCAGGTGCGCGTGAACTTGATCCATGCCGAGCCATCGAGATCATTCAGTTTGTTGCGCGGATGCTTGGCCATTACGTTCTCGTCAATGCGCCCTCCGGCGGAATGCGCACCGGCTTTGGCAGCGCGAGCACACGGCCGGTGAGGGTGGCGTGTTTCGCCATGGCGCGCAGGTCGCCCTGCAGCAGTTCGTGCGCCGTCACCGGCGGTTGACCCTCCAGATACTGCCGCACCACGGGCTGCAGGCGTGCGTTGAACTGCTCGCGCGAAGCGCCGTGGGCGCGTCCGCCAACCCGGCGGATGGTGCCGTCAAAGGCGGGGGCGATGTGATACAGTTCGTGCACCAGCGTGAGCAGCCGGCGCTCGGCGGGCAGTTCGAAAAAACGCGGTATGTAGAGATAGATCAGGTACAGGATATCGCCCTGCACGGTGGGGATCTGCGGGATGGCGTAGCACTGGCCGTCCACGCGTTTCCATGGCGAACCATCGGCAAAGCGCATGGGCACGATCTTGGCGTACACGCCGCCGCGCGTCCCCCGCCGTGCGCGAGCGAGACAGGCCAGCACACGGCAGGGGTCGATATGGTCGAACTCCGGCACGCGGGCACAGAGATCGGCGATGATGGACTCAGCCTGATCGGTGATGTTGATGCTGGGACGTTGGCTGCGCACGAGTTTCGGCTACTCCTGGACAGGCAGGTCGGCGGCAGAGGCGCCCTCCTCGGGGGCGGGCGGCTCCACGGTGCCGTCCGGAGCCAGCGCGTCGGCCTCCTCACCGGCCTTGTCGGCTTTGCCAAGCTGCTGCCGTTCCACCTTCAGGGCGGCGATCTGCGCGTCGATTTCCTTGATCTGATTATACTCGGGACGCAACAGGGCATCGGCAAAGGCGTTGTTATCGAACATGCGCACGACCAGGTCGGCGATCATGAGGGCGCAGCGATCGCGCTCACGCTGCAGCGTTTTGATCTGCTGATCAATGCGCTGGGTCTCGCGCAGTTCGTTGAAGCGTTCGGTCGCGGTGTGCATGGTGGACTGCACCACCTCGACCACTTCGCCCCCGAGTTTGATGGCGGCATCCGTGGTTTTCCGGGCGACATCGGCCGTACGTTTCATACCTTCTTCGACGACGTCGCGCGCGGCGTCAATGCGTTCTTTCTCCATCAGAATTACCTCAATATCAGAAGATGGGAATACCGGTGATTCATTTCGCCGCCGCGGGTATACTCCCCTGCAATGATGTGAAAGTGGTCCTGACATGACGCGACGTCCCGGCGAGGAGCGGGGGGTCGATTCGTTGACGCTGTGGGGGCCCTCTGGTATAGTTATCGCACCATCCTGACGCCGACGGGATACTGCCATGCGCCGAGTCACAGCCTTCGACATGCCACTTTTCCTCTGTATCCTCATCCTGGTTGGGGCCGGCATCGTCGCGATTTACACGTCGAGTTATCCGAAAGCGCTGGAGCAGACGGGCAACGGCATGTTCTTCGCTTTTCGTCAGATGGTATTTGCCCTGATCGGCCTGCTGCTCATGATGGCCTGTGCATACCTGCCGTTGCGCGTGTTTCACCGTTGGTACCGCGGCATCATCGCCATCACGTTACTGGTGCTGATCGGAGTCTTGCTGGTTGGGGCGGCCAAGCATGGCAATCGGGCGTGGATCGAACTCGGCCCGGTGCAGTTCCAACCGTCGGAATTCGCTAAAGTCGCGATTATCCTGACTCTCTCCACCTACCTGGTGGAGCGGCCGTGGACGGTGAAATCCTGGAAGGGATTCGCCTGCGGTCCCATGTGGTTTCTGCTGGCGCCGTTGGTGCTGGTGGGGTTGCAAGGCGACCTGGGCACGGCCTTCGTGCTGCTGGTGGCGACGGTGTCGCTGCTGGCGGTGGCGGGCATGAAGTTTCGCATGTACGGCGTGCCGGCGCTGATCCTGTTGCTGGTGGGCGGGCTGGGCGTGTCGCTGGCCTTGAAGACCGGCGTCGGCGGCCATCGCCTCGAGCGCGTGCGCGCCTGGCAGGATCCTTTCAACAAGCAGGTACAGCAATCCTATCAGCCACGGCATTCGCTGATTGCCATTGGCTCGGGGCAGTGGTGGGGCCGCGGGTTCTGCGGCAGCCGGCAGAAGTGGGGCTACCTGCCCGGGGCGCAAAATGACTACATCATGGCTATCATGGCGGAAGAGCTCGGCTTCGTGAAGCTGTTGCTGTTCCTGTTCGTTCCGTACGTGTTCCTGATCTACCGGGGGTTCACGATCGCACACCGCGCGCCGGATGAGTACGGGGCGCTCGTCGCCTCGGGCTGCACGTTGTTCCTGGCCGTGCAGGCGTTGATCAACATGGCGGTGGTCACGAATCTGATTCCCTGCATGGGCATCAATCTGCCGTTCATCAGTTACGGCGGCAGTTCGATCATCGCCAGCATGATCATGGCCGGCCTGCTGCTGAACGTCTCGGCCACCCGTCCGGGCCGCGAAGTGCGGCGCCGTTTCCCGGCGGCGGTCCCGGCGCAGGCATAACCTGCTGCACGCCAGTGCGCCTCACCAATGTTATGAACGTTGAGCACACACCACCAGTACCGATATGGGACCCGACCCGCCGTTACCACTTCGTGGGCATCGGCGGCATCGGCATGAGCGCCATCGCGCAAGTGCTGCTGGCGCGGGGCTTCCGCGTGAGCGGCTCGGATGCGAAAGACTCGCCGATGCTGGCGCATCTGCGCGGGTTGGGCGCCGAAGTCTATGTGGGGCATGATGCCGCCCATGTGCAGGTCGGCGACGTGCTGGTGTTGTCGGATGCGGTGCGCGTGGATAATCCGGAGTGGGAACGTGCGCGCATCCTGCGGTTGCCGATGTTCAAACGCGCCGATCTGCTGGGAGAACTGGCCAATCAGGCGCGGGGCATCGCGGTGAGCGGCACGCACGGCAAGACGACGACCAGCGGCATGCTCGCCCTCATCTTGCTGGAAGCGGGCATGGACCCCACCTGCGTGCTGGGCGGTGAACTGACGCCGTTGGGCGGCAACGCGCGGGCGGGCGGCGAGGTGACGCTGGTGGAGGCGTGCGAAGCCTATAATTCCTTCCTTAACCTGCACCCCGAGGCGGCGGTCATCACTAACCTCGAGCCAGACCACCTGGATTTCCACGGCACCTTCACCAATCTACAGCAGAGTTTTCGCACCTTCCTGCGCCAGGTGCGCGCGTTCGTGGTGATGAACGGCGACGATCCGGCATTGCGCGCGCTGGTTGATCTGGCCCCGCGCACGGTATGGTATGGCGCGGAGGGCGAGGTCGATTACCGCTTTGCCACCGTGCAATCCGGTTATGACCCCACCTTCACGCTGTATCGCGGCGCGGATGCGCTGGGCGAAGTGCGGCTGCGGGTGCCGGGCCTGCATAACGTGAGCAATGCCACCGCCGCCGCCGCACTGGCGCTGGAACTGGGGGCCGACTTCACGGCGGTGCAGCGGGCGCTGTTGGCCTTCCCGGGCATGCATCGCCGGTTTGAACGCATCGGTATGCGCGGGGCGGTGACCATCGTGGACGATTACGCGCACCACCCGACC
>JAGUZN010000188.1 GCA_020060775.1 Armatimonadota bacterium
CCCACGACCACCAGCGTCACCGCGGCGCAGGCCGGGGCGGAAGACACCGGCGCCGGCGGCGTTGTCATCCCCTATCCCGTGGGGCGCGAGAGCGGCCAGGTGGCCTGGACGCCGCCGCTGCTCTCCGACGTGATGACCTACCAGGTAGAACTGTCCGGCCAGAGCGCGCAGGGCGGCGAAGTGCTGGCGGTGGATCTGACGGTGCGCGACAAGGGGGTGGCGCGATGAAACATTACCTGCCGGGGCAAAGCCCCAATCAACGACAACAGAGCATGGAGCGCAAGGGCGGCGGCACCGCCGTGCAGACGCTCATCGTACAGGGCATTCCGACGTCATCGACCGCCGGCCAGAGCGGCGCCTATTGGCCGTTCAATAAGGTGGCGATCCGCGAAGCCGCCAACGGTGATTTCTGGCTGTGCACCAACCTGCGCTGGGATTCGAACTTAATAGACCCCGATGGCAATCCGGGCTGGTGGCGGCGCATTGACCCCACCACCGTCTCCTGGGCCATGAATATCCGCTCGTACAGCAATATCCCGTTTGAAGCGAATACCAAGGGGTTCTGCTTCTGGAAGGCCACGCCCATGCCGGTGGGGGACCCCTACTACGAGGTGATTGGTCCGTGGGCTACCGTGGGCGGGCTTGAACTGGCCTGGCTCGAAACCGAATACCGCGATCTGGTGATTGGCGGCTTCGGCATCGAGATCGACGGCGCGGGCACCACGCCCTACGGACGCGTGCTGCATCACACCTGGGATGGCACGCAGCAGACCGGCGTGGTGACCAACCTCTTTACCGACTTCTCCGGGCGCGATAACGACAGCGCGCCGAGCTGGTGGGCGGGGCGCATCGACGATCAGTACCTCATTCGTCGCTTGCCGGGTAGTGCGGCCATCAGCAATGCCAACTTCACCGACTTGCTCACGGTCACCGCCAGCGGTGTGACGGTGCCCGCGCTGACGGTGGGGAGCCTGGGCGGCGTGTTGAAAGCCGCGGATGGCGTGCTGTCGGGGAGTGCGGCGCACAGCGACCTGACCGGCATCGGCGCTAATGACCACCACAGCCAGGCGCACGCGCTGACGGGCGGCGATCACACCGTGTCCGGCGTGACGCCCGGGCACTTCCTCAAGGCGCTCACCGCCGACACCTTCGGCTTTGCCGCGCACGGCCTCACCTACAGCGACGTGGGGGCGGCGCCGCTGTCGCACACCCAGGCGTGGGCAACCATCACCGCAACCCCGACCACGCTCGCCGGCTATGGCATCACCGACGCGCAAGGCGCGCTCGGCTACACCCCGGAGAATGTGGCGAACAAGGGGGTGGCCAACGGCTATGCCGGGCTGGACAGCGGCGGCAAAGTGCCCATCAACCAGTTGCCGTCGTCGATCATGCAGTACCAGGGCGTGTGGGATGCGAGCACGAACACGCCCACGCTGGCCGATGGCGTCGGCGACACCGGCGACGTCTACCGCGTGGCGGTGGCGGGCACGCACAACCTCGGCGCGGGGGCGATCACCTTCGTGGTGGGCGATTACTGCATCTACAACGGCGCGACCTGGGAGAAGTCGGATACCACCGATGCGGTCGCCTCGGTGGATGGGCGCACCGGCGTGGTGACGCTGGACGATCGCTACGCGCCGCTGGCGCACGTGGGCACGCTCACGCACGCGCAGATCGACGGGTATCTCGACCAGGCGGTAAAGACGACGAGCAGCCCGACCTTTGCCGATCTCGCGCTCACCTCGGGGCTGGACATCGGCGGGGCGAACATCACCTACCTGGACATCAGCGATGACCTGGCTACCGCGGTGAGCAACGCGGCGGCCGGCGACACGCTGGTGCTGGCGGCGGGCACGTACACGCTCACGGCGGGGGTGACGGTCAACAAGGCACTGAACATCGTGGGGCAGGGCGTGGGGCAGACGATGATTACCT
The DNA here is from genome assembly GCA_020060775.1 of Armatimonadota bacterium. GTDB lineage: Bacteria > Armatimonadota > Hebobacteria > CAIYQO01 > CAIYQO01 > JAGUZN01. Next base: position 1,936 of record JAGUZN010000188.1, read on the forward strand.
GCGCAACGGACGGCGTGATCCCGTTTCAGGTGCTAGCCAGTAATGTCCGTTTTGCCGACATGAGCTTCACCTGCACCGCGGCGGTGAATCCGCGTGCGATCTACTTCACTGGCACCGGTGGCGACGTGCTCACCGGCTGCGTGGTCGAGCGCGTGGACATCGCGGTGAACTCCGCCGGGAATTTCACCGGCCTCTACGGTCGCGATGCCGGTGGTCTGCTGCGGGGCGTGCGCATGACGGGCAGTTGCGGGGCGGGCAATATCGCCGGGATGTACTTGCGCAACGAGTCCAGTGCGGAGGCGGCCACCACCTGGCAGCTCGAGGACTGCAGTATCGATCTCCTGTGCACCGCAGCCTCCGGCACCTTTGCCGCAGTGCATGCCATCGATGTCTCGGCCACGCAGGACGTGATGGTGCACGCGCGCGACTGCCGCTTTCGCACCACGAAAAACTCCACGGCCACCGTGTATGGGCTCTATGCGCAAAACGGCGATGCGCTCATCTACGCCGAGGGGTGCACCATCGACGGCCCGGATGCCGATGTGGCGCAAACGAACGGCGCTCTGCTCTCCCTGACGAACTGCACCCTGGTCAACAATACCACCAGCGGCTCGATTACCTATGCCGGCACGATGGCCGCCGCGCGCGTCCGCCTCGATGACTGCGAGTTGTACCGGAGCGCGGCCAATACCTTGAGTACCGACGATACACTGGTTGCGGCCGCGCTGGGCATCGGGGCGGCCCCTGGCTCCTACCCGCTGTTCGTCACCAAAACCAGTACCAGTGGCGCCGGCATCAGCGCGCGGGTGTACGCCAATCAGGTGATCAGTGCCGATAGTACGGTCAACGCCATCAGCACGCAGAGCGTGGCGGATTGCACCATCGCCGCCGGCGTGACCAATAGCGGGTATATCATGGGACTGTACAACTTCGTGCTGCGCAACACCGCCACCGATGCCGGCACGCTGAACAGAATCTTCGGCAACTATACCTACTACGGGCACAATAACACCATCCAGGCCACCGCCACCACCACCAACGCCTATGGGCTGTATATCAGTCCCTATGCGCGCACCGGCACGATCAGCAATGCCTACGATATCTTCCTGGCCACCCCGACGACCGGCGGCACGCTCACCAACCACTGGGGGCTCTACCAGCAGGACCCGAACACGCCGAACTACTTCGGCGGCCGGGTGGGGGTGAACGTAACTGCGCCCGGCGGCATGCTGCACGCCAAAGCGGCGGCCAATGCCACCATCCCGCTCATCGCGCAGGCGTACTCCGCATCGCAGAGCGCAAGCCTGCAGGAGTGGCAGAACAGCAGCGGCACGGCGCTGGCTAAAGTGGAGGCCGGCGGCGTGGTGCAGGCGGCGGGCTACAAAGCCTCGGACGGCACCGCCGGGGCCACGGCCACCACCGGCGGCCTGACGTTCAAGAACGGGCTGTACACGAGTGGGAGCGTGGTAGCCGGGTCGAATACGCAGCTGCAATTCAACGACGGCGGGGCGCTGGCGGGGGCCGCGGGGCTGCTGTGGGACAAGACGAACAGCGCACTGACGCTCGAAACCGCGACCACAGCCACCTCGGGTACGCAGATCGCACAAATCGTCAGAGCCACCTCCAGCGGAGTGATGAACAACACCTTTGGCCCAGAAGTCGCGTTTTACCGGAAGGACACCGGCGCGGATGCGCATACGGCGAGCATTCAGGTCATCGGCGGTGGAGCGATGCTGTTTCGCATCGAGCACCTGGGTACCGGAACCCTGTATACGCCAGTAGAGTTTCGATCAACTGGCGTGGTGCTCAACGATGGAACGAGTATGGCCGTTGGTTCGTCTGCCGGCACGATGATCGGCACGGTGTCCAGCCAGAAGCTCGGGTTCTACGGGGCGACGCCGGTCGATCGCCCTGAGACGGTGGCCGACCCGAACGGCGGGACGACGGTGGATGCCGAAGCGCGCACCGCAATCACCGCCCTCATCGACCGCCTGCAGGAACTCGGGCTGATCGCCTGATGAACGGGGGGAGGAGGTAATGCGAGTGGCCCATCCTCCCCTTGGAACTTGGAACATGCCACTTGGAACTTAAAGGAGGTTCACCATGAGTAACGATTTTCTCAACGGTTTGAGTGCAGCAACCGGCATTGCCGGGCTCTTTGCCGGGCGCAGCACGCGCCGGGCGCAGAAAGAACTGCTGCGCGCACAGCGCGACCTGTTGCGCGCACAGTTGCAGCACTACAACACCTACATGCCGGGGGTCCTGACGACCTACCAGCAAATGGCCGACAACCCCGAGACGCCGTGGTATCGCGGCCAACGGGCCAAAGCCGAGGGCGACGTCACCCGCTACTACCAGCAGGCCAACACCCAGCTCCAGCGCGGGCTGCTCGGCCGCGGCCTCGGGCAGAGTGGGGCGCTCGTCGGCACGCTCACCGCCCTCGCCGGACAACAGGCACAGG
>JAGUZN010000139.1 GCA_020060775.1 Armatimonadota bacterium
CGAGGCCACCCCGCTGCTCGCCGACGCCCAGGCGCTCGCGCGCGACGCCGCCGTGCTGCTCGGCTGGTGAGCGGAGGAAGACAGAAGCGAGAAGACAGGAGACAGAAGGGGGCCGCGATGCGGCCCCCTTTTGATGGCAGATGGGGGGAGGGCCTCTCGAAACGCGCAACGCGCACCCGGGCGCGTCATCCATTGAAGAACTCGGCGCACCGTGATAAGCTATCGACAGCCTGATCATACCGGAGTTCTTCCATGAGTCCCTTTGAAATCGGCATGCTGCTTTGCTTCGGCGCGAGCTGGCCCTTCTCCGTCTACAAGACCTGGAAGACGAAGCAGGTGGCCGGCAAGAGCCGCATCTTCCTCTGGCTGGTGTGCATCGGCTACCTGAGCGGCATCGCCCACAAGCTGCTCTTCCACCGCGACCCGGTGATCATCCTCTACGCCGTCAACGCCCTGCTGGTCTTCGCCGACCTCCTGTTGGTCTATCGCTATCAGCGTCCCGCCCGCCCCGCCCCCGTGCCCGAACAGGTGTGAAGAGGGTGCCCTGATGCCGGCGCTCCGACCGATGGGCACCTCCTCCCCGGTGGGGCTCACGGGTAGATCGTGAAGTCTCCCCGGTGCGGGGGGAGTGGGCCGCGCGGGTCGTTCTTCGCCCCGCGGCGCGGCGGCGTGCGCCACCCATCCGGGCCGTACTTCAGCGCGATTGATGAACTTTCGATTCTCTGTCGCATCTCCTCCGGCACATCGTCACTCCAGGCAAAGCGGATGCCATTATCCTCCGGGAAGGGGTGGGTGTGGTCGAAATCGCCCCGCCAGATCTCCTCGGGAATCTCGATGGGAAACGCTGCACAACGGCAGCGCTCGCCACGTTCGCGGTGGAACAGGTGGCGGCATCGATGACATGGATGTGGAAACGGAGTCCCTTGCATCGACATGACTGCCTCCTGCGGTCACCGGAACGCGGCCAGGAATTGCGCCTCGCTGATAGCGCCCTCGAGGAACTGCGCCAGCGCCGGGTGGTCGCTGAGTCTGCCCTCGCGGATGGCGGTCGTGGCGACACGCGCGCGTTCGGGCGGCAGTTTCCCCGCCTTGGCCAGCGCCGCAATACGCCCAAGATCCGCCGGCTGGCGCGCCACCACCGTGCGGAAGCGCGTGATGGCGTCCGCCACCGTGCCCTCCCGCATCACCCACACGTACTGATCCATCGCCAACACTGTACCGTCCGCGCTGACGTTGATGGCCTCTTCGGCATTGCAGAGAAGCCGGCAGAGCCACTCGCCGCTGCGGGCATCCAGCACAATCAAATCGTCGGCGTATATTTTCAGCAGCAGATAGGCGCTATCCGAGGTGAAGGCGGTGGCTGAGCTGATGATGTCACGCACCGTATAGCGCACCGACCAGTCTTTCGTGTCCAGCATGTGGCACTGAGCAAATTCATCGATCAGCAACAGGCGGCTGTCCGGACTGAATCGTATCTGTTGCACCGTGAGATTGTGCTCATCGCGGTGCTTATGGATGACAGAGAATCCGGTCGTCTCCAGCACCACCGTGCCGGCATATCCCTGTACCTTATGATTACCCACGGCCAGGAAACGGCCGTCGGGGCTCCAATCCAGGCACGACTTTCTTTCGGCAAACCGGCGCACCCATGTCCCGGTGCGCAGGTCGTAGACGCCACCTCCGGTCGATGTGCCATCCAAGGCGACCGCCAGGTAGCGCCCGGTCGGATCAAAGCACACTGCATCCGAGAAGTTCCTTTCTTCGAGTTCAATGACGGTTGTTAATAAGGCGCCGGTTTCGGCATCCCAGACCTTTACTGCGCCATCGTCCCCAACCGAGGCGAGCAAACGGCCGTCCTGACTGTAGGCCATGCGGATATACCTATCGCCTTGTCCGTCGTGCGCGTTCCACCGCCGCAGCACTGCGGCAGTGCGTACATCAACCAGGCTGATCGTGCCGTCTCGGCCTGCGATGGCCACCCGTCGGCTATCCGGCGAGATGAGGTTGGACGACACGCGCAGATCCAGATGGTACTTCCGGCCTTCCGGCGTAAGAAGCGGCAGGACCCGCATGCGTCGATAAAAATCCGCCACTTCGTGGAGCGGTGTGTCGGTGACTGGTAGCAACTGGACTGAGAGTGAACAGCCTTCGCTTTTCGGCCAGACATGGGCGGAGTAGAGTTCGAAATCGCTGGTATGAAATAAGCGGAAATAGCCATTACCATTTTCATGCAGCATCCACTCACCATCCGGGGTGGCCGTCACGGTCACCTTGTCGGCCGAGCGGGCGGTCTGTTCCCAGGCTGCACGCAATTGCTCGACCGTCCCCGCGTACGTCCCTGCCACGAAAAACAGATCGTTATGTCCCGTGCCGGAGCCGGTGAGGGTGATGCCGGCATGGGCGGCGACTTCTTTCACGTGCAGGACGAACTCGTCTTGGGTGAACGCCCGTGCAAGGGAGAGGGTGCAGAGGGTGAGCAGGAGGAGCAGGAGCCACCGCGGCATACGCGACATCCTTTCTGCGGGCCGCCGCCGGGGCAGCGCCGCGCCATCCACGCCAGGCAGCACCAGCGCTTGCCTGGTATCACATCTGTTCGCCCTGCCCTGCCCGTCCTCCTGCCGCCCGCAGGCGGATTTTTCCCTGTGCGCCCCCGCCCCGGGGGGCTCACGGGTAGATCGTGAAGTCCCCCGGTGCGGGAACGCATACCCATGTGGATCGTCCACCGCCACGGCCTTGCGCAACGGCGCAGCGAGTGAACACTTTCACGGGCTGAGTGTATTCTATGGTGCGGGAAGCGCCTGAAGCTGAGGTGGAGCGGGCAAGGCTCGGGGCTGAGAAGCACCCGGCATTGTCTCGGGCGACGCTTTGACGACGAACTGTGGGCCGGGGGTGCGGAATCCATTCTCCACCTGCACCAGCAGACGCGGCTCGCCAACATGGCCACGCCAGACTCCAATGATGGTACCCACTTCGCCATCCTGCAGGATCACGTGATTCCGCAAGGCCAGCGCCTGCCCGTGCTGATCGGTGAACGCACTATCCGGCAAGTTAATTGACGGTTCAGGCGCCGGAAGCGCTCGAAGCTGAGGTGGAGCGGGCAAGGCTTTGACGACGAACTGCGGGCCGGGGGTGCGCGGGGTGGCTTCGCCCG
>JAGUZN010000009.1 GCA_020060775.1 Armatimonadota bacterium
CCTGTGCCTGGATCACCAGCCAAGTGGCCATGATGTTTGAATGAAAAGGGAACGAGAATCATATCAGATATTCACTTTTCGGATAGGCTCTTAACATAACATCAAAAACAAACCCAATTCAAAGCCAAATTACACCGGTAAACATCGCGAAGAAATGCTCGGGTGTGCCGAAGAAGCCCTGTGCGATCGCACAGGGAACGCTATGTCGTGGCATCCGGCTGGCGCGCCTGCGCGGCTTCGGGGGTGGCGCGGGTGAGGAGGTAGCGCATGGTGAGGGCGGCGGCGATATTCGCCGCGAGGAAAGCGAAGGCGGGCAGCAGGTTGCCCGGCACGCTGAGGCCCATGCCCGCCAGCGCGACGGCGGCGAGTGCGACAAAGTAGACGATATGCCCGACCAGGATAGCCACCGGCTGTTTGAAGAAGGCGGCCATGCCTTCGAGGTAGCCGCGGATCGCCAGCGTGAGCGGGTGGAGGAGCAGACTGAGCGCAGTGAGGCGCACCAGCGGGAGCAAGGCCTCGGGACAGCGCTGGATCGCCAGGTAGTAGACCTCGGCCGCCCCCGGCAGGATGAAGAGCAACGGCACGAACCCGGTGAGCAGGCCGACCAGCGCGGTGAACACCTTGAGCGTGCGCGCGGAAGTCAAACGGGGCAGCACGGTGAGCACCACCGTCTGCACGCGGCTGGCGGCGAAGGCTGCCGGACCGGCGAGCCCGGCCGCCAGGTAGTAGGCCTGCATCATCCGCTCGGGATCGGGCGCGCGCGCGATGGCCCAGGCGATGAGCACGCCGGACACGTTGAGAAAGAGGCTGCCGGCGGAGAGCGGCAGGGTGAAGGCGATCAACTCCCGGTGAGTCGGGGGCGCTTCATTGACGGACGGCAGACTGCGCAGGTAGGGCCGCGCGAAGTACCAGGAGAGGATGACTTCAAAGCCGATGGCGATCGCCTGCGCCACCACCGCCCACACCGGGCCGACCAGCCCGAAGACGATGAAGACGGGCACAAGCAGCACGGTGCCGACAATGCGGGTGATGGTGGCGGCGCTGGCCAGCGTGGTGGCGCCGTAATTGTACAGGATCACCTGGTACGGGTTGCGCAGGAAAAACAGCGTTTGCAACAACAGCGAGGCGACCATCGCCTGGTAGGCCGGCTTTTCGATCGAGGGCGGCAGCCCGAGGATGGTGCCGAACCAGAGGTGCGCGAGTGGCGGGATGCTCAATAGCGCCATCAGCGCGACCACGATCGCGGTGAACAGCCAGTTGACCTGCCGGAAGCGCGCATACCCCGCCCGCGTCCTGCCGTACACCATGCCGGTGGTGACCAGACCGGCGCCGAGCATGCCCACCATGCCCATCACCGCCATCGCCTGCGCCATGCCCGCTAGGTTCAGCGGGCCGCCCTCGCCATGCGCGGCGATCGAGGCGACCAGCGGATAGGTTAACGCCTGAGAGGCAGCCTGGATGGCCAGCGGGATGTAGAGCCGGAACAGCGCACCGTAGCTGACCCGGCCCGTTGGCAGCATGGACTGTGGCTCTGTTGCGTGCGTCATGTGATACCGTGCCACTCACTGACCGTCGGGATGTTGTGGGGGCGTATATAGTTCTTTCGCTTCCGCGCCCGTAATCTCCCTCTTATCGGGAAGACAGGAGACAGAAGACAGCATGGGAGAAGATAGCAGACCCCTCCCCCGCGGTACGGGAGAGGGGCGGATGCTGGTGCAGGATGGAAGACCATCAGGCCAGCGAGGCCATCTCTTCGTCGGGGATGTCGACGTTCGAGTAGACGTCCTGCACGTCATCGAGTTCTTCGAGGGCGTCGATGAGCTTCATCACCTGCTCGGCTTCCTTGCCGGTGACGGTGACGGTGTTCTGCGGCACCATGGCCACCGAGGCTTCCTCGACGGCCACGCCCGCCTGCTCGAGCGCTTCCTTCACGTGGTAGACGTCGCCGGGCGCGGTGTACACCTGGAAGACGTCGCCTTCTGCCTTCACGTCGTCCGCGCCAGCATCGAGCGCCGCCAGCATGAGCGAGTCTTCATCGATCGCCTCGGCACTGACGGTGATCACCCCGCGGTGGTCGAACATGTAGCTCACGCAGCCGTTCTCCCCGAGGTTGCCGCCGTGGGAACGGAACGCGGCGCGCACTTCAGGCGTGGTGCGGTTGCGGTTATCGGTCATGCTCTCGACCATGATCGCCACGCCGCTCGGGCCATAGCCCTCGTAGGTGATCTCTTCGTACTGCACGCCTTCGAGTTCGCCGGTGCCGCGCATGATGGCGCGCTTGATGTTATCGGCGGGCATGGATGCGTCTTTGGCCTTTTGCACGGCGTTGCGCAGGCGGATGTTATTATTGGCGTCGCCGCCGCCGGCTTTCGCCGCCGCGATAATCTCCTTCGCCAGGCGGGTGAAGGTTTTACCGCGCAGGGCATCCATCTTCCCTTTTTTAATGCGAATATTGGCCCATTTGGAATGTCCGGACATAACGATTTCTCCACTCAACCGGCGCGGGATACAGGACGAAACGAGCGGCGATGCCGCGAAAAGGAGGCGCCGGGAGACGACGAA
>JAGUZN010000050.1 GCA_020060775.1 Armatimonadota bacterium
AGCGCTATGGCGCGCGGGAGGCGATGAACCTCGACGGCGGCAGCAGCAGCGCAATGGCCTTCGACGGCCGCACCGTCAACTATCCGCCCACCACCTGGGTGCGCCCGGTCGCCAGCGGCATCCTCGTCTTCGACGACCGCTACCCGCCGGCCTCCCCGACCCCGTAGCACGCCCTACCAGACATATTCCCTCCCCTGTCGTAAAGGGGGAGGTCGGAGCGCTGGCTTCCAGCCGGTCCCCACCCGAACCGCGTCCATAGATGCTGCCGGTGGTTGCACAGGAACACGTCATGGCATCTCACACCGACCACTCACCACCACGTGTTGGCCTCCCTACCCTCCCCCCTGGAACCTGGAACTTGGAACTTGGAACCTGGAACTTGGAACTTGGAACCTGGAACTTGGAACCTGGAACTTTGGAACCCTGGGTGGCCGTCCCCCACCCCAAGAGAGACGGCCACCGTCTGCGCTCCCCGCTCCGCGTGCCAATGCGTCAGGCTTGCGCCTGCCCCCGTACCAAATTGGTATGCGTCTGCAACCAGCGCATGATGGTGTTGCGCGTCACCACCCCTTCGACATGGCCGTGATCGGTCACCACCAGGCGGTCCTGATTCGTTTTCGCCATGCGGTTGGCGGCATCCCATGCATCATTGTCCGGGTGCAGCGCTTCGGCGTCCTCCAGCGGATGCATGATGTCGCTGACAATGTGCGACCCCCACTCGCCGCGCGGCAAACGCTGTACGTCATCGACGTTCACCGTGCCCACAATCTCGCCGTCGCGCTCCACCGGGAAGCTGGAGGCGCTCAACCGCAGCATGTAATCCGTCACCAGCGCCTGCACCGAGGTCCCGATGGGCACCGACTCCACTTCGTCGTTCATCACTTCGCTGATCGGCACATGGCGTAGTTCCTCGCGGATGGCCATTTGCTGGTAGCTGTTGCGCGCCGCGCTCACCAGGAACCAGCCGATGAGCGCAAACCAGATGCTGGCGAACTGGCGCAATGGCGGGTAGACAAGACTGCCCACGCCAATCACGATGAAGAGCCACCCGAAGCCCTGGCCGACAATGGCGGCCACGCGCGTCGACCGCCGCAGGTTGCCGGTGATCCCCCACAGTATGGAACGGAACACCCGCCCGCCGTCCAGCGGGAAGCCCGGCAGCATGTTGAACACCGCCAGCACCACGTTGATGAACCAGAGGTAGGTGAATGCTGCCAGCCACAACGCCGAACCCAACTGTCCAACGACCAGGGCGACGCCGAAGAAGAGAATGGCGACGGCGATGCTCGCTAACGGGCCGGCAATGGCCATCTTGAACTCGTCCCAGGGCTTGGCCGGCTCATCCTCCATCTGCGACACCCCGCCAAAAATGAACAGGGTGATGCCGCTGATGGGGATGCCGCTGCGACGGGCGACGATGGAATGGGACATCTCATGCACCAGCACCGAGCTGAAAAAGAGCAGCGTGGTGAGAATGGCAATGCCCCAGTACGCGCTCGCCGACTGCTCCGGCACCACCGCCGGCAGGTACACGCCGCCGAGGATGAAGACGAACAGCCCGAAGATGATGATCCAACTGAAGTCGACGTTGATGTCAATGCCGCTGATGCGACCGATTTTGAACCCGCGTGATAAAAACATTGCCGCGATCCTTTCTGCTGCGCACCGCTGGCCGGAGTCATCCCGGCAGCACACCGTGATCTCACTCTCAGCATGCCCACCGCATCAGCAGGTGCCGGAGGGTGTGTGTCGCCCCCAGCCAACAATCGCGCGCACCCATGTCGGAGAATCACGCCACCACCTCTGATCTTCCATCAGCGACAACACATGAACGTGCACGGTTGCATGAAAATCCCACCGTGCCATGCCAATTACAGTTTACCGGTAAACACTACAAATACATCAGCCTGCAGCCATTGCGGAAATTCGTGGTGCGCCATTGGGTAATCATGCCGGGCAACAGCACAGAGAATGCCAGGAGATGCGCCGGCATACTGTTCCGCGAACCAGGGGGGGGAGAACGCGAAGAGTAAAGTAATGCGGGGACGAGATGTGGCTGCTAGCCGTCAGTCTGTTCTCCTGTGGGGTGGCTAGCTGTCAAGCCGCATAACATCGAATCAGGTTGCAGGTTGCGTGATGGCGGTGGGGTGGTTTGGTGTGCCTCCCCTCTCCCTTGTTCATCCCCTCATGGTTTCGAGATATCGATAGTGTAGGCTTCCGGGATATCGAGCGCCTCAAGCAAATTGCGCGTGGTGATCACCCAGTGCCGGTGATATGGGCAGGTAAAGAGCGGCTCAGGCTTCGGCAGTGCGCGCAACTCGGCCACCGTAGCCCCGGCCAGCCGGGCATTCCACCGATAGGACTTGGGGTGGCGATCCAACCAGTCGGCACAGGGGCAGAAAAGCAGGCAAGGGTCATCGGCAGTCTCTGTAAAGGTGTAAATGAATTGCTCGGTGAAAAACGGATTTTCACGATATTCGTAAAACAGATCACGTGCCAGGCTCTCCTGGTCGGAACTGGTCGGTAAATGCCGGTGGTATCGCACGTAGGCGTGCAGGACGATCCCGTAGTCTTTAATACGGTCGCGACAGTCCTGAAAAGGGGCACGTCCATGTGATAACGCGCCGGTCGCAATATAAGGCGTCAGAGTAATGCCGTAGAGGACAGTCACCATTCCCAATAATGGTAGAATGCGCCAGCGAAACCGATAGAGAGCTTTTCGCAGAGTGATGCCAAAAATGACAACCATGGAGAGAATCAAGACTACCTGAACATAAAATAATTCCGGTAAGGAGATAGATACGCCTAGCAGGAGATGGATTATGACCAATGCCAGTAGCGTGCCTCCCAAGGGTGCAAGATACTCGGAGGAAATGTCGGGCTCGAAGTCGATCAGGCAGAGGGTGAAAATGATGACCTGGATCAGCACAAACTGATTGAATAGCAAAAAATCTTGGCCGACATCCGACCATGACTTCCCCCAGAAAACTTGATTGCCCAACGCCCCCCAGGAGATCATATGGATCGTAGACCATAGCCCGTGCACGCAGACTCCGCAGACAATCCCTATCACCGTCGCCCTGAACAGCGCCTGAAACCAGGGAAAACGTGAGGACGGCCACAGCCAGCGTAAACAGAGAGTACAACCGGCGATGAAAAGTATCAGGAACAGCAGCGGCACCCACAGAAACTCCGAAGGCGGTGTCAACGGTGTAGCAATTACTGTTCTTGACGATGAAATCGTTCGCGCCCACGCCGTGCACCCCAGCACCATCAGCACGGCAGCAAGCGCTAGCCACCGCGGCACGCAGTGGCCCACACCCGTCATGAAAACGGTCATCCACACCAGGGCTTGCCTCATCCGCATCGCCATGCCCTCCTTGTCCTGCTACAGCCCTACTTCAACACCCTCCCCCAAACTCCTTTGTCAACGCACACGGGGAAGAAACGCCACACGGGGAGCGCGGCCGTCCCTGGCCGCACAAATACCTCCCCTTGCAAGCGATAGTGCAGCGGGGGAGGTACTCCCTTATCCCCGCATCCCCGCAGGGATGCCAACTAACCACCAACCACTATCCACTCTATTGACCGATCCCCCGTCTTACTATAGAATATATGTTTGATACCCCGCACCCTGACAACCGCATAACGTCACAATCCAAGCAGAATCTTAACCACCGAATTTATCCTTCTGTTGTCCACCTAG